>NZ_CVTK01000008.1:0-123308 GCF_900004785.1 Pseudomonas sp. 28 E 9 | reverse complement strand
GGATTCAAGCCTGCGTTCGGCCAGCGTGGTTTAACGGGGCGCCTGAGATCAAAAGCAGATCAAGATCAAGAGCGGCTCGCTTCGCATCGTGGTTGCGGTTGGGCGCTCCTGAGTTGTGTAGATACCTATGCTCATCGGGGGCAAGCCCCCTCCCACATAAAGCCAACAGCGTACATATGCGTTAGATAGGTACTCGCCAGACGAATCAGGGACTGTAATACCCCACCGCCACCATCAAATGCCCGGCCTTGCGCACATAAGCATGCTTATTCTCAATCTTCCCGGTCACCGGGTTCTTCCAGCGGTATTTATATTCCCCCTGATCCTGCTCTCCCATCAACGCAAGGATCGGCTCCCCGACAGGCCGGCCATCCGGGTCGTTGACCTTGGCGAAATCGGTATTGATCAAACGCAGGTTGGTGCCGTGTGCCACATAGCGCCGGGTATCCAGGTCAACCACGAACACGTAGAGATCATCCTGCAGGAAACCACCCTGCAATGAGTTGATCGCCTTGAGCGTCCCCGCTTCGTCCTTCACCAGCGCGTTCACCGCCTTGTTGCGCAGCGCCCGCGCCTGCTCCGGCGTGGCCCGTGGCAGGTAATAGCCGACCGCCAGGATGCGCTCGCCCACCCGCTGGTAAAACACGTGCTTGTGTTCGACCTTGCCGTCATTCCAGTTCTGCCAGCGATAATCGGCCTGCTGGATACCCTGGCCTTCGGGTGCGCTGATGGCGTGTTTGAACGAGGCTTGCAGATCAGGCCCGAGGACTTCGGACACGTCGCGACCGATCAAGGCCGAGGAGGGGCCGCCGCTGGCCAGCAGCACGCCTTTGGTGTCGACCACGAAGACGTAACGGTCCTGGTCGATGAATTCGCCCTGGCGGCTGAAAGCGGCCAACGCCTTGTCGCCATTGTTCTGGTAGTAAACCAGGGCCTTTTCCAGCAACGCCTTGGCCGCTTGAGCGTCGGCGTCATTGGCCGTGTCGGCGTGCACCTGGCTGCCGCACAACAGCAGCAGCCAGGCGAGTCGTAGCAGTGTGTTCATCTACCCGTCCCTCGGTCTTGTTGGAATGACAAGAGCGTAGACGGTTCGGCGAACGATCAGAAGGGTTTGGTTGGCAGATATTTACCGTCCAGGGTGATCACCGCGCGCGAACCTCCGTCCGGGTCTTCGACTTTCTTGATGTCGAGCTTGAAGTTGATCGCGCTGATGATGCCGTCGCCAAACTGCTCATGCACCAGGACCTTGAGGGTGGAGCCGTAGACCTGCAGCATTTCGTAGAACCGGTACATTGTCGGATCGGTCGGCACGCCGCCGGGGAAGCTGCCGCGCAGGGGCACGCTTTGCAGCAGGCGGCTGGCGTCCTCGTCCAGGCCGAGTTTGGCGCACACTACGTCGGCGGCGTCCTTGGGCAGTGGATGCTGGCCGAGCAGGGCGGCGGTGACGAAGGCCAGGCTCAGGCCGGTGCCGTCGGCGAGGTCCTGCCAGGACAGGTCCTTGCGTGCCTTGAGGTCGATGACGGTGTCGGCCAGGGCCAGGCGAGGGGTTTGGGAAAAGTTCGATTGCAGCATGATGAAGTCCTCTTGGGTTGAATAGGTTCAGGCGGCGTGAGCGCGGGTGGTCGGGTGTTCGAGCAGGGACACGAAGCGTGCGCTGCGTCCGTCCAGTGCGTCGATGCCACCGGTTTCGATGTCGTATACCCAGCCGTGCAGGTTCAGCCGGCCTTGCTCCAGCGCCAGGGCGACGGATGGGTGAGTCTTGAGGTTAGCCAATTGAGCGACCACGTTTTCACGCACCAGGGCATCCAGGCGCGCCGCGTCCGAGACGTGCTGGCGGGCGGCGTTGATCACCTTGGCCGTCTCGGCATGGCGCAACCAGTTGGCTACCGCAGGCAGGTGGTCCAGGCAGGTGCAGGTGGAGATGGCGGTCATTGCGCCGCAGTCGGAGTGGCCGCAGATCACGATGTCGCTTACGCCGAGTACCGCCACCGCATATTCGACCGTGGCCGATACGCCGCCCGGTTCCGGCCCGTAGGACGGCACGATATTGCCGGCGTTGCGGATGACGAACAGGTCGCCGGGTTCCTGCTGGGTCAGCAGTTCCGGGACGACACGGCTGTCGGAGCACGACACGAACAGCGTGCCGGGGTTTTGCGTGGTGGCCAGGTGTTTGAACAGGTCGCTGCGTTGGGCAAAGGCTTCGCGCTGGAATTTGCGAAAGCCGTCGATGAGGTGCTGCATGAGGGTTTCTCCTTGCGTGACTGATGGGCAAGGATGGAAGTTTTCGTCTATAGCGTCCAAGACCGGCTTATTATGGTTTCTATAAGCCCTGCCTATAGTTGGAGCGTCGTTGATGCTGTTGCGCCATATCCGTTACTTGCTGGCCGTTGCCGAGCACCGCAATTTCACCCGCGCGGCCCAGGCGCTGCATGTGTCGCAGCCGACCTTGTCACAACAGATCAAGCAACTTGAAGACACCCTGGGCGCGCCGCTGCTCGATCGTACCGGGCGCAGCGTCAGCCTGACGGATGCGGGGCAGGCTTATGTACGCTTTGCCCGGCTGGCCTTGCAGGACCTGGAGGCCGGCACCCGTGCGATGCATGACGTACAGGACTTGAGCCGCGGGCATCTGCGCCTGGCGATGACCCCGACCTTTACCGCTTACCTGATCGGCCCGTTGCTGGCGCGGTTCCATGGGCTGTACCCAGGCATCACCTTGAGCGTCGAAGAGTTGACCCAGGACCGCATCGAAGCCGCGCTGGGCGAGGATTTGCTGGATATCGGCATCGGCTTTGCCGGCGAGCACGGGCCGGATATCGAGTGTGAGGCATTGTTTGCCGAGGCCTTGAGCGTGGTGGTGCGGGCGGATTCGCCCGAGGTGAATCGGTCGGCAGGGTTCGAGCAGCCGCTGGTCCTGCTCGATCCGGGGTTTGCCACGCGCCGCTATATCGATGACTACTGCCGCCGGCAGGGCGTGACACCGCGCATCGTCATGGAGGCCAACTCCATCGGCGCGATCATTGAAATCGTGCGTAACACTTCACTGGCGACCATCCTGCCCCGCGCACTGGCCCTGGCCCAGGCCGGGTTGCACGCCGTGGCCATCGAGCCGCCGCTGCCGCACCGCACCGTAGGGCTGCTCAGCCGCAGGGGCGCCTATCGCAGCGCCGCGTGCGCGGCCTTTGTCGAGCTGATCAAGGCGCCGCCAGCCACTGACTGACAATGCCGTCATACACGCCGGTCGCCACGCTCAAGTGCAACCATTGGTCGACGTAGCTTTTCCAGGCCACATCGTCGCGCGGCAGCAGGAAGGCTTTCTGGCTGTATTGCATCTGCCGATCGGGGTTGACCGCGCACAGTCCCGGTTTTTGCTTTTGCTGGTAACGCGCTTCGCTGGCGTCGGTGATCATCACGTCGGCCTTGCCCGCCAGCAGTTCGTCAAAAATGCTCACGTTGTCGTGCAGGCGTATCTGCGCCTGGCCCAGATGGGCGCGGGCAAACACTTCATTGGTGCCGCCCGCCGGTTCGATCACGCGCACCTGGGGCTGGTTGATTTGCTCGACGCTCTGGTAGCGCTGCACGTCGGCGCAACGTACCAGCGGGATTTTGCCGTCGACACCGAGCGGCTGGCTGAAGAAGGCTTTTTTCTGGCGCTCCAGTGACACCGAAATCCCGCCGACGGCGATGTCGCAGCGTTGGGCCAGGAAGTCCGGCATCAGGGTTTTCCAGGTGGTCGGCACCCAGGTGACCGTCGCGTTGAGGCTCTTGGCCAGGGACTCGGCCATGGCGATATCAATGCCCTGGTAGCGGCCATCGGCACGCAGCGAGGTGTAGGGCATGTAGTCGCCGGTGGTGCACACCGTCAGCGTGCCACGCTCGATGACCTCGTCCAGGCGTGACGGGCTGGTATCGGCCAGGGCGGTGGTGGCCACGCTCGCCAGTACACACAGGGCTAGAGGAGCTTTCATGCGGTCGAGTCCTTGGGGCAGGTCGGGCGGACATTATTTCCAGCGCGGGGCAGGGTGGCAAGGTGCGGGATTGACGGCGTTGCGGCTTTCGACCTTTTTTTCACGTTGCAGTGGTTAAGCTGCCGATCAAGGTCGTTTTACTTCCGTTTTGTCCACCATGAGCCCGCGATGTCGCCACAACCTCCATCCTCCATCGAGACCGAATTCACCGAGCGCTATGACCGTGAGCATGCCAGGGTCTGTGGTGATACCGATCCGCCCGGGCTGTTGCAGCGTCTGGCCGCGTGGCGCGATGCACGGTTGGTGCGCCATGCGTTGAAGGTCGCCGGGGAGCCCGGGTTGATCCTCGACCTTGCCTGCGGCTCCGGGCGGTTCTGGCCGGTGCTGGCTGAGCACGTCAATCGGGTGATCCTGGCGTCGGACCCTTCCCAGGACATGCTCGACCACGCCCGCACCCATCACTCGGCGGCGTTGCTCAAACGCGTCAAGACATTCCCGGGCTCAGCGTTTTCCATTGGTCTGTCGGCGAATGCGGTGGATTGCATCTTCTGCCTGGAGTTGTTTCGCCATGCGCCCGATACCGAGGTGCGCCTGGCCTTGCTGCGGGAATTCCACCGAGTCAGCCGCGACACGGTGATTGTGTCCGTGGACGCGCGTATCCCGGTTGAGGAGGAGTTTCGCCAGGCCGGCTTCAAAGTCTTGAATCAGCGGGAGTTCCTGCCCGGCTCCAAACTCTGGTGTGTCTACGTCCTGCGTAAGAGGGGATAGCTTCAGAGGTGATAGCTTCCGCCTGTCGGATTATTCTTCCTCTTCTGTCTGAGTTTTCGCGGTTGCCTGTGCACTGCGGATGCTCGCAAGTCCCTTTCGCGATATATACTGCGCGCCATTCTTCAAGGGAGAGCCGTGTGGCCATCGATATTCACTGGATCTGCGACAACGATAGCCTCGGCCAGCATTGCGCCCAATGGCAGCAGTTGCCATTCGTCGCCCTCGACACCGAATTCATGCGGGTCGACACCTTCTACCCCATTGCCGGGCTGATCCAGATCGGTGATGGCGTGCGCGCGTATCTGATCGATCCCCTGACCATCGACAACTGGCAACCCTTGGCCGCCTTGCTGGAAAACCCGGGTGTGATCAAGGTGGTACATGCCTGCAGCGAAGATCTGGAAGTGCTGTTGCGTCTGACCGGCAGCCTGCCGGCGCCGTTGTTCGACACCCAGTTGGCTGCTGCTTACCTGAACCTCGGGTTCTCCATGGGGTACTCGCGGCTGGTGCAGGCGGTGCTCGATATCGACCTGCCCAAGGGCGAGACGCGTTCGGACTGGCTGCAGCGGCCCTTGTCCGAAACCCAGGTGAGCTATGCCGCCGAAGACGCCGTGCACTTGGCCGAAGTCTACATCCGCCTGCGCCCGCAATTGAGCGATGACAAATACGCCTGGGTACTGGAAGACGGCGCCGAACTGGTGGCCAACCTGCGCCGCGAAGTCGACCCGTACGAGGTGTACCGCGACGCCAAGCTGGCGTGGAAGCTGTCCCGCGCCCAGCTCGCCGTATTGCGTGAACTGTGCGCCTGGCGCGAGCAGCAAGCCCGCGCCCGTGACCTGCCGCGCAACCGCATCGTGCGTGAGCACTCGTTATGGCCCCTGGCCAAATCCCAGCCGGATAACCTCGCCGCCCTGGGCAAGATCGAAGACATGCACCCGCGCACCGTGCGTCAGGACGGCCAGTTCCTGCTCGACCTGATCAAGCGTGCGGGCAGCGTGCCCATGGACCAATGGCCGCCTGCCGTACCTGAACCGCTGCCGGTCGACGCCGCCGCGCTGATCAAGCAACTGCGCGCCCTGGGCCAGGCGTTCGCCGAGCGCCTGGACATGGCGCCGGAACTGATGCTGCGCAAGAAAACCCTCGAAGCCCTGGTCAAAAGTGGCTATCCCGATGGGCCTTACCAATTACCCGATTCGCTGCGTGGCTGGCGTCGCGAATTGATGGGCCAGGTGCTGCTCGACAGCCTGGCCAATGCCGGAGAACAGCCTTGAAACGTATTTGCTCGATTTATCGCAGCCTGAAAAAAGACGGCATGTACCTTTATGTCCTCAAGAGCGACGCCCTGGAGCGAGTGCCGGAGCCGTTGATGGTCGCCTTTGGCAAGCCGCATCACGCCTTCGACATGGTGCTGACGCCCGAGCGCAAACTGTCACGCGAGGACATCGCCGTGGTCCTGGAAAACCTCGACCAGCAGGGCTATCACCTGCAAATGCCGCCCGCCGAGGACGAGTACATCGAGCACCTGCCTGAAGAGCTGCTGCGCCGCAACGACCCGATGTGATCGATCAGCGCCCGTCTCAGGGCGCAGGCTTGAATGGAATTGTATTAGAGGACGGTGGCCGTAAGGATGCGGGCGGCCGTCCGCACTGTTTTTGAAAGGTTTGAACCATGCGTGTTCTGATTGCTGAACAGGATCACCCGCTCTACGCCCAATTGCTTCGCGAAGCCGCGCCGGACCTTGAGGTGCTGACCAGCGGCAACTCGGCCGAACTCTCGCGTCTGGCCGCCGATTCCCCGGTATGGCTGGGCCAGCCGGACCTGCTGGCGACGCTGTTGCGCCAGGGCCACCATCCGCAATGGTTGCAGTCGACCTGGGCCGGCATTACGCCCCTATTGGCCGAAGGCCTGCCGCGTGATTATCGCCTGACCCGCGCGGTCGGCATCTTTGGCCAGGTCATGGCTGAATTCGTCCTGACCTACATGCTCGGGCACGAGCGTGAAGTATTGGCGCGGCTGGTCAGCCAGGTCGAGCGCAAGTGGGACAGCCGCCAGGGCCAGAGCCTGGCCGGGCGCAAGGTGCTTGTGGTCGGCACCGGCGACATTGGCCAGAGCGTAGCGCAGTTCCTGCTGCCGTTTGGCGTCAAGCTGTATGGCATCGCCAGCCAGGCCCGCGAGCAGGCGCCGTTTATCGAAGTCGCCGGGCTCGATCAATTGGGCCGGCTGGTGGGGGAGGTGGATTATGTGATCAACCTGCTGCCCAACACCCCTGACACCCATGACCTGTACGACGCCGCACTGTTCAAGCAATTCAAGCCGACTGCCTTGTTCATCAACGTCGGGCGCGGTGTGGCGGTGGTGGATGCCGATCTGGTCGAAGCCCTCAAGGAGGGACACCTGGCCGGAGCGGTGATCGACGTCTGTCGCCAGGAGCCGCTGCCGCAACGCCACCCGTTCTGGACGGCGTGGGGCTTGCTGTTGACCGGGCACAGCTCGGCCCCGACCTCGCCGGCAATGATGGTGGAGTTGTTCGTGCAGAACGTGCGGGCGTATCAGGCCAAACAAGCCCTGCGCGGGGAAGTGGATTTCGAGCGCGGCTACTGATACGACACGGTAAAAAATGTGGGAGGGGCAAGCCCTAATGCCAGCCTGTAGGAGCGAGCTTGCTCGCGAAAAACTCATAGGCACCGCGTTCATGCAGAAAGCACGCGTTATCGTTGACGTTTTTCGCGAGCAAGCTCGCTCCTACAAACTGGCATTCATGGGTTCTGCGCATAACTCAGAGGTTGAAGTCACCTTCCGAAACCAGCTCGCTCAGCGGCTTGCGCGGGCTCGGCGCTTCGCGGCCTTGCAGGTACTCGGGCAGGCTCGACTTGTCGCCCAGCTTGCCCACTGCCACGGCGGCGTGCAGCGCATAGCCTGCGGGGATCTTCAGCGCCTGGCGGGTCAGTTCCTGATCGAAGCCGGCCATGCCATGGGTGTGCCAGCCGGCGAGGCTGGCTTGCAAGGCCAGGTGAGCCCAGGCGGCGCCGGTGTCGAAGGTGTGCCACAGGGCCGGGGTTTCTTCCGTGGCGCCGGGGGCGACGAAGTCGGTCTTCGAGGCGATGATCACCAGTGCCGACGCATGCTGCGCCCAGCCCCGGTTGAACTCGTTGAGCAAACCCAGGAAGCGCTCCCAGTCCGGCGTGTCGCGGCGGGCGTAGAGAAAGCGCCAGGGCTGCGAGTTGTAGGCCGAAGGTGCCCAGCGCGCCGCCTCGAAGAAGCTCAGCAGGGTTTCTTTGGAGATGCTCTCGCCGGTAAAGGCGCGAGGCGACCAGCGTTCGGTGAACTGGGTGTGGATCGGATAGTCGGCAACACGGGTCATGAGCAGTTCCTGATCGTCAATTCGGCGCTCAAAACTACTGCGCGGCCACTAGACTGACAAGTGTTGTTACACCGCCAGTCGCAAGCGCTTGGCCCCGAGGGGCTTGGGCACTAGACTGGCGGCCTTTGAACCTACCGATACTGATGCAGAGCCATGGCCGCCAAAGTCGAACCTTTCTGGATACGCAAAACCCTCGAACACCTCGACCAGGAGGAATGGGAATCGCTGTGCGACGGCTGTGGCCTGTGCTGCCTGCAAAAGCTTGAGGATGAAGACGACAACAGCGTCTATTACACGCGCATCGCCTGCAAACTGCTGGACCTGAAAACCTGCCAGTGCACCGACTATCCCAATCGTCGGGCGTCGGTGCCGGACTGCATCCAGCTCACGCCCGGGCAGGCCGACCAGTTCAAGTGGCTGCCGCCCACCTGCGGTTATCGCCTGGTCAGCGAGCGCAAGGATTTGCCATTGTGGCACCACCTGGTCTGCGGCGACCGCGACGCCGTGCACCACGAACGCATTTCCCAGTCCGGGCGCATGCTCAGCGAAGGCAGCGTGCCAGAGGACGACTGGGAGGATTACCTGATCTTCCGCGCGGGTTAACCAGGAGTGCGTATGAAGGTGGGATTCAAGCTGGCGACAGTGGCGCTGTTGCTGGCGCTGAGCATGCCGGCGTGGTGCGCCAAAAAAGTCGACCTGGATTACCACGTCAAACTTCTGCCCCAGAGCGATCAGGCCGAGGTGCGCGTGAGCCTGTCCCAGGGCTCTGCGGTGCGCAGCCTGGATTTCGACCTTGGCCGCGACGGCGACTACAGCGATTTCAAGGCCGATGGGCAATGGAAGGTCGATGGTCGTCGGGGTCACTGGCAACCCAGCGCTGACAAGGCCAGCCTGACCTACCGCGTACGTCTGGGCCACGCGCATAAAGCCGGCACCTACGAAGCGCGCATGACGCCGGCCTGGGCGCTGTTTCGCGGCGACGACCTGGTGCCCGCCGCACGGCTGGACCAGCAGGAGGGTGTCGAGCTGGTCGCGCGCCTGATCTTCGACCTGCCGCCGGGTTGGAACAGCATCGAGACCGCCTGGCCGCGTATCGGCAAGAACAGGTTCCGCATCGACAACGTGTCCCGCCTGTTCGACCGCCCCACCGGCTGGATGCTCGCCGGTAGCCTGGGCAGCCGGCGCATGCGCCTGGGGCAGACCGACGTCACCGTGACGTCGCCCAAGGGGCAGGGCATGCGGCGTATGGATGTGTTGACGCTGCTGACCTTCGTGTGGCCGCAAGTGGAAGCCGCGTTCCCGCGCCACCCGGCCAAACTGTTGGTGGTGGGCGCCAGCGACCCGATGCGCCGTGGCGCCTTTTCGGCGCGTGACTCGGTCTACCTCAACAGCCGCACGCCGCTGATCAGTGAAGACGGCAGCAGCCCGTTGATCCGCGAAGTGGTGCAGGCCGTCGCCCGTTTCAATGACCACGACAGCAGTGACTGGATCAGCGAAGGCCTGGCCGGGTACTACGCCATTGAACTGGTCCGTCGCGCCGGGGGAATCACCGATGAGCGGTATCAGGCGATACAGACGCGCCTGACGAAGGAGGGCAAGGCTGTGCCCAGCCTGCGTGGCGAACACGTCAGTGGCGCAACAGTGTCACGGGCGGTGGTGGTGTTGCAGGAACTGGACCGCGAGATCCGCGTGAAAACCCATAACAAGCGCTCGCTGGATGACCTGGCGCAAGCGGTGATGCGCGCGGGCAGCGTGACCACGAAGGAGTTTGTGCAACTGGCCGAGAATATCATTGGCGAGTCGTCGGTGGTGCTCGATAGCAAACTGCTGCACTGATCTCTGTAGGAGCGAGCTTGCTCGCGAAAAACTCACAGGCACCGCGATCATTCAGAAAGCACGCGTTATCGTTGACGTTTTTCGCGAGCAAGCTCGCTCCTACAAAAAGCCTTGACTGACTGGCATTAGGGCTCGCTGAACTCAGCCCGTGGTTTTCACCGCTTTTTCAGCCGCCACTTCAGCCTTGGTCTTCAGGTTCTTCAGCTCCGCGCCCGCTCGCTCGATCTTGGTACGTACGCTGTTCATTTCCTGGCGGCCTTGCTCGAGCTTGTCCTTGAGCGAACTGTGGCCGGTGAAACCGCGTGCCAGCGCCACGCCGCCAATCGCCACTTGGATCAGCCCGAAGAGCCCGCCACGGCGCAGGCCTTTGCCGACCAACATCACGCCACCGGCTACCGAGCCGATGCGTTCCCAGCCGTGCACATTCTGGGGGCGCTGCTCGTCCGGCTGCAGGTGTTCAATCACAGGTCGCAGGGTTTTGCTGTCGCTCATGATCCGTCTCCAACAAAGATAAGTGTCATTAGCTGACTGTTGGTGATGGCCGGATGTTCCCGCTATTTGCGTCCCCGGCTTTCAGTATTTGGGGCCCGAGCGGGTGTTATTGCCCTTGGCCAGGCGGTCGTAGAGCACCACATTGACGGTGGCGGCGAGGTTCATGCAGCCGGTGGTCGGGATGTAGACCACGTCCTCGCACCAGTCGCGAATCTCTTTGTCCAGCGAGCCGTCTTCGGGGCCGAAGATGTACAGCGCGCGGTCGGGGTGGGTGTATTCGGGCAGCGGGCGGGCGCCTTCCACCAGTTCCACGGCGACGGGGATGCAGCCCAGGGGCAGGATCTTTTTCAGGTCATCGATGCCGATCAGCGGAATGTCGTGATGCACCTTCTTGGTGTCGGTGATGAAATCCCGCGCGCGCTCGTAACGCACGCCGGTATAGAACACCGAAGCCACGCCGTAGCAGCCGGCGGCGCGCATCACCGAGCCGACATTTTCCGGGGATTTGGGGTTATACAGACCGATGCAGCTGTAGCGTTTATTGCCCACGGGGAAGGGTGCCTTGCAGGAAAAACCGCGATTATACGGTCTTGGGCAGTGTGGTGCTTGGGCGATCGCTATCGGCGGCAAGCCCCTCCCACAGGGGAATGCATTCCAAAATGTGGGAGGGGCGGTGCGACGATTCGACTTGCCCCCGATGAGGCCGGTACAGCCAACGATGATCTCAGTCGTCTTTCTTCATCAACCCCGCCAACGCCGCAAACGGGTTGTGCGTCGCCTTGGCAATCGTCGGGCTGCTGGTGGAGCCTTCGCCGAAGTACTGCTGGTCGGTGTAGCGCGAGTGCTCGTTGTCATGGCAGTACAGGCACAGCAGTTCCCAGTTGGAGCCATCCTGGGGATTGTCGTCATGATTGTGGTTGCGGTGGTGCACGGTCAGTTCGCTCAGGCGCTTGCCGGCGAATTCACGGGCGCAGCGGCCGCACACGTGGGGGTACATTTTCAGGGCTTTGTCGCGGTAGCCCATTTCCCGGTCGCGCTGGGCATCGGCAAGGATGCGGTCCAGCTTGGCGGTGTGGGAGGGCGGGTTGGTCGAGCTCATCATGGCTCCTGGCTATTGGGTGGTCACGGACAGGTTGATTCTAGCTAATCACAGCGCAATTAGCCCTTGAGCTTTTCCGCAATCCAGATGGTGTGTCGCGTGCCTTTGTTGCCATGGGCAAACACCTGCACTTCTTCGGCCTTGAAACCGGCCTTGCGCAGTTTGTCGCTGAACAGTCTGTCGGCGCTGGCCGACCACACCGCAAGCACGCCCTTGGGGCGCAGGGCCTTGGCGCAGGCGGCCAGGCCACCGGCGGAATACAGCCAGCTGTTGGCTTTTTGCGTGAGGCCTTCAGGGCCGTTATCGACGTCCAGCATGATCGCATCAAACCCCTGGGGCTCGGCCTGCAGCACCTTGGCCACGTCTTCCATGCGCACCACCGTGCGCGGGTCGAGCAAAGGGCGGCCGGACTTTTCGCCGAGCGGCCCACGGTTCCACTCCACCACGCCCGGCACCAATTCGGCCACCACCACTTCGGCGCTCTTGCCCAGGTGCTTGAGCGCCGAAGCCAGGGTAAACCCCATGCCCAGGCCACCGATCAGCACCCGTGAACCCGGACGACCGGCGACCTTGCGGCACGGAATTTCCGCCAGAGCATCTTCGGAACCGTGCATGCGCGTGTTCATCAACTGGCCGCCGTCACCGCCCTGGATCTTGATGACGAAATCCTCGCCGTATTCGAACAGGCACAAGGCACCGCCGTTGTCGGGGATCGGAGTGGTGTCCAGCAGAACGAAACGTTTCATGGAAATCTCATTGGGAAGGGCATTCTTGCGCGGTTGGGAGTAGCCTTGTGACATTCCGGTCAGGCCATGGAGCCATCGATGAAGTGCAGCATTCTAACGGTCATTGTGCTTGGCGCGCTCACATTGGGTGCGGCGCAGGCGCAGGAGTTGCAAACCGTACCGGTCGCACCCGCGCCAACCCCCGGCGCGCCGGGCACGCCAACGCCCACGTTGTACCCGCAGGTCACGCCGCCCGCCGTGCCCAAGACCAACGGCTCGCCGCCCCTGGCGCCGATCGTGCTGCCGGCGCCGCCCAAGGACCAGACGGTCCCGGGCCTGCAGCAGAACGACAGCAAGCCGAAGACGCCCGGCGGTTAAAACTGTTGCGAGGGCGTCCTGTGTTCAGACAGGGCCGCCCGACCAAGCTCTTCAATCATACGTTCCTAAATCAGCTCGAGCGCCTTGAACACGAAGGCATATTCGAGCGCTACGTCACGTAATCCCTGGTAACGACCGCTCATGCCGCCGTGACCGGCGCCCAGCTCGGTCTTGAGCAGCAGCAGGTTGTCGTCCGTCTTCGTGTCGCGCAGTTTGGCCACCCACTTGGCCGCTTCCCAATACTGCACGCGACTGTCGTTGTAACCGGCAATCACCAGCATGTGCGGGTAGGCCTGGGCACGCACGTTTTCGTACGGCGCATAGGCCTTGATGCGCGCATACACCTCGGGCTCCTGCGGGTTGCCCCATTCGTCGTACTCGGTGACGGTCAGCGGCAGTTCCGGGTCGAGCATGGTGTTGAGCACATCGACAAACGGCACTTCGGCGATCGCTGCCTGGAACAGCTCCGGGCGTTGGTTGAGTACTGCACCGATCAACAGGCCGCCGGCGCTGCCGCCGCTGATCGCCAACTGGTTGGCGGTGGTCAGGCCCTGGGCGATGAGGTGTTCGGCGCAGGCGATGAAATCGCTGAAGGTGTTCTGCTTGTGTTCCTGCTTGCCGTTGCGGTACCAGGCTTCACCCAGCTCGCCACCGCCGCGCACGTGCGCGATGGCAAACGCCACGCCTCGGTCCAGCAGGCTCAGGCGCGCATGGGAGAACCATGGGTCCAGGCTCGAGCCATAGGCGCCGTAGCCATACAGGTACAGCGGCGTCGTCTGGCCGAGCTGGTCACGCTTGACCACCAGGCTGATCGGCACCTGGGTACCGTCGGCGGACGTGGCCCACAGACGCTGGCTGACATAATCGTCAGCGTTGAACTCACCGAGTACCGGGGTTTCCTTGAGCACCTGCTGTGCCCCGCTGGCCAGTTCCAACTGGCGCACCTGGGCCGGACGGTTCAGTGCTTCATAGCGCAGGCGAATCCTGTCGCTGGCAAATTCCAGGCTGTTCTGTACGTAAAGGCTGTAAGCCGCGTCAGGCAGTTCCACGCGATAGGCCGGTACGCCCTCGGGGTGCACTTCGATCACCGGCAGGCCGCCGATGCGCAGGCTCAGGGTCATGGCGCTGGCGTTGAGGCTGACGCCGTCGAGCATCACCTCGTCGCTGTGGGGGATCAGGTTCTGCCAGTCGGCTTCGGTCGGGGGCGTGCCGCTGTCAGGCGCGACGAACAGCGCGTAGTTGATACCGTCGCGGTTGCTGCGGATAAACCAGGTCCACTGGCCGTTCAACTGGCCGTGGTCGACATCGTATTCGTGATCTTCCACCCGCGGCGCCAGGCAGGTGAAGTCCAGGTGCGGCTGGTCGGCGTCGAGGGCGCAGATCTCGCTGGTGGTCTTGCTGCCCAGGGCCAACAGCAATTGGCGCTCGGAGCTGGAGCGGTAGCAATGCAGGAAGAAGCGTCCGTCGGGTTCGTGGAACACTTCCTGCGCCGCCGTGCCGTCCAGGCGGTAGCGGTAAAGCTTGTGCGGACGATGGGTGTCGTCCAGTTCGCCGAAAAACAGCGTGATGCTGTCGTTGGCCCAGGTCATGCTGCCGTCGCAGTTGTCGAATGCCAGCTCACTGACCTTGTCTGTCGCCAATTCCTTCACGTACAGGGTGTAGATCTCTTCACCGGTGGTGTCGAGGCTGTAGGCCAGGCGCTGATGGTCGGGGCTGATGCTGAACGCGCCGAGGGAGAAAAAGCCGCCATTGGCCAGCACGTTCGGGTCCAGCAGCAGTTCTTCGCTGCGCTCATCCACCTGGTTGCTGTCATCGGCCGGGCGCCGGCAGCGGTAGTGACGCGCGTATTCGTCACCGGCGGTGGTGCGCGTGTAGTAAAGGTACGGGCCCCAAGGGGAGGGCAGGGACAAGTCGGTTTCCAGGATACGGCCCTTGATCTCTTCGAACAGAGTGTCGCGCAGTGCCTGCTGGTCGGCCAGTTGGGTCTCCTGCCAGGCGTTTTCCGCCTTGAGGTAATCGAGCACCTCAGGGCTGTCACGTTCCTGCAGCCAGGCGTACGGGTCTGAACCTTGGGCTTTGCGGGCAATCGGTGCGGTCGAAATAGGCATGGATAATTCTCTATCGGGCGGACGGTGGCCGGCATTGCAGCCGCGACACGCAAAAGCCGTTATCATAGCCGCCTCTTTGCCAGCCTTGCCATGGACACCATGACCGAGAACGACTATCTGACCGCTTGGGGCCTTTACGCCTTCGCCGCTTTGGGCTGCCTGTTGGTGTGGTGGCGCATGACCCGCTGGATCTGGCGCTGGTTGCGTGAGCCGTTGCAGTTACTGATGGCGGTGCTGTTGCTCAGCCCCACCATTGTCGACCCGATCAAGACCCAGTTCGCGCCCGCCGTGGCGATCACTGCCCTGGACCTGCTGCTCAAGGTCGGCAATAACGCCTGGCGCGCCATCTCCGACCTGTTCATGTACACCATGATCGTGTTTGCGCTGTACATCGTGTTCGTGCTGATCCGCTGGCCCATCGAGCGCGCCGCCAACGCCCGCCGTGAGCGCAAGGCCGCCACGGATGCCGCGCTGGCTGCGGAGCCTGAGGAAGACGAACCGTTCCGTCGCCCGGCCCCCGCCTCCGGCATGCGGGTCGAACCGCGCCTTTAACGTTGTCCGCCCTGCAGCGAGAGCCCTGGCATGTGTGAATTATTGGGCATGAGTGCCAACGTCCCCACCGATATCGTGTTCAGCTTCACCGGGCTGATGCAGCGGGGCGGGCGAACCGGCCCCCACCGCGACGGTTGGGGCATCGCCTTCTACGAAGGCCGTGGCCTGCGGCTGTTCCAGGACCCGGCCGCGAGCAGCGAGTCGGAAGTCGCCCTGCTGGTGCAGCGCTATCCCATCAAGAGCGAAGTGGTGATCGGCCATATCCGCCAGGCCAATGTGGGCAAGGTGAGCCTGGCCAATACGCACCCGTTCGTGCGCGAACTGTGGGGGCGCAACTGGTGTTTTGCGCACAATGGCCAACTGGCGGACTTCAGCCCCCGCGCCACCTTCTATCGGCCGGTGGGCGACACCGACAGTGAAGCGGCGTTCTGCGACTTGCTCAACCGCGTGCGCGAAGCCTTCCCGGAGCCGGTGGATATCGAGCAGATGCTGCCGGACCTGATCGCCGCCTGCGCCGAATACCGCAGCAAAGGCGTGTTCAACTGCCTGCTCAGCGATGGCGACTGGCTGTTTTGCTATTGCTCGACCAAACTGGCGCAGATTACCCGGCGCGCGCCCTTTGGCCCGGCTCGCTTGAAAGATGTCGACGTGATCGTCGATTTTCAGGCCGAAACCACCCCCAACGACGTGGTAACGGTCATCGCCACCGAACCGCTGACCGACAACGAAAACTGGACCCGCTACGAACCGGGCCAATGGAGCCTGTGGCGACGCGGAGAATGCGTCAGCCAGGGCGTTACCGAATAAGGAATCGACCATGTTGCTCAGCTATCTGCGGTTGGTGCTGTTTGCCATAGGCTTGTTGGTCGGCGTGCAAGTGCCGGGGTTCATCAACGATTACGCCAAGCGCGTCGAAGCCCACCTGATCGAGGCCCAGACGGGCCTGCGCGGGTTTGAGTCCACCGCGCAGCAGTTCTTCAACGGTGACATGCAAGCGCTGGTGGCGCATTACCGTGCCAGCGATGACCCGGTCTTCCAGAGCGACGCCAGCAGCCTGGGCGCGATGCTTGACCGTCAACTGGCGTTGGACAAGCAATTCCAGGCCATGCAGGGCCCTTGGTACATTCGCGCCCTGCAGGTGGCGGTGGCGGCTGATCCGGATATTCGCCTGGAAACCTGGAATGGCTACAGCTACCAGATCCTGCTGACGCCCGAGGCCATGGGCTGGGGCCTGGGCGGGGCGATGTTGCTGTCGTTCGGTATCGAATGCCTGTATCGCCTGATCGACTGGGTGGTGCTGGGCGGCCGGCGCCTGCGCCAGAGCCGGCCGATTGAAGAGCGGGACCTGAAGGGTCTCTAAGTCCTGACACACATCCAATGTGGGAGGGGGCTTGCCCCCGATTGCAGTGTGTCAGCCAACATATGTTTAGCTGACCCACCGCGATCGGGGGCAAGCCCCCTCCCACATTTGGACCCGGTTCAGTCAGTTGCTCAGTACCATCCGCTCTTTACCGACTTCCTCGGCATAGCGGGCGACGACCTTCTGGCACAACCCCACAATCTCCTCCACCAACTCCACCCCCACGCGCCACGACACCACCACCTGCAGGTTCGGCAGTTGCTGCGCTATCGCCAGCATTACCAGCTCGCCCCGTGCCAGCTCTTCGCTGACCAGCACCGGCGGCAGCGCGCCAATGCCGAAGCCATCGCGCAGTAGCCGGGTGATGGCTGATACCGAGTTGACGCAGTTCATGCGCGGTGCGGCGACGCCGTTGGCCTGCATCAAACTCAACACATCCTGATGGGGACAGGAGTTTTTCGAGTAGGTGATGATGCGTTCCTGGGCCAGTTCGGCGAGGGAGGCGTAATCGCGGTTATAGATCGACTGGCTGGCGACAATCCAGGCCATGGGGTGGCTGCCCAGTTCCAGGCTGCGCACGCTCTCAAGGCGCAGCAGGTCGGTTTGCAGGATCAGGTCCAGGAAGCCTTTTTGCAGCTGATCGCTGAGGTTCAGCGCAGTATCGGCGACCAGTTCGATTTCAACCCGCGGGAACAGGGTCATCAGTTCAGCGACCAACGGGCTGAGCCAGGTGTGGATCACGGTGTCCATTGCGCCGATCCGAATGCGTCCGACCTTGCTGCTGGTGGTTTCCAGGGACTGCTTCAAACCCTGCAGGGTCACCATCATCTGCTCGGCATAATCGAGCACCTTCAAGCCTTCCGGGGTCAGGCTCACACCGCGCGAATCGCGCAGAAACAGCTTCACCCCCAACTCGCTCTCCAGCACCGCAATGCGGCTGGAGATCGACGCCTGGGTGGTGAACAGCTTTTCGGCGGTCAGGCGGAAACTCTTGAGCTTGGCCACCCAGACGAAGGTTTCGAGGAACTTCAAATTCATGGGATCAACTTTTTCTTATGCATGGATCGGTTTTTATTAGTTGGACGCCGCGGCGTGCCGGCGCCAAAAATCGAGCCGTTCCACGATAAGCGTCGTTGGGGTTCAGGACAACATCGTTGCGAGATGTTGGTAAAAGATCCCACACTACAAAAAAACAAAGCCTACAGGAGCGACCCCGTGAGCCGCCTGCTATTGAATTGCGACATCGGCGAAAGCTTCGGCAACTGGACCCTGGGTCTGGACGCCCAAGTCATGCCGTTCATCGACTGCGCCAACGTGGCGTGCGGCTTCCATGCCGGCGACCCGAGCATCATGCGCAAGACCGTCCGCCTGGCACTCAAGCATGGCGTGCAAGTGGGCGCGCACCCGGCCTATCAGGACCTGCAAGGTTTCGGCCGCCGCTCCATGCAGTACACCCCCCAGGAAATCCAGGACCTGATGCACTACCAGATCGGTGCGCTGGACGGCATCTGCCGCGCACAAGGCGGGCGCGTCAGCTACGTGAAACCCCATGGCGCGATGTACAACGACATGATGGCCAACCCCGCCCAACTGCGTGCGGTGATCCAGGCCGTGGCGGCCTATGGCGACCTGCCGCTGATGCTGCTGGCCACGCGCGACAACAGCGCGGCCCAGGCCCTGGGCGATGAGTACGGCGTGACCCTGTGGTTCGAAGCCTTCGCCGACCGCGCCTATGACAGCCGGGGCCATCTGGTTTCGCGCCAGTTGCCGGGCGCGGTGCATCATGACGCCGAGACCATCGTCCAGCAGGCCCTGACCCTTTCCCGTGGTGAGCCGCTGGTCGCCAGCGATGGCGGCGCGCTGGTGCTGCAGGCCAATACCTTATGCGTGCATGGCGACAACGCCAGCTCGGTCGCGGCGGTGCAGCGTATTCGCCAAGCGTTGAAGCCAGCATGAAACCACGGATTGAAGTGGCGGCCATCGACTGCCTGATGGTGCGCCTGTTTGACGCGATTGCCGAAGCCAACATGCCGTGGATGCTCGCCGCCACCGAGCGCCTGCGCAGCGGGTTCGGCGCAGCGTTAGTGGACCTGGTGCCGTCCTACACCACCTTGATGGTGCATTACGACCTCGTGGCGTTGACCCCGGGCCAGGCCCGGGCGTTGATCGAGCATGCCCTGACCGACCTGCAACCCCAGGCCCAGGGCGCTGGCCGGTGCCATGTGCTGCCGGTGTGGTACGACCTCAGTGTCGGCCCGGAATTGACCTTGCTGTCCCGGCGCAGCGGACTGGCTGTGGATGAGGTGATTCGTCGCCACAGCGACCACCTGTATCAAGTGTTCGCCCTGGGTTTCGCCCCCGGTTTTGCCTTTATGGGACTGGTGGACGAGATCCTCGCCACGCCGCGTCTCAACACCCCACGCAAACGCGTAGCGGCCGGCAGCGTGGGCATCGCCGAGCGGCAAACCGCCGCCTACCCGGTCGTATCCCCCGGCGGCTGGAACCTGATCGGACGCACCCCGGCGACACTGTTCGACCGCGAACGCGACGGCTACAGCCTGATGCAGCCCGGCGATACGGTGCGTTTCGAGGCGGTCGGCCACGCTGAGTTCGTCAACCTGGGCGGCGATGACACGCCTCTGGAGGCGCAGGCATGAGCCGCTTGATCATTGAGGCCAGCACACCGCTGTGCCTGTTGCAGGACGCCGGTCGTTTCGGCGTACGCCACCTTGGCGTGACCCAGGGCGGGGCGCTGGATTGGGTGTCGATGTCATGGGCCAATTGGCTGCTGGACAATGCCCTGGATGCGCCGGTAATAGAAATTACCCTGGGCGGTTTTACCGTGCAGGCCGAGGACTACTGTTTGTTGGCCCTGGCCGGTGCGGACCTGGGCGCCTTCATTGATGAACGGGCGATCAGCCCGGGGCGCAGCTTTATCCTGCAAAAGGGCCAGCGGCTGCGCTTCACCCAGCCGTTCAAAGGCGCGCGGGCTTACCTGGCGGCACCAGGCGGGTTCGATGCGCCGGCTGTGTTGGGCAGTTGCGCCACCGTAGTACGTGAGGAACTGGGTGGCGTAGACGGTTTCGGCAAGGCGTTGGCTGAAGGCGGGCGCCTGGCTTATTCCGGTACGGGCGGCGCAATGAAGGTGCAGGCCAACCCGGATCTGCCATCCGGTGCATCACTGGACGTGATCGTCGGCGCTCAGATCGGCCGGTTCAGCGGCCAAAGCCTGTTCGATGCGTTCAACACCGAATGGGCCCTGGACAGCCGCGCCGACCGCATGGGCATGCGCTTGCTGGGCACGCCGCTGCAGTACCAGGGGCCATCGTTGATTTCCGAAGGTATTCCCTTGGGCGCCATCCAGGTACCGCCGGACGGGCAGCCGATTGTGTTGCTCAATGATCGGCAGACCATTGGCGGCTATCCGCGTCTGGGGGCGTTGACGCCCTTGGCGCTGGCGCGACTGGCGCAGTGTCTTCCAGGCGAGAAGGTACGATTGGCGCCCGTGGTGCAAGAGACGGCGCATCGCCAGCACCTCGACTTTCTACGCCGGCTCAGTTGATCGCTGAGGCCGTGCGGCAACGACAGTGCAGGATTTATCCCACGTGACTTAAATCCATCGCCGTATTGGTTCACAAGCAGGCGCATGAAAGGCTTGGTGGTTCATTTGCTATCAGGATTCAACATGCGCTACATGAAGATCTACGCACAGGACGTATACGATAACGACGTGCCTGATGTGGTTACGCTTGAGTTTCACGACGATACCCGCGCGCCGACACTCGTTCATCAGGCCACGACATTCGATATCACCGATGATGGGAAGTTGGACTGGGTGATCGCCGATGATGTGAACCAGGACGGCGTCGTCGATGCTCTCGACCGTGCACAGGCGATTGAGTTGGCCCAGCTGTTCCTTGCGTTCAACTGGTTCAGTCTCGATGCACCGTTCGATAAATATTTGAAGGTATTTGCCCAGGATTTTGATGACAACGGCGTGCCTGACACGGTGCGGCTGCATTTTCATCAAGGCGAGGGGGCACCGACCGATGAAAGCATCGCCTACACCGCAGCCATTTATGCCGATGGTAATGGCCTTGGCGGGAGTGTGATCAATCAGGACGTCAATAACGACGGTAAGACCAACAGGCAGGACGCTGAGTTGGTCAAACAGTTCTGCGCGCTGTTTCTGAAGTTCGGCTGGATCGACGCCGGGCGCTGCTGATGGCGAGCCTGTAGCCGCTGTGCGGCTACAAGCTACTTCGACAGAAAGCGCATGCCTTCTTCCAACCCGCGAAGTGTCAGCGGATACATCTGATCCTCCACCAACTCCCGCACAATCGCCGTCGATGCCGTATAGCCCCAAGTATCCTTGGGATAGGGGTTTATCCAGATCAGTTTCTTGTACTTGGCCATGAACCGCTGCATCCACACATACCCAGGCTCCTCGTTCCAGTGCTCGACGCTGCCGCCGGCCTGGGTGATCTCATAGGGCGCCATGGACGCATCGCCGATGAAAATCACTTTGTAATCTGCGCCGTATTTGTGCAGCACATCCTGGGTGGAGGTGCGTTCCGAGGTGCGCCGCTGGTTGTTCTTCCACACCGACTCGTAGACGAAGTTGTGGAAGTAGAAGTACTCCAGGTGCTTGAACTCGGTTTTGCACGCCGAGAACAGTTCTTCGCAGATTTTCACGTGGGCGTCCATCGAGCCGCCGATGTCGAACAGCAACAACAGCTTGATGGTGTTGCGCCGCTCAGGACGCATCTGGATATTCAGCAGCCCGGCGTCGCGTGCGGTGTGGTCGATGGTGCCGTCGATGTCCAGCTCTTCGGCCGCGCCCTGGCGGGCAAACTTGCGCAGGCGGCGCAGGGCGATCTTGATATTGCGCGTGCCCAACTCAACCTGGTCGTCGAGGTTCTTGTACTCGCGCTGGTCCCAGACCTTGACCGCCTTGCCCTGGCGCTTGCCGGCATCGCCCACGCGGATGCCTTCGGGGTTGTAGCCACCGGAACCGAAGGGGCTGGTACCGCCGGTGCCAATCCACTTGTTGCCGCCGGCGTGGCGTTCCTTCTGTTCTTCCAGGCGCTTTTTGAATTCCTCGATCAGTTTGTCGAGGCCGCCGAGGGACTGGATCTGCGCGCGCTCCTCATCGCTCAGCGAGCGTTCGAACTCCTTGCGCAGCCAGTCTTCGGGGATCAGCGCCTGCAAGTGGTCATCGAGCTTTTCCAGGCCGTTGAAGTAGGCACCGAAGGCCCGGTCGAACTTGTCGAAATGCCGCTCGTCCTTGACCAGGATCGCCCGGGCCAGGTAGTAGAACTCGTCCATGTCGGCGAAGGTCACGCGCTGTTTCAGCGCATTGATCAGGTCGAGCAGCTCTCGCACCGACACGGGCACCTTGGCGGCGCGCATTTCATTGAACAGGTTGAGCAACATTATCGATTACCGCGACGGCTCATGAATGCCAGACGTTCCAGCAGTTGCACGTCCTGCTCGTTCTTCACCAGGGCCCCGGCCAGTGGGGGGATGGCCTTGGTCGGATCGCGTTCGCGCAGCACCGCTTCGCCGATGTTGTCGGCCATCAGCAGCTTGAGCCAGTCGACCAGTTCGGATGTGGAGGGTTTTTTCTTCAGGCCCGGCACCTTGCGCACGTCAAAGAACACATCCAGCGCTTCGCTGACCAGGTCTTTCTTGATGTCCGGATAGTGCACATCGACGATTTTCTGCAGGGTCGTGCGGTCGGGAAAGGCGATGTAATGGAAGAAGCAGCGGCGCAGGAAGGCGTCCGGCAGCTCTTTCTCGTTGTTGGAGGTAATGATGATGATCGGGCGTTTTTTGGCCTTGATGGTCTCGTCGATTTCGTAGACGTAGAACTCCATCTTGTCGAGTTCCTGCAACAGGTCGTTGGGGAACTCGATGTCGGCCTTGTCGATTTCATCGATCAGCAGGATCACCCGCTCTTCGGACTCGAAAGCCTCCCAGAGCTTGCCCTTTTTCAGGTAGTTGCGCACGTCATGCACTTTGTCCACGCCCAGTTGCGAGTCGCGCAGGCGGCTGACCGCGTCGTACTCGTAGAGACCCTGGTGGGCCTTGGTGGTGGACTTGATGTGCCAGGTGATCAACCTGGCGCCGAAGGACTCGGCCAGTTGCTCGGCAAGCATGGTCTTGCCGGTGCCCGGTTCGCCCTTGACCAGCAGCGGCCGCTCCAGGGTGATGGCGGCGTTGACGGCCAGTTTCAGGTCATCGGTAGCCACATAGGCCTGGGTGCCTTCGAACTTCATCGGTCATTCCTCGAATTCATCAATGCCCGACTATACCGCGCAGCCCCGGCGACTGTGAACGCAGACGGGTTATTCAGTCTCTGAATGGCCGGTCACTTCAATCTCCCGGCCAATGGGGTAAATGTGGGAGGGGGCTTGCTCCCACAGTTCTAATCGGCACTGGGCTTGGGTTGTTCATAGCGAGCATTGAAGGCCTGGATAAAGCCGTTGCGCAGAATGGCAATAACTGCTGAAAACGCACTGACATTCTGCTGGTGCACGCTGCCGCTCAGTTCAACCCGGGTCGCGAACTGGTTCTTGCGCTGGTTCTTCAATACCGTCTCGCTGGCGCCGACCACGGCCTCCCAGATCGAGCGGAAGATGTTCTTGTCTTTGTTTTCCACATCCTGCTGCCAGTCGAAGACTTCGACATCGCGCAGCAGTGGCTTGATGTAGCCGCGCAATTGGCCTTTTTCGGCCTGGGCTTCGATGACCACGTCGCCGGTACCGGCCTTGAAGTCGAATTTGCCGTAAGCCGAGGCGAAGTCATTCATGCGCTTGAGTTGCAGGTCGCGGGCACGAAAGCGGAACTCGAACTCTTCGAAATCACTCAGCGGGTCAAAGGTGGCGCTGGCTTCCAGCGGCGCCTGGCCTTGCAGCAGCGCCTTGCCCTCGAAGCGCGCGTCGCGCTTGCCCTCAACGTCCACCACGTTGGTCAGGTTGTAGAGACTGGCATTGACCCCGGTGGCGTTGATATTCACCTCAGGCTTGGAACTGAAGTTATGAAAGGCGATCTTGCCGTCTTCGATGCGCACTTCGTTGAGGGTGATCGGCAACAACTTGCTCAGTTGTTCCTGCCAGTCGGTGCCCTTACCGGTCTGGGACGCCTGCTTGTTGGCGCCGCCGTCGACGAAGTTGATTTCCGGGCGTACGAAATGCCCTTCGGCCACGACGGCATGGTCGTACCACAGTGAATGCCAGCTCACCGCGAACTCGATCAGCGGCGCCTTGACGAACGGCACCGGCACCTTGCCGTCCACCTTGACGATCTGCAGCCCGTTGATCCGGTAGGCGCCGCGCCACAAGGCCAGGTCCACATCGGCAATTTCGCCACGGTAATCGCCCATGTCGGCGAGCTTTTCATTCAGGTAGTTGCGCACCAGGTAAGGCAGCGCGATGTTTGCGGCAACCAGGACCAGCACCAGCCCGGCGACGGTCCAGAGCGGCCAACTGTAGCGACGTTTCATGGGGCAGTTCTCCTTGCTCGTAGGAGATGGACTGCTGCAACCCGCGCAACGTTCCTGCGACTGGACGCCTAGTGGCACGAGGCATACCCTTGGGGCCTTTCCGACATTGCCAAACAGGACCCGTCATGAGCCGCATTTTTGCAGACAACGCGCACTCCATCGGTAATACGCCCCTGGTGCAGATCAACCGCATCGCACCGCGCGGGGTCACCATCCTGGCCAAGATCGAGGGGCGTAACCCCGGCTACTCGGTCAAGTGCCGCATTGGCGCCAACATGATCTGGGACGCGGAAAGCAGCGGCAAGCTTAAACCGGGCATGACCATTGTCGAACCCACCTCCGGCAACACCGGCATCGGCCTGGCGTTCGTGGCGGCGGCACGCGGCTACAAACTGCTGCTGACCATGCCCGCGTCCATGAGCATCGAGCGCCGTAAAGTGCTCAAGGCCCTCGGCGCCGAGCTGGTGTTGACTGAACCGGCCAAGGGCATGAAGGGCGCCATCGACAAAGCGGGCGAAATCGTCGCCGGCGACCCGAGCACCTACTTTATGCCGGCCCAGTTCGAAAACCCGGCCAACCCTGCCATTCACGAGAAAACCACCGGCCCGGAAATCTGGAACGACACCGACGGCGCCGTGGACGTGCTGGTGGCAGGCGTGGGCACCGGCGGCACGATCACCGGTGTGTCGCGCTATATCAAGCACACCGCAGGCAAGCCGATCCTGTCGGTGGCGGTGGAACCCGCCGTGTCGCCGGTGATTACCCAGGCGCTGGCCGGTGAAGAGATCAAGCCCAGCCCGCACAAGATCCAGGGCATTGGCGCCGGTTTCGTGCCGAAAAACCTCGACTTGTCGATGGTCGACCGCGTCGAGTTGGTCACCGACGACGAATCCAAGGCCATGGCCCGGCGCTTGATGCAGGAAGAGGGCATTTTGTGCGGCATTTCCTGCGGCGCCGCCATGGCCGTGGCGGTGCGCCTGGCCGAGAAACCGGAAATGCAGGGCAAGACCATCGTGGTGATTCTGCCGGACTCGGGCGAGCGTTACCTGTCGAGCATGCTGTTCAGTGACCTGTTCACCGACCAGGAAAACCAGGCGTGAATCATCTGTAGGAGCGAGCTTGCTCGCGAAGAACGTCAACGATAACGCGGGTTTACTGATTCAACGTGGCGTTCTCAGGTTCTTCGCGAGCAAGCTCGCTCCTACAGGGGGAAGGCGTGTTGATCCAGGTCAGCCGGTCGGCAGGGGCCTTCTGCATAATGCGCCAAGTGTTTATCATGGCCGGCTGCTACGTCTGGTTTCCCCGCGACGGGAAGCTGTTGGCCAGGCGCTTATTTTCAGGAGTTGCTGCATGACCTTTTCTTTGGCCGCCAAACTGTCGGTGTTGCTGCTGTTTATCGGCAGTACGCTGTATGTGCACCTGCGCGGCAAGGCCCGTTTGCCGATGTTGCGTCAGTTCGTCAACCATTCGGCGCTGTTCGCCCCGTATAACGCCTTGATGTACCTGTTTTCCGCAGTGCCGTCCAAGCCCTACCTGGACCGCAGCAAGTTCCCGGAACTGGACGTGCTCAAGGACAACTGGGAAGTGATCCGCGAAGAGGCCATGCACCTGTTCGACGAGGGTTATATCCGCGCCGCCGAAAAGAACAACGATGCCGGTTTCGGTTCGTTCTTCAAGAAGGGCTGGAAGCGTTTCTACCTCAAGTGGTACGACAAACCGCTGCCATCGGCCGAGGCCCTGTGCCCGAAAACCGTGGCGCTGGTCAGCAGCATCCCCAACGTCAAGGGCGCAATGTTCGCGTTGTTGCCGGGCGGCAGCCACCTGAACCCGCACCGCGACCCCTTCGCCGGCTCCTTGCGTTATCACCTGGGGCTGTCCACGCCGAACTCCGACGACTGCCGCATCTTTGTCGACGGCCAGGTGTATGCCTGGCGCGACGGCGAAGACGTGATGTTCGACGAAACCTACGTGCACTGGGTGAAGAACGAGACTGAAAAGACCCGTGTGATCCTGTTCTGTGACATCGAGCGACCGTTGAGCAATCGCCTGATGACCCGCATCAACCGTTGGGTCAGCAAGCAACTGGGACGCGCGACCGCGCCGCAGAATCTCGACGACGAGCGCGTGGGCGGGATCAACCAGGCGTATGCCTGGAGCAAGACCTTCAGCGACAAGTTCAGCGGCCAGGTCAAGCAGTGGAAGCGCAAGCATCCCAAGGCCTACCGCATTGCGCGGCCGGTGCTGGCGGTGGTTGTTCTGGTACTGCTGTGGAAGTGGCTGTTCGGCTGATCTGAAATCTGGAATGCCATCAATGTGGGAGGGGGCAAGCCCCCTCCCACATTTGATCTGCAGCGATCTTCAGCTGGCGATCAACTGGCGCAATACATAGTGCAGAATCCCACCGGCCTTGAAGTATTCCACTTCATTCAAGGTATCAATCCGGCACAGCACCTCAACCTTCTCGCTGCTGCCATCTTCGCGTGTAATCACCAACGTCAGGTTCATCCGTGGCTCAATCTCGGCATCGGTCAGCCCGAGGATATCGATCTTCTCCTTGCCGGTAAGCTTGAGCGCCTTGCGGTTCTGGTCCAGCTTGAACTGCAGCGGCAGCACGCCCATGCCCACCAGGTTGGAGCGGTGGATACGTTCGAAGCTCTCGGCGATCACCGCCTTGACCCCCAGCAGGTTGGTGCCCTTGGCCGCCCAGTCGCGGCTCGAACCGGTGCCGTATTCCTGGCCGGCGATCACCACCAACGGTGTGCCCGATGCCTGGTACTTCATGGCGGCATCGTAGATCGCCATCTTCTCGCCGGTGGGGATATACAGCGTGTTGCCGCCTTCTTCACCACCGAGCATTTCATTGCGGATACGGATGTTGGCAAAGGTGCCGCGCATCATCACTTCATGGTTGCCGCGACGTGAGCCGTAGGAGTTGAAGTCCCGTGGCTCCACGCCTTGCTCGCGCAGGTAGCGCCCGGCCGGGCTGTCGGTCTTGATGTTGCCGGCGGGGGAGATGTGGTCGGTGGTCACCGAGTCGCCGAGCAGGGCCAGCACGTTGGCGCCCTTGACGTCCTCGATCACCGGCAGCGGGCCGGCAATATCGTCGAAGAACGGCGGGTGCTGGATATAGGTGGAATCCGCTTGCCACACGTAGGTCGCCGCCTGCGGTACCTCGATCGCCTGCCACTGTTCGTCGCCGGCAAAGACTTCGGCGTATTCCTTGTGAAACATCCCCGTGGTGACCTGGGCCACCGCGTCGGCGATCTCCTGGCTGCTGGGCCAGATGTCCCTCAGGTACACCGGGTTGCCCTGCCGGTCGTTACCCAGTGGTTCGCTGCTGATGTCGATACGCACTGTACCGGCCAGCGCGTAGGCCACCACCAGGGGCGGCGAGGCCAGCCAGTTGGTTTTCACCAGCGGATGCACACGGCCTTCGAAGTTGCGGTTGCCGGACAGCACCGATGCCACGGTGAGGTCGGCTTTCTGGATGGCTTTTTCAATCGGCTCGGGCAGCGGCCCGGAGTTGCCGATGCAGGTGGTGCAGCCGTAGCCCACCAGGTCGAAACCGAGTGTGTCCAGGTAGTGAGTGAGGCCGGCCGCGTTGTAGTAGTCGGTGACCACTTTCGAGCCCGGCGCCAGCGAACTCTTGACCCACGGTTTGCGCGTCAGGCCTTTTTCCACGGCCTTCTTCGCGAGCAGCCCGGCCGCCATCATCACGCTGGGGTTGGAGGTGTTGGTGCACGACGTAATGGCGGCGATGACCACGGCACCGTTTTTCAGGCGATAGGTGTTGCCTTCATATTCGTAGTCGGCTTCGCCCACCAGGTCGGCATTGCCCACGGCGACGCCACCGCCGCCTTCACTTTCCAGGCGGCCTTCTTCCTTGCTGGTGGGTTTGAATTGCAGGTCGAGGAAATCACTGAACGCCTGGCCCACATTGGGCAGGGCGACGCGGTCCTGCGGGCGTTTCGGCCCGGCGAGGCTGGCTTCGACGCTGCCCATGTCCAGGGCCAGGGTGTCGGTGAAGATCGGCTCCTGGCCGGCGTTGCGCCACAGACCCTGGGCCTTGGTGTAGGCCTCGACCAGCTTGACGGTTTCCGCGGGGCGACCGGACAGGCGCAGGTAGTCCAGCGTTACCTCGTCGACCGGGAAAAAGCCGCAGGTGGCGCCGTATTCCGGCGCCATATTGGCGATGGTGGCACGGTCGGCCAGGGGCAGATCTGCCAGGCCGTCGCCATAGAATTCGACGAATTTACCGACCACGCCTTTTTTGCGCAGCATCTGGGTCACGGTCAGCACCAGGTCGGTGGCGGTGATACCTTCCTTCAATTTGCCGGTGAGCTTGAAACCGATCACTTCCGGGATCAGCATCGACACCGGCTGGCCGAGCATCGCCGCTTCCGCTTCGATCCCGCCCACGCCCCAGCCGAGTACGCCGAGGCCGTTGATCATGGTGGTGTGGGAATCGGTGCCTACCAGGGTATCGGGGAAGGCGTAGGTGCGGCCATCTTCCTCCTTGGTCCACACGGTGCGGCCCAGGTATTCCAGGTTGACCTGATGGCAGATGCCGGTGCCCGGTGGCACCACGCTGAAGTTATCGAAGGCGCTCTGGCCCCAGCGCAGGAAGGCGTAGCGTTCGCCGTTACGCTGCATTTCGATATCGACGTTCTGCTCGAAGGCGTCGGCGTTGCCGAACTTGTCGACCATCACTGAGTGGTCGATCACCAGGTCCACCGGCGACAGCGGGTTGATGCGCTGCGGATCGCCCCCGGCCTTGGCCACGGCGGCGCGCATGGCGGCCAGGTCGACCACGGCGGGCACCCCGGTGAAGTCCTGCATCAGCACGCGGGCGGGGCGGTATTGGATTTCGCGGTCGGACTGGCGTTCCTTGAGCCAGGCGGCGATGGCCTTGAGGTCGGTGCCGGTGACGGTTTTGTTGTCCTCCCAGCGCAGCAGGTTTTCCAGCAGCACTTTGAGCGACATCGGCAGCTTGTCCAGGTCACCCAGGCTCTTGGCGGCTTCGGGTAGGCTGAAGTAGTGGTAGGTCTTGCTGTCTATTTGCAGTGTCTTAAGGGTTCTCAGGCTATCGAGGGATGACATTACATGACTCCTTTTGATCCGCACGGCCACGGACCTGACGGGACGAACAGAGCGTTCAACTTAGCGCTGTTTTCATTAGCAGGCTAATAACTGGACTCTATCGCTGAGTCCAAGGTTCCGAACTCGGCTATCATGCGCGCGTTTTCATGACAGGTATTGCGATAGAGCAATCCAGTTGCCAGGAGATTCAATTGAACACCCTTTTTATGCACTGCCGCCCGGGTTTTGAAGGCGAAGTCTGTTCCGAGATCGCGGAACACGCCGCGCGCCTGAACGTGTCCGGCTACGCCAAGGCCAAGACCGGCAGCGCTTGCGCCGAATTTGTCTGCACTGAAGAAGACGGCGCGCAGCGCCTGATGCACGGCCAGCGCTTCGCCGAGCTGATCTTCCCAAGGCAGTGGGCGCGCGGGGTGTTTATCGACCTGCCGGAAACCGACCGCATCAGCGTGATCCTCGCCCACCTGCGCGCGTTTCCGGTGTGCGGCAGCCTGTGGCTGGAGATGGTCGATACCAACGACGGCAAGGAACTGTCGAACTTCTGCAAGAAATTCGAAGTGCACCTGCGCAAAGCCTTGCTTAACGCCGGCCGGCTGGTGGACGACCCGAGCAAGCCGCGCCTGCTGCTGACGTTCAAGAGCGGCCGCGAAGTGTTCATGGGCCTGGCCGAGTCGAACAACTCGGCTATGTGGCCCATGGGCATCCCGCGCTTGAAATTCCCGCGTGACGCGCCCAGCCGCTCGACCTTGAAGCTGGAAGAGGCCTGGCACCACTTCATCCCCCGCGAGCAATGGGACGAACGCCTGCACGGCGACATGACCGGTGTCGACCTCGGCGCGGCCCCCGGTGGCTGGACCTGGCAACTGGTCAACCGGGGCATGCTGGTGACCGCCATCGACAACGGCCCCATGGCCGAAAGCCTGATGGACACTGGCCTGGTGCAGCACTTGATGGCCGACGGCTTCACCTTCGTGCCCAAGCAGCCGGTGGACTGGATGGTGTGCGACATCGTCGAGAAGCCCGCGCGCAACGCCGCGTTGCTGGAAACCTGGATCGGCGAGGGACATTGCCGCGAGGCGGTGGTCAACTTGAAGTTGCCGATGAAACAGCGCTATGCCGAAGTGAAGCGTTTGCTTGAGCGCATCGAAGAGGGCTTCAAGGCCCGCGGCATTCGTGTGGAAATCGGCTGCAAGCAGCTGTACCACGACCGTGAGGAAGTGACGTGCCACTTGCGCCGGTTGGTGGACGTAAAGAAACCCAAGAGACACTGATATCCAATGTAGGAGCTGGCTTGCCTGCGATAGCGGTATCACTGTCGAAATTGATGTTGAATGTGCCCCCGTCATCGGGGGCAAACCCCCTCCCACAGGAGATCGGGTTGGTTTTAGGAGTGAAGTATGAGTCTTGAATTGCCTGTCGACGGCACCCTCGACGCCACCGGCCTCAACTGCCCGGAGCCGGTGATGATGCTGCACCAGCACATCCGCGACCTGCCGCCGGGCGGCCTGCTCAAGGTGATCGCGACCGACCCGTCGACCCGCCGCGATATTCCCAAGTTCTGTGTGTTCCTTGACCATGAACTGGTCAGTCAACAAGAAGAGGCCGGCACGTACCTTTACTGGATCCGCAAAAAAGCCGCCGAACCCCTGTAGGAGCGAGCTTGCTCGCGAAAAACGCTAACGATCACGCAGCGCTTCTGGTTTAACCCGGCGTTCTCAGGTTTTTCGCGAGCAAGCTCGCTCCTACAGGGCGCGCGTGAGCGCGGTGCCTGCCCGGATGCGTCGGCGCGCACTGCGCGCCAGGCGCACCAGCAGCATGCCCGCCGCGCAACTCAGGCCTACGATCAGGCCCTGCCACAAACCGCTTGGGCCGCTGGGTTCGCCCAGCCAGTCGGTCAGCCCCAGGGCGTAACCCACCGGCAACCCCACGCCCCAGTAGGCGAGCAAGGTCAGCAGCATGGTCACCCGCGTGTCCTGATAGCCGCGCAGCGCACCGGCGGCGGTGACCTGGATCGAGTCGGAGAACTGGAACAGCGCCGAGAACACGATCAGCATCGATGCCAGGTGGATCACCACCGGGTCGGGGGTGTAGATCGACGCAATGTGTTCGCGAAACACCAGCATCAGGCTGCAGGACAGGCAGGCATAGGCCAGCGCCGTACCCATGCCGACGCCTGCGGCAAAGCGTGCTTCACGCGGTTCGCCACGGCCCAGGGCCTGGCCGACGCGCACGGTGACGGCCATGCTCAGGGAGTAGGGAATCATGAACACCAGGGAGCTGACATTCAGCGCGATCTGATGGCCGGATACCACCGTGGCGCCCAGGTTGCCCAGCAGCAGGGCGATGACCGCGAAGATGCTCGATTCGGCAAAGATCGCCACGCCAATCGGCAGGCCGATCCCCAGTACGCGCTTGATCACCGCCCATTGTGGCCAGTCGAAGCGCTTGAACAATTCGCTGCTCTGATACGCCGCGCCCCAGCGCGTCCACCCGGCCATGCCGAGCATCATCACCCACATTGCAATCGCCGTGGCCCAGCCGCACCCCACGCCGCCCATGGCCGGCAGGCCGAGATGGCCGTAGATGAAGATGTAGTTCAGCGGAATATTCAGCGCCAGGCCAATCAGGCCCATGACCATGCTCGGCCGCGTACGGCCCAGGCCGTCACTGAAGCAGCGAAACACGTAATACAGCGCAATGGCCGGCATCCCGGCCGCGATGCCATGCAGATAGCCCATGGACGGCTCGATCAGGTCGGGCTCGACCTTCATCACATGCAGTATCGGCTCGGCGCACAGCAACAACAGGCCGCCGCACAGGCCGACCACCACGGCCAGCCACAATGACTGACGCACCAAAGGCCCGATTTCGTTGAGCTTGCCCGCCCCGTAGCGCTGCGCGACTTTCGGCGTGGTGGCCAGCAGGGTGCCAGTCATCAGCAGGTACACCGGGATCCAGATCGAGTTACCCAGGCCCACCGCCGCCAGGTCCTTGGGGCTGACCCGACCGGCCATCACCGCGTCGACAAAGCTCATCGCGGTGGTTGCCAGTTGGCCGATCATGATCGGCAGGGCCAGTGTCAGCAGGCCGCGCACTTCCCGACGGATGCGGGCGGGGCGGGTGAGGGTAGCGGTCGCGGTGTTCACGTACAGGTGTCCAATCAAAAAGGCAGTCGCAAGGACGGCGGATTCTACGCCTTGACGCAACGGTCAGGAAAAAACCTGTGTTGCTGATTTGTAATGCGACTACACAGGCACCCCATAACCCATGTGTCACTTCAATCCCATGCCTGTACACTGCTGATCCGCCAAAGGAGCCCGCCATGCTGATTGTTGCCGACGAAAATATTCCGCTGCTCGATGCATTTTTCCAGGGATTTGGCGAGATTCGCCGCGTACCCGGCCGTTCGATTGACCGCGCCACGGTGGAGCAGGCCGATGTGCTGCTGGTGCGTTCGGTGACCAACGTCAACCGCGCCCTGCTTGAGGGCTCGAAGGTGGGTTTTGTCGGCACCTGCACCATCGGCACCGATCATCTGGACCTTGATTATTTCCGCCAGGCCGGTATCCAGTGGTCCAGCGCACCGGGCTGCAATGCGCGGGGCGTGGTGGATTATGTGCTGGGCAGCTTGCAGACCCTGGCCGAAATCGAAGGGGCCGACCTCACCCGGCGTACTTATGGCATCGTGGGCGCCGGTGAGGTCGGCGGGCGGCTGGTCCAGGTGCTCGAGGGCCTGGGTTGGAACGTGCTGGTCTGCGACCCGCCACGACAGATCGCCGAAGACGGCGACTACGTGAGCCTGCAACAGATCATCGAGCAATGCGACGTGATCAGCCTGCACACGCCGCTGATCAAGTCCGGCAATGGCGCCACCTGGCATCTGTTTGATCGCCAGCGCCTGGAACAACTCAAGCCCGGCACATGGCTGATCAACGCCAGTCGAGGCGCGGTGGTGGATAACGCCGCCCTGCGCGACGTATTACTTGAGCGCGAAGATCTGCAAGCGGTGCTGGATGTGTGGGAGGGCGAACCGCAGGTGGATGCCGACCTGGCTGACCTGTGCGTACTGGCCACCCCGCATATCGCCGGCTACAGCCTCGACGGCAAGCAGCGCGGCACGGCGCAGGTCTATCAGGCGTTCTGTGCCCACCTGGGCCAGGAGCCGAGCATCCACTTGAGCGACCTGCTGCCGCAACCGTGGCTGGCCGAGGTGCACCTGAACGCGTCGACCGACCCGGCCTGGGCGTTGGCGACCTTGTGTCGCAGCGTGTACGACCCGCGCCGCGATGATGCGGATTTGCGTCGCAGCTTTGTGGGAACGGTGGACGAGCAGCGCAAGGCCTTTGACTTATTGCGCAAGCACTACCCGGAGCGCCGCGAGATTGATGGCCTGAAGGTGCGCATCAACGGCGAGTCGGCCGTGTTGTCCAACATCGTGACCGCACTGGGAGCGGTCTGCGTTTAGACAGCCGATAAAAAACCCGGCCACCTGGGCCGGGTTTGAAAGAGCATGGGCGTTTCAGCCTTGCTGCGCAGGCTTGACCAGGCGCTGTTCCAGTTCGCTGCATGCTTGCTGGATCATTTCTTCGGTAATCTGCACTTCGCGGCCCTTGGCATCGATGTAAGAGCAAGGCAGCGCCTGCGGTTGGCGGATCACTTCAATCTTGGCATTGCTGCTGTTTTGCAAGGTCATGGCCTGTCTCCTCATCAGGTTGTGTACCTACTTTAATTCCCCCGCGTGACCGAGCTGTTACAACTCCATACACGTTCACCGGTTCGGACACCCAGTCCACCAGAAACCGGCACATATTTCCAGATCAGTCTTAGACCGATAGCCTCTAGCGGCCTCTGTCGGCGGGCATAATTAACCTGACTCATTGTTATTTGCGCAAGTTCCCCCAATGTTGAGGGTTAGACTCCGTCAGTGGTGAAGCCCGTATGTTCTCAACCCGTCAACGCCGCGCGATCCGCCTGGCCAGCCGCTTTATCGCGCCCTACCGCTGGCAGGCGCTGGGCGCCCTGTTGGCGCTGATCGTCACCGCCGGTATTACCTTGTCCATGGGGCAAGGCATTCGCCTGCTGGTCGACCAGGGTTTCATGACCCAGTCACCGCATCTGCTCAACCAGTCCATCGGCCTGTTCATGCTGCTGGTGCTGGGCCTGGCGGTGGGCACATTCACGCGCTTCTACCTGGTGTCGTGGATCGGCGAGCGCGTAGTGGCGGACATTCGCCGGCAAGTGTTCAACCACCTGATCTACCTGCATCCCGGTTTCTACGAGAACAACCGCAGCTCGGAAATCCAGTCGCGCCTGACCACCGACACCACCTTGCTGCAATCGGTGATCGGCTCATCACTGTCGTTGTTCCTGCGCAATGCCTTGATGGTCATTGGCGGTATCGTGCTGCTGTTCATCACCAACCCCAAGCTCACCAGCATTGTGGTGGTGGCGTTGCCGCTGGTGCTGGCGCCGATCCTGATCTTCGGCCGGCGTGTGCGCAGCCTGTCACGGCAGAGCCAGGACCGCATCGCTGATGTCGGCAGCTACGTGGCCGAGACCCTGGGCCAGATCAAGACCGTGCAGGCTTATAACCATCAGGCGCAGGACGAACAGCGTTTTGCCCTGACCGTGGAAGAGGCGTTTGCCACCGCGCGCAAACGCATCCTGCAGCGGTCCTGGCTGATTACCCTGGTGATCATGCTGGTGCTCGGCGCCGTGGGCGTGATGTTGTGGGTGGGCGGTATGGACGTGATCAGCGGGCGCATTTCCGGCGGTGAGCTGGCGGCGTTCGTGTTCTACAGCCTGATCGTCGGCAGCGCCGTCGGCACCTTGAGCGAAGTGCTTGGCGAATTGCAGCGGGCCGCCGGTGCGGCGGAGCGAATTGGCGAGCTGTTGCAGTCGAGCAACGACATCCAGGCGCCGGCCAGCGGCAGCGTACGCTTGCCGGCGCGTGTCAGCGGGCGCATGACGCTTGAGGACCTGCGCTTTTGCTACCCGTCGCGGCCAGACAGCTACGCCATCGATGGCCTGAACCTGACGATCAACCCCGGCGAAACCCTCGCGCTGGTGGGCCCTTCCGGCGCGGGCAAATCGACGCTCTTTGACCTGTTGCTGCGCTTCTACGACCCCCAGCAAGGCCGCATCCTGCTCGAAGGCAGGCCGCTGACCGAACTCGACCCGCTGGACCTGCGCCGCCACTTCGCCCTGGTCTCCCAGAGCCCGGCGCTGTTTTTTGGCAGCATCGAAGACAACCTCCGCTACGGCAACCCCACCGCCACCCGCGAACAGGTCGAGGCCGCTGCGCGTATCGCCCATGCCCATGACTTCATCCTGCAAATGCCCGACGGCTACCAGACCCACCTGGGCGACGGTGGCCTGGGCCTCTCCGGTGGTCAGCGGCAACGCCTGGCCATCGCCCGTGCCTTGCTGGTGGATGCCCCCATCCTGCTGCTCGACGAAGCCACCAGCGCCCTTGATGCCCAGAGCGAACACCTGATCCAGCAAGCCCTGCCGCAATTGATGCAGGGCCGTACCACCCTGGTGATCGCGCATCGCCTGGCCACGGTGAAAAACGCCGACCGGATAGCGGTGATGGACCAGGGCAAACTGGTGGCCGTGGGCACGCATCAGCAGTTGATTGCGAGCAATCCGCTGTATGCGCGGTTGGCGGCGTTGCAGTTCAGTGATGGCGGGCAGGAGGAATGAAGCTGCAGTGTGCTTGCGCCTTAGGGCATCATAGGGCCTTTCGATAAATGATCTGGATGAGGATATGAGCCGTTATCAACCTCCGTTGACGCTGACGACAAAGATGCTGGCGCTGGTAGCCGATATCAGTGAGCAGATCGGTCAGCTCTCGGCGGGCAACGATAGCCGCCAGACGCCTCAGCTGAGGCGCGGTAATCGGATTCGCACCATTCAGGCTTCGCTCGCGATCGAGAACAATACGCTCAGCGTCGAGCAAGTCACCGCTGTCCTGGAGGGTAAGCGAGTACTGGGCCTGCCACGGGAAATCCAGGAAGTGCGCAACGCCTTTGCAGCCTATGAGGCGATGCCGCACTGGACGCCGAGTGATCGTGCTGACCTGCTCAAAGCCCACGAACTGCTGATGTTCGGATTGATAGACGATGCCGGACGGTTTCGTCACTCGGGGGTTGGCATTTATCGCGGCGAGCAATTGGTTCATATGGCGCCGCCTGCGAGTCGCGTCGCGCATCTGATCGATGATTTGCTGCAATGGCAGTCAGCTTCAGATTGGCACCCCTTGATCGCCAGTTGTGTATTCCATTACGAGTTCGAATTCATCCATCCCTTTGCAGACGGCAATGGACGAATGGGGCGGCTCTGGCAAACGTTGATACTCAGCCAATGGCGCCCGGCGCTGGCTTATCTGCCAGTGGAGGCGGTCATTCGGGATCAGCAGGATGCCTACTATGCTGCGCTGTCGGCGGCGGATCAGCAGGCAGAAGCGACGCCCTTTGTTGAATTCATGTTGCAAGCCCTGAGCCTGGCGCTGGCTGAGGCGGTGTAAAGCCGACTCATAAAAAAATGCCCGCATCTCTCAATACGGGCATTCCTCTTGAAGCTTCAAACTTGCCGCTTGAAGCTGCCCCTCTTACTGGTCATCAAAATACCGCTCATGCCAATCCACCAACGGCTGCGGCGAATTGAGCTTCTGCCCGTAGATCACCGAATAAGACAGCACGTTCTGTACATATTGGCGGGTTTCGTCGAACGGGATGCTCTCCACCCACACGTCGAAACTCAGGTGATCGGCACCGCGCAGCCATTGACGCACGCGGCCGGGGCCGGCGTTGTAGGCGGCGGAAGCGAGCACACGGTTGCCGTTGAACTGGCTGTGCACCTGGCTCAGGTAGGCGGCGCCGAGCTGGATATTTTTGTCCGGGTCCAGCACCTGGGCCGGGGAGGCCAGGGGAATGCTGAACTTGCGCGCGGTTTCCTTGGCGGTGCCGGGCATCAGTTGCATCAGGCCGCTGGCGCCGACACCGGAGCGGGCATCGTCCATGAAGGCGCTTTCCTGGCGGGTAATTGCGAACACCCAGCTTGAATGCAGGCCGCGCACCTTGGCTTCGCGCACCAGGGTGTCGCGGTGGGCCATCGGGAAGCGGATGTCCAGGTCGTCCCAATATTGTGCCTGGCTGATCGTGCGGATCGCCGGGAAGTACCACTTCATGTCGTAGGCCAGCTTCGCCTGCGCGACCATTTCATCACGGTTGAAGTGACGGCTGACGTGGTACCACTCGCGGCGGCCATCGACGATCTGGCCACGAGCATAGAACTCCAGGGCACGGCGCACGCCTGGGGTATTGCGCACTTTATTGACCAGCGCCTGGCTCATCACCAGCGGTTTGTTGTTCAACTGGTAAGGGGTCTTGGAGCGGTCGGCGGCGAGGAAACCGTAGAAGTCGCGTTCCTTGGCCACGTTTTTATACAGCACCAGCGCCTGCGGGTTTTTCGGTTCGGCCAGCTCCAGGCTGCGCGCCTGCCAGTAGCGCCAGCGGTTGGTGGTGGCCAGGTCCTGGGGCAGCTTGCGGGTCAGTTGGTAGGCATCTTCCCAGCGCGCCAGGCGCAGCAGCAGGCGCAGGCGCCATTCCGAAACGGTGTTGTCGCGCAACTCCGGGTCGTATTGGGTCATGACGTCCAACGCACGAGGGTCATAGCGACGGGCGAGTGTCAGGCCGATTTCCCGGGCAATCGAGACTTTTTCGTCACGGGAGAAGTGCATGCTGCTGGCGTAGCCGTCCAGCAGGGCCATGGCCTTGTCCGGGTCCTGGCGGGCCAGTCGGCGCAGGCCCAGGCCCACGGCGTCGGACATGGCCTCGGTGGCCGGCAGGAAGCGCGACGGGTCGCCGAGCATGTCGGGTTTTTGCGCCACGTCGATCATCAGGCGGCCCTGGGCGCCGAGCGTCGGCAGGGTTTTCACCAGGCTGTTGGCCAGTGCGTAGTTGCGTGCTTCGGCGGCAAGCTTGGTGCGGTCCCAGATTTTCTGCTCGGTCAACTGACCGTCGGATGCCCACTGGCCAAAGGTCACATCGCAGGCGGCCGGCTGGGATTTGCCGGTCATCCACAGCTTCTCGGCGGTCTTGTAGCCTTCGGCCTTGAGGTTGTGGGTCAGTTGGTACTGGCCGTGCAGGCAGTCCAGCTCGACGAAATTGAGCTTGGTATCGTAGTACTTTTCAAAGGTCTGCCAATCACCCCGTTCGGCCAGCCAGCGCAACCAGCGCAGCTTCATCCAGTTGGCCTGGGGCAGGTCGCCGTTTTTGGCGAGAAACTGTTCGATTTCCTGGTTGCTCGCGGTTTTAAGGCGTGCGGTCAGTTCGTCATACGCCAGGTACGGCGTCAGCGGGTAGTCGGCCAGGGCCTGGCTGTATTGCATGTAGGGGCCACTGTCACCCTTGGCGAGGGCGCGCTTGGCTTCATCGTAATATTGACGTTGGGTGGTGAGGTCCACGGCCTGGGCAGATTGAACGGCGGTGGTGGAAAGAAGCAGACAGGATAAAAAGTTGAAAAGGCGACTGCGCATGAGACGTCCGTGCAGAGAAATCACGACTAGCACCGGCATCGCCGACACTGATTGCCCCTAGCTTAGCCTTTTGCCAGCGGCCGGCGAAAGCTTTGCCGGCCGGTTGGTTGAAGTTCGCGGAAAATGTCCTGCAGAACGTGTCGGCAGCGAAAATGCAGGCCGCATCCCACCCTCAACTCAGGTAGAATGCGCGCCCAGTTTTTGGAGAAGCGTATGACCCTGCTCAAATTCAGCGATGTGTCCCTTGCTTTCGGCGCTATGCCGTTGTTGGACAAGGTGTCCTGGCAGATCGCCCGTGGTGAGCGGGTGTGCATCATCGGCCGCAACGGCACCGGCAAGTCGAGCATGATGAAGCTGGTAAAAGGCGACCAGAAGCCCGATGAGGGCTCTGTCTGGCGCGCTCCGGGCCTCAAGATTGGCGAATTGCCGCAGGAATTGCCGGTAGCCGACGAGCGGACAGTGTTCGACGTGGTCGCCGAAGGCCTGGACGGCGTTGGCGAATTGCTTGCGCAATACCATCACCTGGCGCAGAACTGCGTCACCGAAGCCGACCTGGACAAGCTGATGCACGTCCAGCAAGACCTCGAAGCCCGCGATGGCTGGCGCTTGCAGCAACTGGTCGACAGCACCCTGAGCCGCCTGCAACTGCCGGCCGACAAGACCCTCGCCCAGTTGTCCGGCGGCTGGCGTCGTCGCGTGCTGCTGGCCCAGGCCCTGGTGTCCGAACCGGATCTGCTGCTGCTCGACGAGCCGACCAACCACCTGGATATCGGCGCTATCGCCTGGCTGGAAGAAGCCCTCAAGGATTTCCAGGGCGCCGTGCTGTTCATCACGCACGACCGTTCCTTCCTGCAAAACCTGGCCACCCGCATCCTCGAACTGGACCGTGGCGGCCTGATCGACTGGAACGGCGACTACGCCAGCTTCCTGGTGCACAAGGAAGCCGCACTCTCGGCTGAAGAGACCGCCAACGCGCTGTTCGACAAGAAACTGGCCCAGGAAGAAGTCTGGATCCGCCAGGGCATCAAGGCGCGTCGCACCCGTAACGAAGGCCGTGTACGCGCGTTGAAAGCACTGCGGGTTGAGCGCAGCGAACGTCGCGAGCGTACCGGCAAGGCCAATATCCAGCTCGATACGGCCGACAAGTCGGGCAAGCAGGTCATGGTGCTGGAGAACGTCAGCTTCCATCACCCGGAAGGTCCGTTCCTGATCAAGGACTTCTCCATGGTCCTGGCGCGCGGCGACCGTATCGGTCTGCTGGGCGCCAACGGCACCGGCAAGACCACTTTGCTCAAGCTGATGCTCGGCGGTCTGCAGCCGACCAGCGGCACGGTGGAAGAGGGCACGCGTATCGACGTCGCCTACTTCGATCAGCTGCGCCACCAGTTGGACCTGGAGAAAACCGTGATCGACAACGTCGCCGAAGGTCGCGACTTTATCGACATCGACGGCCAGAGCCGCCACGTCCTCAGCTACCTGGGCGACTTCCTGTTCAGCCCGCAACGTGCGCGTACCCCGGTGAAAGCCTTGTCCGGTGGCGAGCGCGCGCGCCTGCTGCTGGCCAAGCTATTCAGCAAGCCGGCGAACCTGCTGGTACTCGACGAACCGACCAACGACCTCGACGTGGAAACCCTCGAGTTGCTCGAAGAAGTGCTGTTGACCTTCAACGGCACCGTATTGATGGTCAGCCACGACCGGGCATTCCTCGACAACGTGGTCACCAGCACCCTGGTCTTCGAAGGCGAGGGCAAGGTGCGCGAGTACGTCGGTGGTTATCAGGACTGGCTGCGCCAGGGCGGTTCGCCGCGCCTTTTGGGCGTGACCGAAAGCAAGTCCGGCAAGGCCGACCTGACCTCTGCGGTCGTCGCGCCCGTGGCCGCTGCTGCTCCGGCACAGGAAGCTGCGCCTTCGGCCAAGAAAAAGCTCAGCTACAAGCTGCAGCGCGAGCTGGAAGCCTTGCCGGGTGATATCGACGCCAAGGAACAGCAGATTGCCGCAGTAGAGGCAGAGATGGCTGACGCCGGTTTCTACCAGCGCCCGGCGGCGGAAACCGCCAAAGTCATCGCCACCCTGGAGACGTTGAACCAGGAGTTGGAAGCGCTGGTTGAGCGTTGGGCCGAGCTGGATGCCTGAGTGATTTCAAAGCATTAAAAAACCCGGTGCTCACTTGATGAGCACCGGGTTTTTTATATGAAATGCGATCCAAATGTGGGAGGGGGCTTGCCCCCGATAGCGGTGTATCAGTCACCAGATATATCAACTGACAGAATGCTATCGGGGGCAAGCCCCCTCCCACATTTGATCTTCATCGGTCTTACTTGCTGGTGTCTTTGACCAACTTCACCGCCAGCACATCACACGGCGCGCCATGCAGCACATCATTGGCAGTAGAGCCCAGCAGCAGCGCCAGGCCATGGCGGCCATGGCTGCCGACCACGATCAGGTCGCAGCCCTGTTCCTTGGCCAGTTGATGGATTTCCTGGCGCGGCTGGCCGTAGGTGAGGTGGCAGGCGTCTTTAGTCAGGTGAGGATATTTGACTATCAGCCGCTCGAGACGCTCCTTGGCCTGGTCAAATTGCTGTTGCTGCAACTGGGAAAGATCCATCGGCACGTCGCCGCCGAAGGCCATGGCCATCGGCTCAACGATATGCACCAGCGACAGTTTGGCGCCATTGGCGATGGACGATTCCTGCGCACGCTTGATCACTGGATCGCACTCTTCGGTCAGGTCGACGGCGACCAGAATATGTGTGTAGGGCATGGGGCGTTCCTCCAGGGGGACTGCAATAAGTTCAGTATGGCTGCTTTCCAAGCGGATGCGGTTGCGTCAGGTCAAATCCGCTCATCTAGAAATTCGGGAGTACACATATGACGGTCTGGATAGTGGTGTCAATCCTTGTCGTGGTGCTGAGCCCTCTGGCATGGCTGCGCCCCTCGCGCCATCAGAGCGGGCGCATGGCGCTGCGCATGGAGGCGCGCCGCATCGGGCTGGCCATGCAACTGGCGCCCCAGGTGTGGCCGCACTGGCTCAAGCAAGAGCCGCCGAGCCCCTGCGCGCAGTACTGCCGGCCACGACGCGGCAGCGCGCCGGCCATCTGGAGTTACTGGCAGTGGGAGCCGGGCGTATGGGTCAACCAGTGGCGCGAGGTGTGCGTGGACGAGAAGTTGTTGCCGTATTTTTCAACGCTGCCGGCCAACGTCTACAAGGTCGAGGCGGACAAGCAGATGATCGCGTTGTACTGGGGCGAGAAGGGCGATGCGAGCGTGTTGAAGGATATTGATGCACTGCTCAAAGCCCTGGCCTGACATAACCTACTCATTGTAGGAGCGAGCTTGCTCGCGAAAAACCCGAGAGCGACGCGTTAAAGCTGAGGTAGCTGCGTTATGGTTGGCGATTTTCGCGAGCAAGCTCGCTCCTACAGAAAAACCGGAAGGCCGGGCAATAAAAAGCCCGACTCATCATCGGGCTGGAGTTGGCCAGGCAGGCCGGTAAATCCTCAAGTTGCGGTTAGCCTAGCCGTCTATCCCTTTCTGTACAGGCTTTTCCCCTATCTTTCCTATTATTGATCCTGTGAATAGTTAAATATTGACGGGTTGCCATCTTGCGCTTCGGGTTCTGAACTGACTGGAAAGTCGCGTTTTTCCTAGTCTTTGGAGCGATTGACAATTGCCCGGAATTGGATGAAGGTGGCGTACCCAAATCAAACGGGCGTATGAATTGAGCGTTTGTCCTACAGACAGCTCTGACATAACCCCGACTATCGCACTGGCGGGTGTGCCTGGCGGATTGGCGTGAGCATTGATGCAGGTGTCAATGTCCAACCAGAGGCCAGCGTCCGGTGTGTACTGTTCAGCTTCCATATCGTGGAGATCAGTTGATGATTTACGAAGGTAAAGCCATCACGGTTACGGCTCTTGAAAGTGGCATCGTCGAATTGAAATTCGACCTCAAGGGTGAGTCCGTCAACAAGTTCAACCGTCTAACCCTGAACGAACTGCGTCAGGCCGTAGACACCATCAAAGCAGATGCTTCGGTCAAGGGCGTGATCGTCTCCAGCGGCAAGGACGTGTTTATCGTCGGCGCTGACATCACCGAATTCGTCGACAACTTCAAGCTGCCCGATGCCGAGCTGGTGGCTGGCAACCTTGAAGCCAACAAGATCTTCAGCGATTTCGAAGACCTCAACGTACCCACCGTGGCTGCAATCAACGGTATCGCCCTGGGCGGCGGCCTGGAAATGTGCCTGGCGGCGGACTTCCGCGTCATGTCGGCCACTGCCAAAATCGGCCTGCCTGAAGTCAAGTTGGGTATCTATCCGGGCTTTGGCGGTACCGTGCGCCTGCCGCGCATCATCGGTGCCGACAACGCCATCGAATGGATTGCCGCCGGCAAGGAAAACCGTGCTGAAGACGCGCTGAAAGTCGGTGCTGTCGATGCTGTGGTTACCCCGGACAAACTGGCTGAAGCCGCGCTGAACCTGATCAAGGGCGCCATCAGCGGCGAATTTGACTACAAGGCCAAGCGTCAGCCGAAGCTGGAAAAACTCAAGCTCAACGCCATCGAACAAATGATGTCGTTCGAAACCGCCAAGGGTTTCGTGGCTGGCCAGGCCGGCCCGAACTACCCGGCGCCGGTTGAAGCGATCAAGACTATCCAGAAAGCCGCGAACTTCGGTCGCGACAAGGCGCTGGAAATCGAAGCTGCCGGTTTCGTCAAACTCGCCAAGACCTCTGCTGCGCAGAGTTTGATCGGCCTGTTCCTGAACGATCAGGAGCTGAAGAAAAAGGCCAAGGCCTACGACGAAATCGCCCGCGACGTGAAGCAGGCCGCCGTACTCGGCGCCGGTATCATGGGCGGCGGTATCGCCTATCAATCGGCGTCCAAAGGCACGCCGATCCTGATGAAAGACATCAACGAGCACGGTATCGAGCAGGGCCTGGCGGAAGCCGCCAAGCTGCTGGTAGGCCGCGTTGATAAAGGTCGCATGACCGCTGCGAAAATGGCTGAAGTGCTTAACGGCATTCGTCCTACGCTGTCCTACGGCGATTTCGGCCATGTCGACCTGGTGGTCGAAGCGGTTGTCGAGAATCCGAAGGTCAAGCAGGCGGTATTGGCTGAAGTCGAGGCCCAGGTTAAGGACGACACCATCCTGGCGTCGAACACCTCGACTATTTCCATCAGCTTGTTGGCCAAGGCCCTCAAGCGTCCGGAAAACTTCGTCGGCATGCACTTCTTCAATCCGGTGCACATGATGCCGCTGGTGGAAGTGATCCGTGGCGAGAAGTCCAGTGAACAGGCGGTGGCCACCACCGTTGCCTACGCCAAGAAAATGGGCAAGAACCCGATCGTGGTCAACGACTGCCCGGGCTTTTTGGTCAACCGCGTGCTGTTCCCGTACTTCGGCGGTTTCGCCAAGCTGGTCAGCGCCGGTGTGGACTTCGTGCGCATCGACAAGGTCATGGAGAAATTCGGCTGGCCCATGGGCCCGGCGTACCTGATGGACGTGGTCGGCATCGACACCGGCCACCATGGTCGCGACGTCATGGCTGAAGGTTTCCCGGACCGCATGAAAGACGACCGTCGTTCGGCGATCGACGCGCTGTACGAGGCCAAGCGCCTGGGCCAGAAGAACGGCAAGGGTTTCTACGCCTACGAGGCCGACAAGAAGGGCAAGCAGAAGAAAGTGGCCGACCCGTCGGTGCACGAAGTGCTGGCCCCGGTCATCTACGAACAGCGTGAGGTGTCGGACGAAGACATCATCAACTGGATGATGATCGCCCTGTGCCTGGAAACCGTACGTTGCCTGGAAGACGGCATCGTCGAGACCGCCGCCGAGGCCGATATGGGCCTGGTGTACGGTATTGGTTTCCCTCCATTCCGTGGTGGTGCGCTGCGTTACATCGACTCGATCGGTGTGGCCGAGTTCGTTGCCCTGGCTGACAAATACGCTGATTTGGGCCCGCTGTACCACCCGACCGCGAAGCTGCGTGAGATGGCCAAGAACGGCCAGAGCTTCTTCGGTTAAGCGCCCAATCGACTAGAGCGAGAATATTTATGAGCTTGAATCCAAGAGACGTCGTGATTGTCGACTTCGGTCGCACGCCGATGGGCCGCTCCAAGGGCGGCATGCACCGCAACACCCGCGCCGAAGACATGTCGGCGCACCTGATCAGCAAGCTGCTGGAACGCAACGTCAAGGTTGACCCGAACGAGGTCGAAGACGTGATCTGGGGCTGCGTCAACCAGACCCTGGAGCAGGGCTGGAACATCGCGCGCATGGCGTCGTTGATGACCCAGATCCCGCACACCGCGGCCGGCCAGACCGTGAGCCGCCTGTGCGGTTCGTCGATGAGCGCGCTGCACACCGCTGCGCAAGCGATCATGACCGGCAACGGCGATGTGTTCGTGGTCGGCGGCGTGGAGCACATGGGCCACGTCAGCATGATGCACGGCGTCGACCCTAACCCGCACATGTCGCTGTACGCGGCAAAAGCCTCGGGCATGATGGGCCTTACCGCGGAAATGCTCGGCAAAATGCACGGCATCACCCGTGAAGCCCAGGACGCGTTCGGCTTGCGCTCCCACCAACTCGCCCACAAGGCGACCGTGGAAGGCAAGTTCAAGGATGAAATCATCCCGATGAACGGCTATGACGAGAACGGTTTCCTGAAATTGTTCGACTACGACGAGACCATCCGTCCGGACACCACCCTGGAAAGCCTGGCGGCGCTCAAGCCGGCGTTCAACCCCAAGGGCGGCACCGTGACAGCCGGTACGTCGTCGCAGATCACCGATGGCGCTTCGTGCATGATCGTGATGTCGGCGCAGCGTGCCCAGGACTTGGGCATCCAGCCGCTGGCGGTGATTCGCTCGATGGCCGTAGCGGGTGTGGACCCGGCGATCATGGGCTATGGTCCAGTACCGGCCACGCAAAAAGCCTTGAAGCGCGCAGGCCTGACCATCTCCGATATCGACTTCTTCGAGCTCAACGAAGCCTTCGCCGCACAGGCCCTGCCAGTGCTGAAAGATCTGAAAGTACTCGACAAGATGAATGAGAAGGTTAACCTGCACGGCGGCGCGATTGCCCTGGGCCACCCATTCGGTTGCTCCGGTGCCCGCATCTCCGGCACATTGCTTAACGTGATGAAGCAAAATGGCGGCAACCTTGGGGTTGCAACCATGTGCATTGGTCTCGGCCAAGGCATTTCCACCGTCTTCGAACGCGTTTAATCGTTCGCTTGACGGAAGCCGGGGCCCAGTGCCCCGGTTTTTGTTTTTTGGAATTTTTATATTTTTTTCAACAAATTTTGTACGAGGGCCAGAGCATGAAAGTCGAACCAGGGCTCTACCAACATTACAAGGGGCCGCAGTACCGCGTTTTCAGCGTGGCACGGCACTCCGAAACCGAAGAAGAAGTGGTGTTTTACCAAGCACTGTATGGCGAATACGGCTTTTGGGTGCGTCCCTTGAGTATGTTCCTGGAGACCGTCGAAGTTGACGGCGAGCAGGTCCCGCGCTTTGCTTTGGTCCAGGCCGAACCCAGTCTTTTTTCAGGGCAATAACGGCAGGTCGCGCAGAATGCTGCGCTTGACCTCATCTTGTTGCCACTATATATAGCGTTGCCGCGACAGGCGCCAACTGCCTTTCACTTCTCGAATTCAGGAATTTTCCGATCCATGGGCAAATCGCTGGTCATTGTGGAATCCCCGGCTAAGGCCAAGACCATCAACAAGTACTTGGGCAACGAGTACGTGGTGAAGTCGAGTATCGGCCATATCCGAGACCTGCCCACCAGCGGTTCGGCTAGCGCCAGCAAGGAGCCAGCCGCCAAGCGCGGCAAGGCGGCTGCGGGCGAAGGCCCGGTGCTCACCCCTAAAGAGAAAGCGCGCAAGCAGCTGGTCTCACGCATGGGTGTTGACCCGGACCATGGCTGGAAGGCCAAGTACGAAATCCTTCCGGGCAAGGAAAAGGTCATCGAAGAGCTGCGCCGGCTCGCCAAGGATGCCGACACCATCTATCTCGCAACGGACTTGGACCGCGAAGGGGAGGCTATTGCCTGGCACCTGCGGGAAGCCATCGGCGGCGACGACAGCCGCTACAAGCGCGTGGTGTTCAACGAAATCACCAAGAAAGCCATCCAGGAAGCCTTCTCCAAGCCGGGCGAGCTGGACATCGACCGTGTCAACGCGCAACAGGCCCGGCGTTTCCTCGACCGCGTGGTGGGCTACATGGTCTCGCCGCTGCTGTGGGCGAAAATCGCCCGTGGCCTGTCGGCCGGCCGTGTGCAGTCGGTTGCGGTCAAGCTGGTGGTGGAGCGTGAGCGCGAAATTCGTGCGTTCAACCCCGAAGAATACTGGGAAGTCCACGCTGACCTCGGCACTGCCAAGGGCAACAACGTGCGCTTTGAAGTGGCCCGCGAGAAAGGCGAGGCGTTCAAGCCGCTGAACGAAGCCCAGGCCATGGCTGCACTGGAGAAGCTCAAAGTCTCCAGCTACAGCATCGTCAAGCGTGAAGACAAACCGACCAGCAGCAAGCCGTCGGCGCCGTTCATCACCTCCACCCTCCAACAGGCCGCGAGCAACCGCCTGGGCTTTGGTGTGAAGAAGACCATGATGATGGCCCAGCGTCTGTACGAAGCGGGCTACATCACGTACATGCGTACCGACTCGACCAACCTGTCGCAAGACGCGGTGGCGATGGCGCGTACTTATATCGAAAGCGAATTCGGCAAGAAGTACCTGCCGGAAAAGCCCAACGTCTACAGCAGCAAGGAAGGCGCACAGGAGGCTCACGAAGCGATTCGCCCCTCCGACGCCAACACCGAGCCGAGCAAGCTCAGCGGCATGGAGCGCGACGCTGAACGCCTCTACGAGCTGATCTGGCGCCAGTTCCTGGCCTGCCAGATGCTGCCGGCGCAATACTTGTCCACCACGGTCAGCGTGGGGGCGGGCGACTTTGAGCTGCGTGCCAAGGGCCGCATCCTCAAGTTCGACGGTTATACCCGCGTAATGCCGCAAATCGCCAAGCCAGGCGACGACGATGTACTGCCGGATATGGCGCAGGGCGATACGTTGAAGCTGATCAAGCTTGATCCGTCCCAGCACTTCACCAAGCCGCCGGCGCGCTATTCGGAAGCCAGCCTGGTCAAGGAGATGGAGAAACGCGGTATCGGTCGTCCTTCGACCTATGCTGCGATCATCTCCACGATTCAGGACCGTGGCTACGTGGCGCTGCACAACCGCCGCTTCTATTCGGAAAAGATGGGCGATATCGTCACCGAGCGTCTGTCCGAGAGCTTCTCCAACCTGATGGACTACGGCTTCACCGCCGGCATGGAGGAGAACCTCGACGACGTGGCCCAGGGCGAACGCGACTGGAAAAACGTGCTGGACGAGTTCTACGGCGACTTCAAGAAGAAACTCGAGGTGGCCGAGAGCCCCGAGAGTGGCATGCGCGCCAACCAGCCGGTCATGACCGACATTCCGTGCCTCACCTGCGGCCGGCCGATGCAGATCCGTACGGCATCCACCGGCGTGTTCCTGGGGTGCTCGGGCTACAGCCTGCCGCCGAAAGAGCGCTGCAAGGCTACCGTCAACCTGGTACCGGGCGATGAAATCGCCGCGGACGACGAGGGCGAATCCGAGTCGCTGGTACTGCGTGGCAAGCACCGTTGCCCGATCTGCAGCACGGCGATGGATGCCTATCTGCTGGATGAAAAGCACAAGCTGCACATCTGCGGTAACAACCCGGATTGCAACGGCTACGAGATCGAGGAGGGCACCTACCGCATCAAGGGCTACGAAGGTCCGAGCCTGGAGTGCGACAAGTGCGGCAGCGAGATGCAGCTCAAGACCGGGCGTTTCGGCAAGTTCTTCGGTTGCACCAACCCGACCTGCAAGAACACCCGCAAACTGCTGAAAAGCGGTGATGCGGCGCCGCCGAAGATGGACCCGGTGAAGATGCCCGAGCTCAAGTGCGAGAAGGTCAACGACACCTATATCCTGCGCGACGGTGCTTCGGGCCTGTTCCTGGCCGCCAGCCAGTTCCCGAAAAACCGCGAGACCCGTGCACCGCTGGTGCTGGAGATCGTGCCGCACAAGGACGAGATCGATCCCAAGTACCACTTCCTGTGTGAAGCGCCGAAGAAGGACCCGGATGGTCGCCCAGCCGTGATCCGCTACAGCCGCAAGACCAAGGAGCAGTACGTGCAGACCGAAGTCGACGGCAAGCCTACCGGCTGGAAAGCGTTCTACGACGGTGGCAAGTGGAAGGTCGAGGACAAGCGCCAGGGCGCTTGATTGAGTCATCCTGGAAATACAAAGGCCGCCTTTATAGGCGGCCTTTTCTTGGTGTGTAGGAGCGAGCTTGCTCGCGAAGGTCGTTAACGATGACGCGAGAAATCTGATACACAGTGGTGCTCTAAAGTTTTTTCGCGAGCAAGCTCGCTCCTACAAGCCAGCATCAGGCCTAATTCGTCGTGGAGATTGCCGTCATGGCCAACGAACTCTATACCCGTACCAATCAGAAAATTTACTTTGCGGGTTTGTCCCTGGAAGCCCTTGGCCGTGCCGAGGTGGGGAAGGAGATGAATGCCATTGCGCTGGTCCAGGCGGGGCGTGAAGCCGCTTTGTTTCACCTGTACGGCGCCTTGCTGGGTCTATGCCATGAAATCGCCGGGTTCTACCGTCTGCCCCAGGCAGGTTCGCCCCGTGCGGAAATGATCATGACCCGCGAAGTATTGGAAACCATGGCTATCCCGGAATTGGCCGAGCTGGTGGAAATGGCCCAGAGTCCGGACAGTTGGCTGGCACGCCTGCTCAAGGCGCATGCGGACATGTTCCAGCCGCCCCGCGTCCCCCATGTACCCAAGGGCGATGTGACGCAGCCATTGATCGTGGCGGTTGCATTGGAGACGGATGAACCCAAGCCCTTGAGCCGCGAAGAGCTGGAAAGCTGGCGCCAGGAGCTGAAAAAGCTGGCATTGCGCTTTCGCGAAGGCCTGGCCGAGTGCTGAGCGGGCAAGCCTGCACGCCACAACACTGATATAATCCCGCGCTTTCGTGGAGAACAGACTTTTATGCCAACGTCCTTTCTGGAAATTGTTGAACTGCCTGACGGCCGAATCGAGCTGCGCCGGGCTGAGGACGAAGGTTCTCTGGTTACCCTGGACTTCTCCGAAGACGCAAAAGCGTTCCTGCAAGGCCAGCATGTGGAAGTGGCTAAAGCGATGTTGAGCGTTGGGGTGCAAATGGCCGGTCGCCTGGCTGAAGGCGAGCCGGAAAAGGACGATGGTCCAAGGGTTCTTCACTGAGCCCGTTGTAACCCGCTCATCCCTTATCCCAGTCGAATATTCAAACTCTGCGCATCACCTGTGTGTGCGGCACTGATCAACTGCTGCTTGGCCGTTGCGTTCAACGGGTTCAACCAGCTCACCACGGTATGGCTACGGCCCAGGCGCAAGGCTTCACACGTCAATTGTTGAGCACTTTGCGCGCCCCGTGGCTGCAGCAACAGAATCCTTTCGCGGTTGAGGCCAGCATCCCGTAGCCAGGCCTGGGTCAGGCTGGCGGGCGGTGCGATCAGGGTCAACCAGCGCGCGTCCTGCTCTTCACTGAGTTCGCGAAGGATTGGCGCCAGCAGGCTCAAGCAGCTCCCGGCAGCACCACGCAACGACAATTCACTGAATACCTCGGGTTCGCAGCTCCAGGGCGCTTCGACCGTTTCCTTGAGGATGGGCGCAAGGGGTTGAGCCATGAAGGCCTCGAACAGCGACAGTTGTGTGTGTTGTGGGGTGTGCACGAGCTGCATGATGTCTCCTTTAGCGGCGAATGACGCCGACACTCAAGCCTTCGATCACCAGGTCCTGGTCTTTGAGGTTCACTTCAATGGGCGCGAACTCCGGGTTCTCGGCCATAAGCCAGACCTTGCTGCCTTCACGCTTGAAGCGTTTGACGGTGACCTCATCGCCGATCCGGGCCACGACGATCTGGCCATTGCGGGCTTCACGGGTGGTGTGAACGGCCAGCAGGTCGCCGTCGAAAATGCCCACGTCCTTCATGCTCATGCCATGCACACGTAGCAGGTAGTCGGCGCGAGGATGGAAGAAGGTCGGGTTGATGTTGCAGGATTCCTCGACGTGCTGTTGCGCCAGGATCGGCGCACCGGCGGCCACTCGACCAATGATCGGCAGTGTCGATTCGTCGGCCTTGGCTTCGAAACCCGGGATGCGAATACCGCGTGAAGCCCCCGGGGTCATCTCGATCGCGCCTTTGCGAGCGAGGGCCTTGAGGTGTTCTTCAGCGGCGTTGGGAGACTTGAAACCCAGTTCCAGCGCAATTTCGGCGCGTGTCGGTGGGTAACCGTTGTCATCAAGGCAGCGCTTGATAAAAGCCAGAATCTCAGCTTGGCGTGGCGTCAGTTTTAGCATGTTGATCGCTCTGTCTTTTTATACAGTGACTGGGATTATATACAGTGAATCGCGCTTGGCAATCATCCTTTTTTGCGGCTCCGCTGGACGGTCATTCATCAGCTGCGCCGGGAGGCGAAGACAGCGCTGCCTACAGGCGGTGGAGGATGTGATTAAATAGCGACGAAACAGGTGACTGCCCGGCCGGAAAATGGGCGCGCAGGCTTGACAAGACATACCCTGAAACGTATGTTTCAAACAAGTGTTTGTCAGGCGGAGTAGCCATGGCCCAGTCGGAAACCGTTGAACGCATTCTCGATGCTGCCGAGCAGTTGTTCGCGGAAAAAGGATTTGCTGAAACTTCATTGCGGCTGATCACCAGCAAGGCTGGGGTCAACCTGGCCGCCGTGAATTATCATTTCGGCTCAAAAAAGGCCCTGATCCAGGCGGTGTTCTCGCGTTTTCTGGGGCCGTTCTGCGCCAGTCTCGACCGTGAACTCGAACGTCGCCAGGCCAAAGCCGACAATAAGCCCAGCCTGGAAGAGCTGCTGGAAATCCTCGTTGAGCAAGCGCTGGTGGTTCAACCACGCAGCGGCAACGACCTGTCGATCTTCATGCGTCTGCTGGGCCTGGCGTTCAGCCAGAGCCAGGGCCACTTGCGACGTTACCTGGAAGACATGTACGGCAAGGTGTTCCGTCGCTATATGTTGCTGGTCAACGAAGCGGCCCCGCGTATCCCGCCCATCGAACTGTTCTGGCGCGTGCACTTCATGCTCGGCGCCGCCGCCTTCAGCATGTCCGGGATCAAGGCCTTGCGCGCGATTGCCGAGACCGATTTCGGCGTCAATACCTCCATCGAGCAGGTGATGCGCCTGATGGTGCCGTTCCTCGCCGCAGGCATGCGCGCCGAAACCGGCGTGACCGATCAGGCCATGGCCGTGGCCCAATTGCGCCCGCGCAGCAAATCCACGCCGGCACTCGCCAAGGTTTGACCGCTGCGGGTGTGCGTGGCCGCTTGCATCCGCTAAGCTAGCCGCCATGCCGATTTCAGCTCTTTACGCGCAACCCGTTGTGCTTACCGTACCTGGTAGGAATGACGGGTTGTGCGCGTTATTTAAGGAAAGTTTATGACTGCTGCCCTGCAAGGTTCTTTGATGGTCGACGTTGCCGGTACCTGGCTGACGGCCGAGGATCGCCATCTGTTGCGCCAACCTGAAGTGGGCGGCTTGATCATTTTTGCGCGCAATATCGAGCACCCGCGCCAGGTCCGCGAGTTGAGTGCGGCAATCCGTGCGGTGCGCCCGGACCTGCTGCTGGCGGTCGACCAGGAAGGCGGACGCGTGCAGCGCCTGCGCCAGGGCTTCGTGCGCCTGCCGGCCATGCGCGCGCTGGCGGATAACCCCAATGCCGAGCACCTGGCCGAACAGTGTGGCTGGGTCATGGCCACCGAAGTGCTGGCCGTGGGCCTCGACCTGAGTTTCGCCCCCGTGCTGGACCTCGATTACCAGCGCAGCGCCGTGGTCGGCACCCGCTCGTTCGAAGGCGATCCCGAGCGCGCCGCCGTGCTCGCCGGTGCCTTTATCCGTGGCATGAACAGCGCCGGCATGGCGGCCACCGGCAAGCACTTTCCCGGCCACGGCTGGGCCGAGGCCGATTCCCACGTCGCGATTCCCAATGACGAGCGCAGCCTTGAACAGATTCGCGCCAATGACCTGGTACCGTTCGCGCGCCTGAGTAAACAATTGGCCGCCGTGATGCCGGCGCATGTGATCTACCCGCAGGTGGACAGCCAGCCGGCCGGTTTCTCACGCCGCTGGTTGCAGGACATCCTGCGCGGCGAGTTGCAATTCGACGGGGTGATCTTCAGTGATGACCTGTCCATGGCGGGCGCCCATGTGGTGGGCGATGCGGCGAGTCGAATCGAGGCGGCACTGACGGCGGGTTGTGACATGGGGCTGGTGTGCAACGACCGTGCGGCTGCCGAGCTGGCGCTGAGTGCGGCGCAGCGGATGAAGGTCACACCGTCGGCGCGGATTGCGCGTATGCGTGGGCAGGCGGTTGCATCGACTGATTACAAACAGGATCCACGCTGGCTGACGGCCATCACAGCGTTGCGAGACGCGCAACTGATTGAATAAACGTCGCCTGTGCTGTTTAAGATGCTTGGTGTAGGAAGTGTCTGGATGTGGCTGTAGCTGTCTCTTACCGCAGTGTAGGAGTTGCCCTGCTTTAAAACCCGTTGCTGACGGCTGTAGAGTTCTGCTCCATGAATGACCTGATTGCACGTATTGTTGAGTTGGATTGGCAGGAGCTCTTTGACTCTCGTTCGCTGGAGCGCGGGTTCGAGTATGCTCGCGAGAAGCGTCTTGAGATCAAAGAGTTCGGACACAACAGACTGATTGCACATTGCAGCGGGTCTGGCCGCAATGTCTATAGCCTGGCGATTACCCTGGAGGGCGCCACATCCCGTTGGGCGGGCATCAGATGCGTGTGTTCTTGCCCTGTAGCGATCAATTGCAAGCACGCCGCTGCGGCCCTGTTTACATTGACCGCGCTGTATGACGAGCTGAACGAACCGAAAAAGCAGGCGGCTGACCGTCTGAGCCCGCAGCTCGAAAGCTGGCTTGAGACTATCCCCAAGCCCGGCCAGAACGATGAGACTCAGCCCAGGAATACCGGTACCTGCTTGCTGTACCAAATCACTCCCGATGTGTATTCCAATGGCTGGTCATTGGAGGTGTACCGGGCGCGCGTGACGAAAAAAGGTGACTACAGCGATATCAAACCGCTGTATTCGATGGACGAAACATTGCGGCGTGCCCCAGGCTATATGCACGAGTTGGATACACGCATTGGTCGATTGCTGTTGTTGAGCCGATCTTACGGCTCCTACAGCAACAGTTTTCAACTGGTCGGCGAGCCAGGTGCCGAAATTCTCCAATTGGCGCTGAAAACCCAACGCTTGTTTCATGAGCTGAGCCCAGGACTGGCGTTTAACCCTGGCCCGGTCTGCACCGCTCGTTTCGATTGGGCCGTGATGCCCGATGGCAATTATTTGCCCCGCTGGATCAGCGACGGGCGCGAGTTGGACGAAGTGCTGCCCCTCAAGCCGCTTCATTATCTTGACCTCGATAACATGACGATCGGGGTGGTCGAGCACGGGCTGGATGAAAATCTGGCCATGCATCTTTGCGCCTTGCCGGTGATTCCTGCTGAGCAAGTCGCCTTATTCAGTCATCGCATCAGCGCGGCGTCCAAGGCGATTCCTCCGCCGCGCGAGCTGACCGAGCGCGTCGTGGATACGTTGGAGCCCCAAGGGTGCCTTACATTGGGAAGCGACGAATCCTACGTGTACAGCCAGGCCGACTATCGGCGGATGCCCAGCCTGGAACACCGCGCTGCCTTGGCTTTCCGTTACGACACAAGCCTGGTCAGCGGCAAGGGCACTGAGGACATCCTGTTTCTCAGCGGCACCGAAACCCAACGCATCCAACGCAAGCCCGCGGCTGAAAAAGCCTTGCGCAAGACGCTCACGAAAATCGGCTTTAAAACGGTCAATCGCAAAAGCGGTGCACTGCCTGTCGGTGCAGGAGAGATGTTCGATCTTCCCAACGATGAAGCCTGGCTGGCTTTTGTTGAAAGCCAGCTGCCGGTTCTGCGTGAAGCAGGGTGGGACGTCGTCATTCAACCGGGGTTTTATTACGATGTGGAGGCTGTTGACGGCTGGTACGCGGACATTGAAGAGTCACCCGGTCATGAGTGGTTCGACCTTGAGCTGGGCATTGAGGTCAATGGCGAGCGGCACAGCCTGTTGCCCATCATGCTCGACTTGATGCGGCGTCAACCCAAGCTGCTTGACGCCGCCTACATGGCCGAACGTGATGATGACGAGCGCGTATTGGTCAGTTTGGGTGACCGCACTCATACCAAAGTTGCGCTGCCCTACGGTCGTATCAAGCCTCTGATGGCGACCCTCGGCGAACTCTACCTGCGTGCACCTGAAGGCGATGCACTGCGGCTTAGTGCGCCGGATGCGGCACGGCTCAGTGATCTGGATGCAATACCGTTGGTCTGGCAGGGTGGCGAGCGACTGCGTGATTTCGCCAAGCGTCTCAAAAGCTCCACCCATGCTCATGTATCTGCACCTCAGGGCCTGAACGCCGAACTTCGAGGCTATCAGCTCGAGGGGCTCAACTGGATGCAAACCCTGCGCGAGCTGGAAGTCGGCGGGATTCTTGGGGATGACATGGGCCTGGGCAAAACCCTGCAAGCCCTTGCACACCTGCTCTGTGAAAAACAGGCCGGGCGCTTGCAGGCGCCCGCTCTGGCGGTGATGCCCAACAGCCTGATACCGAACTGGATGGACGAAGCAGCACGGTTCACACCACAGCTCAAAGTCCTGGCGCTGCACGGTGCACAGCGTCAGGCTGCTTTCACGCGCTTGACCGATTACGACCTGATACTCACTACCTATGCACTGTTGCCGCGCGACCTTGAAGTCCTGCAGCCTCAGCGTTGGAGCGTGCTGATCCTCGACGAAGCTCAAAATATCAAGAACCCCAATAGCAAGGCGGCCCAGGCTGCTCGTCAGTTGGAGGCTGGCCAGCGCTTGTGCTTGAGCGGTACACCGTTGGAAAACCACTTGGGCGAGTTGTGGTCATTGTTTCACTTCTTGTTGCCGGGTTGGTTGGGGGATAGCAAGACCTTCAATCGCGATTACCGCACGCCCATCGAGAAGCACGGCAACGCTCAGCGTATGCAGAACCTCACTGCGCGTATCAAACCGTTTCTATTACGGCGAAAAAAGGAGCAGGTTGCCACGGAATTACCGCCCAAGTCCGAAATCGTGCATTGGGTCGAGCTGAGCGACGCACAGCGGGATGTCTACGAAACCGTGCGTGTGGCCATGGATAAAAAGGTGCGCGATGAGATCAGTCGCCACGGGGTAGCCCGCAGTCAGATCATCATTCTTGAAGCCCTGCTCAAACTGCGCCAGGTGTGCTGTGACCTGCGGTTGGTCAAATCGGCACCGATGACCAAGGCTGCCAAGGCCGGCACTGGCAAGCTGGGTAGCTTGATGGAAATGCTGGAAGAGTTACTCAGCGAGGGACGGCGGATTTTGTTGTTTTCGCAGTTCACCTCGATGCTGGCATTGATTGAACAAGAGCTCAAACAACGCGGGGTCGAGTACTCGCTCCTGACCGGTGACACCCTTGATCGGCGTACGCCGGTGAAAAACTTTCAGGACGGCAAGACACCGTTATTCCTGATCAGCCTGAAGGCGGGCGGGACGGGCTTGAACTTGACCGCTGCGGATACCGTGATCCATTACGATCCCTGGTGGAATCCGGCGGTGGAAAACCAGGCCACCGACCGTGCGTATCGCATCGGGCAGGACAAACCGGTGTTCGTTTACAAGATGATTGCGCGGGGCACGGTGGAGGAAAAAATTCAGGCGTTGCAGTTGGAGAAGGCTGCATTGGCCGATGGGGTGCTGGAAGGTGGCGCCAGTGCGGGTTGGAAGCTGGAGCAGCGGGATATTGAGGCGCTGTTTGCGCCTTTGCCTGGCTGATGACCGCGGCGCGCCCTTCGGGGGCAAGCCCCCTCCCACACATTGAATTGTGAATACATACAAATGTGGGAGGGGGCTTGCCCCCGATGGCGATCCAACAGTCAGCGCTTTTCCTGCTTATTGGGCAACGGCGCAAACAGCGCCTCGATATCCTCATTACCTAACTGCCAGTCCCCAGTTGTACGCCCATCCAGCACGCCCGCCGCCAGGTCGGACTTCTCCTTCTGCAAGTGCTGGATTTTCTCCTCCACCGTGCCCCGGGCAATCATTTTGTAGACGAACACCGGCTTCTCTTGCCCGATGCGATACGCGCGGTCAGTGGCCTGGTTTTCGGTGGCGGGGTTCCACCACGGGTCGTAGTGGATCACGGTGTCGGCTTGGGTCAGGTTCAGGCCGACGCCGCCCGCTTTGAGGCTGATCAGGAAAATCTGCAGCTTGCCGCTTTGGAAGTCCTTCACCGGTGTGCGCCGATCACGGGTCTGGCCGGTCAGCAAGGCGTAGGCGATGTCGCGTTTCTTCAGTTCGACCTCAATCAAGCTCAGCATCGAGGTGAACTGCGAGAACAGCAGAATCCGCCGCCCCTCGGCAAACAATTCCTCAAGCATCTGCATCAGGCTGTCGAGCTTGCCCGAGCTGCTGCCACGGGCGGGCAGGGTGGCGTCGTTGACCAGGCGCAAATCGCAGCACACCTGGCGCAATTTGAGCAGTGCCTCAAGGATGATGATCTGGCTGCGCGCCACGCCCTTGCGGGTAATCTCGTCGCGGACCTTTTTATCCATGGCCAGGCGCATGGTTTCGTACACGTCGCGCTGTGCTTCATTAAGATCGACCCAGTGGATGATCTCGGTCTTGGGCGGCAGTTCCGTGGCCACCTGCTCCTTGGTGCGGCGCAGCAGGAACGGCTTGATCCGACCGTTGAGGTGCTGCAGTCGCACTTCACTGGCGCGTTTTTCAATCGGCACGCGGTAATCGCGGTTGAAGCTTTTCACGTCGCCCAGCCAGCCCGGCAGCAGGAAGTGGAACAGCGACCACAGTTCGCCCAGGTGGTTTTCCAGCGGCGTACCGCTCAGGCACAGGCGCTGTCGTGCATTGAGCTCACGGGCCGCTTGAGCCGCCTTGCTGGTGGGATTCTTGATGTATTGGGCTTCATCGAGAATAAGCACGTGCAAGGGCAGGGCGGCGAGTTGTTCAATGTCCTTGGGCAGGAGGGCGTAGGTGGTGAGCAGCAGGTCGTAGTCCTGCAGGTTGGCGAAATGCTTCTTGCGCCCGGCACCGTACAGCGCCTGTACCCTCAGTTGCGGGGTGAAATGCGCGGCTTCATCGAGCCAGTTGGGGATCAGGCTGGTGGGCATGACGACCATGCACGGCCTGTCCAGGCGCCCGGCGGCTTTCTCCGTAAGAATATGCGCAAGGGTCTGCAAGGTTTTACCCAGGCCCATGTCATCCGCAAGAATTCCACCCACCTCCAATTGGCGCAGCGACTGCATCCAGCTCAGGCCCTCCAACTGGTAAGGGCGCAAGGTTGCGTTCAACCCTTCCGGCGCCACGCAGGTGAAATCCTTGATGTCCCGCAGACGCTGGGCAAAGTTGCGGATCTTCTCGCCGCCCTCCCATTGCAGCGGCAGGTCTTCCAGCGGGTTCAGGCGGATCGCGTCGGCCTTGGCCAGGCGCAGCGTGGTGGTGCCGGCTTCCTGCAGGTAGAACTCGCCGAGGGTCGCCAGCACCGGTTTCAATCGCCCATAAGGCAGCGCCACCTGCAGCGGACCGTGGCCGTTGGGCAGGCCGGGAATATTCACCAGGATGAGTTCATCATCGCGACGTCGGGCGAGTTTTTCCGGATTGAGGATCTCGGTGTGGGAGCGCATCAAGTTGAGCAGGATCGGCAGCAGGCTCAGCCGTTCGCCGTTGACGATAATTCCCAGCTCCAGGTCGAACCAGTCACGCTCGGGGGCTTCATCGACGCTGGCGTACCAGTCTTCCACGGGGCTCAGGTCGAAACCGAAGTCTTCATCGATCTGCAGCTCCCAGCCCTCGGCCCGCAGCGCGGGGGATGCGTTGAGGGTGAAATTCAACCAGGCGCTGTCATTGACCATCTCGAACAGTTCGCCGGCACTCTCCGGCAGGGCCTTGCTCTGGCGCGTGGCGATCTTGAAACCGAGCAGGCGCAGTTGCTCGCGATACGGTTGTTCCAGCTCCGGATGGCGCTTGATGCGCAGGCTCTGGGTTTCCTGGCGCACGATGATGTCGGCGTTCTTTTGCCCGCTGACGTAATTGCCCTCGTAGTTGAACGACAGCGCCGCGCGATGCTGGATGTAACGCTGCATCTTGCCATTGCGCGGCTCGAACGCGCTGAACTCCACACTGGCCAGCCACAGGCGCGGCACGGGGCGCACGTCTTCCATGACCACCTGCGGCAACACCACGCGGTTGTCGAGGACCGCCTGGAGTTTGCCCAGCAGCTCGGCATCCTGGGCCGCCGCCGGGTAGGCCAGGGTTTCCTGGACCTTTAGCAGCACCGCCGCGATGTGTTTGCAATTGGTGTGCACCGGGCAGGTACAGCGGCTGTCCACCAGGATCAGCATGCCCTTGGCCGATTCGCGCAACGAGATGGTCTGCCGGTACACGTTGCCGCCCGAACCTTCGCAACTGGCCGTGATGGTGCTGTCGCCGGACTCGACGATGCGCACCCGATTCTCCAGCGCATAACGGCGCCCGCGCTCCAGGCTTTGCTCCTTGAAGCGATTGGCCCATGACGGGGCCAGGGGTTTGGTCAGCGATGACGTCAGGGGCATGGCGCTGGATCAGTCCTGCAGGTCGGGCGGTGGTGCGCTGGGGGGCTTGGCGGTCAGCGAGGTGATCTTGATCAGCAGCGCCAGGTGGCCGCCATCCAGGTAATTGAGCTGGTTGTTCTTGGTGCGCACCTCTTTCTGGCTCAAGTGTTCGCTTGCGATCACGCTGCCGTTGGCGTCGAACTGGTTGATCCAGAAGTCGGCATCGATGTCGGTGAAACGTCCCAGTTGCAGGTTCAGTACGCCCTCGATAGGGAATTGGCCGAACTGCTCCTGGCCGTCGGTAATCGCGATCTTCACCGGTTGCTCGCCCAGGTTCTGTTCCCAGGCCTTGTGCGCGAGCACGGTGTAGTTGGAATCGGCGCGCAGCTTGTCGACGATGTTACCCAGGCGCGGCGGGCTCATGCGCTCGCCCAGGCGCGGCGCGCCGCCATCCCAGTTTTCCGGGGCGGCGCGGCTGTTGATCACCGGCTCCGCATTCTGACGCACCAGGATCATTTCCACCTGGTAGGGGCTGTCGGCAAAGGCTGAAGGCGCGAGTACCACCAACAACAGGCTCAGAATGCGGAACACGCGCATGGAGGCGTCCTTCAAGCAGATTTCGGAATGAGGCGCTCAAACAGCGCCTCCAGGGTGTTGAAGCGTTCTTCGGCACGTTCCATCGGCACCATGAACTTGAACAGCGTAGCCCCTTCGAACTTGTAGCGGTTGGGCTGGCCCTGGATCAGCTTGATCAGCACCAACGGGTCCACCGGCGTCTGGGCTTCGAATTCGATACGCCCGCCCTGCGGCCCGGCGTCGACCTTCTTGATGCCCAACTGCTCGGCCTGCAACTTGAGCAGGGTCAGGCGCACCAGGTTCTTGGTCGGTTCCGGCAGCAGGCCGAAGCGGTCGATCATCTCCACCTGCAGGTCCTTGAGGCCTTCTTCGTCGGTGGCCGAGGCGATGCGCTTGTACAGGATCAGCCGCGCATGCACATCCGGCAGGTAGTCTTCGGGAATCAGTGCCGGCAGGCGCAGGTTGATTTCCGGGCCACCGCCCAGCGGTTGATCGAGGTTCGGTTGCTCGCCCTTGCGAATGGCTTTCACCGCGCGCTCCAGCATCTCCATATACAGCGTGAAACCCACCGCCTGGATCTGCCCGCTCTGGCCGTCGCCGAGCAGTTCGCCGGCGCCACGAATTTCCAGGTCGTTGGTGGCCAGTACAAAGCCGGCGCCCAGGTCCTGGGTGTTGGCGATGGCTTCCAGGCGTTTTTCCGCATCGCTGGTAATTTGCTGGCGCGGCGGCGTCAGCAGGTAGGCATAGGCCTGGTGGTGGCTGCGCCCGACGCGGCCGCGCAGTTGGTGCAACTGGGCCAGGCCGAACTTGTCGGCGCGCTCGATGATGATGGTGTTGGCGCTCGGTACGTCGATACCGGTCTCGATGATGGTCGAGGCGATCAGCACGTTGAAGCGCTTGTGGTAGAAGTCGCTCATCACCTGTTCGAGTTCGCGCTCGCGCATCTGCCCGTGGCCGATGGCGATGCGGGCTTCCGGCACCAGTTCGGCGAGGTCAGCGGCGCACTTCTCGATGGTCTTCACGTCGTTGTGCAGGTAATACACCTGGCCACCGCGCAGCAATTCGCGCAGCAGCGCTTCCTTGACCGTGCTTTTGTTCTGCTCCATCACGAAGGTGCGCACCGACAGGCGGCGCGCCGGCGGCGTGGCGATGATCGACAGGTCGCGCATGCCCGACACGGCCATATTCAGCGTACGTGGAATCGGCGTCGCCGTGAGCGTAAGAATGTCGACTTCGCTGCGCAGGGCCTTGAGTTGCTCCTTCTGGCGCACGCCGAAGCGGTGTTCTTCGTCGATGATCACCAGTCCCAGGTTTTTGATCTTCACATCGTCCGACAGCAGCTTGTGCGTGCCGATGACGATATCGATCTTGCCTTCGGCCAGGTCGGCAATCGCGGCATTGACTTCCTTGGCCGATTTGAAGCGGCTCATCACTTCCACCGTCACCGGCCAGTCGGCAAAGCGGTCGCGGAAGCTGTTGTAGTGCTGCTGGGCGAGCAGGGTGGTCGGCACCAGGATCGCCACCTGCCTGCCGCCATGCACCGCAATAAAGGCGGCGCGCATGGCCACTTCGGTCTTGCCGAAGCCCACGTCGCCGCACACCAGGCGGTCCATCGGCTTGGGCGCGAGCATGTCGGCGCGCACGGCTTCGATGGTGGTTTGCTGGTCCGGGGTTTCTTCGAAGGCGAAGCCGGCGCTGAAGGTGGCGTAGTCGGCTTTCGGGTCGGCGAACGCATACCCTTCGCGCGCGGCGCGGCGGGCGTAGATGTCGAGCAGTTCGGCGGCCACGTCGCGCACCTGTTCGGCGGCCTTGCGCTTGGCTTTCTGCCAGGTCTCGGAGCCCAGGCGATGCAACGGCGCCAGCGCGTCGTCGCTGCCGGTGTAGCGCGCGATCAAGTGCAGGCTGGCCACCGGCACGTAGAGCTTGGCGCCTTCGGCGTATTCCATGGTGAGGAATTCGGCGGCCTGGTTGTCGATTTCCAGGGTCTGCAAACCGAGGTAGCGGCCGACGCCGTGGTCGATGTGCACCACCGGCGCGCCTTCGCGCAGCTCGGTGAGGTTCTTGATCACCGCATCGTTATTGGCGTCGGCGCGTTTTTCGCGACGGCGACGCTGCATTACACGCTGGCCGAACAAAGGGCTTTCGGCGATCAGGGCCAGGGCCGGGTCATCCAGCAGCAGCCCTTCGTCCAGCGGCGCGATGGTGATTGCCAGGCGCTCTTTGCTTTTTACAAAATCCGGCCAGCTGTCGACGGTTTTCGGGCGCAGCTTCAGGCGCTCCAGCAACTCCAGCAACACCTCGCGACGCCCGGCGGATTCGGCGGTAAACAGCACGCGGCCGGGGAAGTCGCCGAGGAAGTTGGACAGCGCCTCCAGCGGCTGTGTGGCTTTGGCCTGGATCGCCAAATCCGGCAGCGCCGCTGCGGGGAAGCGCTCGCGGCCGCTGCCGGCGTCCACATCCTGCTGGCTGGCGACCACGCGCGGCCAGTTTTTCAGGCGCGCGAAGCAGTCTTCCACCGGCAGGAACAGCTCGGCGGGGGGCAATAAAGGTCGGGACGGGTCGACGCGGCGCTCTTCATAGCGGTTGCGCACGTCGTTCCAGAAATTTTCCGCCGCCTGCTCGATGCCCGGCAGCGAGAACACTTGGGTGTCCTGGGGCAGGTAATCGAAGAGCGTGGAGGTTTCGTCGAAGAACAGCGGCAGGTAGTACTCGATACCGGCCGGCGTAATCCCGCTGCTCAAGTCCTGGAAGATCGGGCAACGGCGGAAGTCCACATCGAAGCGCTCGCGAAAGCGCGCCTTGAAGCGCGTGACCGCATCTTTTTGCAGGGGAAATTCCCGTGCCGGCAGCAACTTGATCGACTCGACTTTATCGATGGAGCGCTGGTTTTCCGGGTCGAAGGTGCGCAGCGTTTCGATCTCGTCATCGAACAGGTCGATGCGATACGGCAACTTGCTGCCCATCGGGAACAGGTCGATCAATGCACCGCGTACGGTGAATTCGCCGTGTTCGTACACCGTGTCGACATAGCGGTAGCCGGTGGCCTCCAGGCGCGTGCGCATCTGCTCCACGTCGAGTTTCTGGCCGACATCCAGCACCAGGCTGCTGCCCAGCAGGAACTTGGTCGGCGCCAGGCGGTGCAGGGCGGTGGTGATCGGCACCACCAGCACGCCGTGGGCCAGTTCCGGCAGGCGGTACAGGCTGGCGATGCGCTGGGAAATGATGTCCTGGTGCGGCGAGAACAGGTCGTAGGGCAGGGTTTCCCAGTCGGGAAAGTGCAGCACCGGCAAATCGGGGGCGAAGAAGCTCAGCTCCTGCTCCAACCGTTCGGCGCTTTGGCTGTCGGCGGTCAGCAGCAGGGTAAAGCGCTTGGCTGCGCTGGCAGCCTCGGCAATGGCCAGGCTCAGGGCGGCACCGGGCAGGTTGCCCCAATGCTGTTTACCTGCCGCGGCAGGGAGTAGCGGTAGACGCAGAACGGGCACGGAAGGTTGAGCTCCAAGCGTTGCGACAAAGTCGGTAATTGTAACGGCCAGAGGTGCCGCCTGTCAGTTGCTGACTGTGCCTATTACGGTTTGTTGGAAATGTAGTGGCTAAGACAAACAATCGTGGGTTTTGACTCAATATGTAGTGCCAAAATGCGCGAATGTTTAGGAGGGTTACGGACAAGTCGGCCTGCTCGTCAAATGGGTGGCCTTCTGGAACCCGCGTATTTCCTGGGCTGTAGCGCGGTGGTATTTTTTTGCAAGGGGTTTTTGTTGCCTGTAGCGCATTGCTCAACGGTCAGTCGGGCGACATAATGTAGCCCCTTTTTTCAGCCCCTACATGTGGAAGGTTCCCGTGACTCAGAAGCCCGACCAGTGTCTTGGTGAATGGATCGACCGTGAAGCACTCGCTGAAGCGATGATTCCGCTTATCGGTCAGCTGTACCGCAATAACAATGTGGTGAGCTCGATCTATGGCCGCAGCCTGATCAATCAGTCCGTCATCGCGATTCTCAAGGCGCACCGCTTTGCGCGCCACCGTTCTGCCGACGACAGCGAACTCTCCGTCCACGAAACATTCCCGTTGCTCAAGGCCATGAGCGAGCTCAAGCTCGGGGCGGCTTCGGTCGACCTGGGCAAGCTGGCCTACAAATTCCGCAAGGAAGGCGCCGGTCGCAGTGCCGAGCAGTTCGTGCGTGAAGAAATGGCCGAGGTAATCGGCCAGCAAAGCGCCGCTGCCCGCAAAGGCACCGACGTGGTGCTCTACGGCTTTGGTCGTATCGGCCGCCTGCTGGCGCGCATCCTCATCGAAAAAACCGGCGGCGGCGACGGCCTGCGCCTGCGTGCCATCGTGGTGCGCAAAGGCGCCGAGAACGACCTGACCAAGCGCGCCAGTCTGTTGCGCCGCGACTCGGTACACGGTCCGTTCAACGGCACCATCGTTATCGACGAAGCAAACAACACCATCACCGCCAACGGTAACCTGATCCAGGTGATCTACGCGAAGAACCCGTCCGAGGTGGATTACACCCAGTACGGCATCCAGGACGCGCTGCTGGTGGACAACACCGGCGTATGGCGTGATGCCGAGGGCCTGGGCCAGCACCTGGCCTGCCCGGGTGTCGACCGCGTTGTCCTGACCGCGCCTGGCAAGGGCAAGCTCAAGAACATCGTGCACGGCATCAACCATGCCGAAATCACCGCTGACGACAAGATCGTGTCCGCCGCTTCCTGCACCACCAACGCCATCGTGCCGGTGCTCAAGGCTGTGAATGACAAGTTCGGCATCGTCAACGGCCACGTCGAGACGGTTCACTCGTACACCAACGACCAAAACCTGATCGACAACTTCCACAAGGGCGACCGCCGTGGCCGCAGCGCCGCGCTGAACATGGTGATCACCGAGACCGGTGCCGCCACCGCTGCCGCCAAGGCTCTGCCTGAGCTGGCCGGCAAGCTGACCGGTAACGCGATCCGTGTGCCGACGCCGAACGTGTCGATGGCCATTCTCAACCTGAACCTTGAGAAAGCCGCCACCCGTGAAGAGATGAACGAGTACCTGCGCTACATGGCGTTGCACTCCGATCTGCACAAGCAGATCGACTTCGTCAATTCCCAGGAAGTGGTGTCCACCGACTTCGTCGGCTCGCGCCACGCCGGTGTGGTGGACGCCGAGGCGACCATCAGCCAGGACAACCGCGTTGTGCTGTACGTGTGGTACGACAATGAGTTCGGCTACAGCTGCCAGGTGGTTCGCGTGATGGAAGACATGGCTGGGGTCAACCCGCCGGCGTTTCCGCGCTAAGCCTGAGTGTTGAATGAAAAGGCCCCGACTGGTTCGGGGCTTTTTTATGCCTGGGGGTTTTGTGGTGTCTGGGAGGGCCTCATCGGGGGCAAGCCCCCTCCCACAGTTTGATTTGCGAACACATTCAAATGTGGGAGGGGGCTTGCCCCCGATGGCGGTGCTACAGCCGACACATCAATCCAGCAACTTGTCGCGCAACTCATCAGACAACCCTTCAGGTGCCAGCCAGATACCCAGGTAAGCCCTCGCCAGCGCATCATCGCTACTGCTGAACACCACCTGGCCATTGATCTCGAGGTTCAAACCCCGGCCCGGGCGAAAATCCAGGGCATAGCGGTCACCGCTACGAATATCCCGAAAGCGCGCGTGCAGCCTGGCTATCTCCGGATTCAAGCCGGCATTGGCTTGCTGGCGTTCCAGGGTGGCGCTGGCCGCCTTGATCACATCCGCGCGATCAATGTTGCGAAAGTAATACAGCACAAGGCGCAACGCTTTCTGTTGGTCCCAGGCTTGCCTTGCGCTCAGATCAGCCGGCGAGTACAGCGCCGCCGCATACACATCCGCCCAGAGATAGTTGAGCACCGCCTGGTTTTTCAGCGCCAACCCCTCGACCTGCGCGGGGAAGCCGGCCTGCTTGAGTCGGTCCGTATCACTGGCCTGGGCCGTGATCGACAGCATCAGCATCAAACCGATAAAGAGTTGTCGCATAATGGCTGATCCTTGAATCGACGCTGCTTTGCGCCCTGTTAGTATGGCAACACTGGCCTACGACGCGACCAAGGGTTAATGTGCGCGGCGTTGAGCCTTATATAGACTGTGCCCCGGTTCACACACTTGAGCCAAATTGTCCTTCATGCCCGCTGGCCGCGGCATGATTTAGCCAGGCGTCCAACCGTACGCCTGGCCTGTTCTGAGGAGTACGCATGGCTGTCTACAACTACGACGTGGTGGTACTGGGTTCCGGCCCGGCTGGAGAAGGCGCGGCGATGAACGCTGCAAAGGCAGGGCGCAAGGTGGCGATGGTCGACAGCCGTCGCCAGGTCGGCGGCAACTGCACCCACCTGGGTACCATCCCGTCCAAGGCGTTGCGTCACTCCGTGCGCCAGATCATGCAATTCAACACCAACCCGATGTTCCGGGCGATTGGTGAGCCGCGCTGGTTCTCGTTCCCGGACGTGTTGAAAAGCGCCGAGAAAGTCATCTCCAAGCAAGTCGCGTCGCGCACCGGCTTCTATGCCCGCAACCGCGTCGACCTGTTCTTCGGCACCGGCAGCTTCGCCGACGAGCAAACCGTCGAAGTGGTCTGCGCCAACGGCGTGGTCGAAAAACTGGTGGCCAAGCACATCATCATCGCTACCGGCTCGCGCCCGTATCGCCCGGCGGACATCGATTTCCACCACCCGCGTATCTACGATAGCGACACCATCCTGAGCCTGGGCCACACCCCGCGCAAGCTGATCATCTACGGCGCCGGCGTGATCGGCTGCGAGTACGCCTCGATCTTCAGCGGCCTGGGTGTACTGGTGGAACTGGTGGACAACCGTGACCAGTTGCTGAGCTTCCTCGACTCGGAAATTTCCCAAGCGTTGAGCTACCACTTCAGCAACAACAACATCACCGTGCGCCACAACGAAGAATACGAGCGCGTCGAAGGCCTGGACAACGGGGTGATCCTGCACCTCAAGTCCGGCAAGAAGATCAAGGCCGACGCCTTGCTGTGGTGCAACGGGCGTACCGGCAACACCGACAAGCTGGGCATGGAAAACATCGGGGTCAAGGTCAACAGCCGTGGCCAGATCGAGGTGGACGAGAACTACCGCACCTGCGTGACCAACATCTACGGCGCCGGTGACGTGATCGGCTGGCCAAGCCTGGCCAGCGCCGCCCATGACCAGGGCCGTTCGGCGGCCGGCAGCATCGTCGACAACGGCAGCTGGCGCTACGTGAACGACGTGCCGACCGGCATCTACACCATTCCCGAGATCAGCTCGATCGGCAAGAACGAGCACGAACTGACCAAGGCCAAGGTGCCATACGAAGTGGGCAAAGCGTTCTTCAAGAGCATGGCGCGTGCGCAGATCGCCGGTGAGCCCCAGGGCATGCTGAAGATCCTGTTCCATCGCGAAACCCTGGAGGTGCTCGGCGTACATTGCTTCGGCTACCAGGCGTCGGAGATCGTGCACATCGGCCAGGCGATCATGAATCAGCCGGGTGATCTGAATACGCTCAAGTATTTCGTCAACACCACGTTCAACTACCCGACCATGGCGGAAGCCTATCGGGTAGCGGCCTACGACGGCCTCAACCGGCTTTTTTGAGCGGCTCCGGCCGGTGGCCTGAGCCGGCCGGGGAGACCGATTTCAGTAATTCCCGAGGGTGGCAGTGGCCAAACCGGGAAAGTCTGTAATCAGGCTATCTACGCCGAAGTCGGCGAGCCTGCGCATCAGCGCGGGTTCGTTGACCGTCCATACGGATACATGCAAACCCTGGCGCTGGGCTTTTTCCAGCCGCTCGGGGGTGCACAACGTCCAGTTCAACGCCAGGTACTCACAGCTATAGTTCTGCGCGACCTTCAGTGGGTCGAGCCAGGCGTATTCGGCCACCAGTCCGCGTGACAGGTCGGGGGTCAGTTCAATCGCCGCTTTGAGCACTTCCCGCGAACTTGAGGTGACGGTGACTTTGTCCATCAGGCCAAAGCGCACGGCCATCTCGCGGATCGCCAGCACGGTGGTGGCGGCGCGGGTGCGCGAAGCGCTTTTGACTTCCAGCTGCCAGTGATCGAAGTCGCACTTTTCGAACAACTCCTCCAGGCGCGGGATCGGGCAAGGGCTGACCCAGCCCGGGCCGCCTTTGCGCGCATCCATCTTCACCAGGTCGGCTGCCGAGTACTCGACGACTTTGCCGCGTCGGTCGGCCGTGCGCTTGAGGGTAGGGTCGTGGATGACCATCAGTTCGCCGTCCATGGACAGGTGCAGGTCCAGTTCGCAGCGGCGTACGCCGTGCTTGAGGCATTCCTGAAAGCTGGTCAGGGTATTTTCCGGTGCTTCGCCTTTGGCACCGCGATGGCCGTAAATCAGGGTCACAGTTGCTCCTTTGCGCCAGGATGGCTGGCGTCGTGAATACGCATTCAGAGATCGTCGCTTTGTTCTCGCGCCAGGCGGCGTTCCTGGGCCTGTTTCTGCAGGATGTAGCGTGCCAGCAGTTGGCGTTGGGCGTCGGTCATGGATTCGAATTCCGTGCCCACGTCAAAGCCGTCGCCCTTGGGATCGCAATGGGTCACCCGCGCGCGCAACAGCAGGCCGAGTGCCTGGGGCATCAGCACCAGCTTGACCGCCAGGTGCGTGTCGGGCGCCAGTGGGGCAGGGTGCTGGAAGTCGATGCCGCCTTCGGACAGGATCACCGGCTGCGGCGCGCCCACCTCGTTGAGCAGCCCGCGGGCCATGACCTGGCTGAGCAGGTCCAGGCGCTTGTTCTGCACTTTGAGGAACGCCGCCAGGCTGCGGTCTTTTTCGTTGATCTGGCGCAGCAGGTGCTGGGCTTCGAACTCGCTGAGGTGCAATTCACTGAGCAGATTGAACAGCGGCGAATCATCCAGCAACACTTCCTTGCTCGCCGCGTCGGGCGCCGACAGACTTTTGATTTGGAGTGCGATCATGTCGTCGATACGGTAGTATTCGCGGCGCTCTTCTTCATCTAATGTCGACATGGCGAACCCCAGGTAACGGTAATGGTCTGAGTGTAAAGCTGCTGACCAGACCCCGCCACCGGGACGTCTTCTTTTCCTCCGAACAAGCCCCGACATGTTCAGACCTCTCTTCGTATTTATCGGCACGCGTTATACCCGTGCAAAGCGTCGCAATCATTTTGTGTCGTTCATTTCCCTGACCTCGATGATCGGTCTCGCCCTGGGCGTGGTCGTGATGATCGTGGTGCTGTCGGTGATGAACGGCTTCGATCATGAGATGCGCACCCGCGTGCTGGGCATGGTGCCCCACGCGACCATCGAGGGCGATGCGCCCATCAGCGACTGGCAAAGCCTGGCCGCCAAGGTCAAGCAGAACCCCAAGGTGCTGGCCGTTGCGCCGTTTACCCAGATGCAGGGGTTGCTGACCAATGACGGCAAGGTGCAGAAGATCCTGCTCAATGCCGTCGAGCCGGCCCAGGAGCGCAACGTCTCGATCATCGACAAGTTCATGCTGCAGGGCAAACTCGATGACCTGGCGCCCGGCAGCTTCGGCATCATCATCGGCGACAAGGCCGCGGCCAAGCTCGGCGTAAGCGTGGGCGACAAGCTGACCTTCGTCGCGCCGGAGGTCACCGTGACCCCGGCCGGCATGTTTCCGCGCATGAAGCGGTTTACCGTGGTCGGCACCTTTCATGTGGGCGCCGGCGAGATCGACGGCTACCTCGGGTTGACCAACCTCACGGACCTGGCGCGCCTGCACCGCTGGCAGCCGGACCAGGTGCAGGGCCTGCGCCTGAAGTTCAACGACCTGTTCGACGCGCCGCGCGGCGCCTGGGAAATCGCCCAGCACCTGGGTGAATCCCAGTACTACGCCCGCGACTGGACCCGCACCCACGGCAATCTGTACCAGGCCATCCGCATGGAAAAAGCCATGATCGGCCTGCTGCTGTTGCTGATCGTCGCCGTGGCCGCCTTCAACATTATCTCCACGCTGGTGATGGTGGTGAACGACAAGAAGGGCGACATCGCCATCCTGCGCACCCTGGGCGCCACGCCGGGGCAGATCATGGCGATCTTCATGGTGCAGGGCACCGTGATCGGTGTGGTCGGCACCCTGATCGGTACCGCCGTCGGCATTCTCGCCGCGTTGAATGTCAGCGCCGCCATCGCCCTGCTTGAAAAAGTGCTCGGTCACAAATTCCTCAACGCCGACGTCTATTTCATCGACTACCTGCCGTCCCAGGTTCAGGCCCAGGACGTGTTGATGGTGGGCGGTGCCGCGTTGGTCCTGAGTTTCCTTGCCACCCTGTATCCAGCCTGGCGCGCGGCACGTACCCAGCCAGCACAGGCATTACGTTATGAGTGAATCGGGCATGAGTGAAAAAGCAATCCTGAGCTGCCGCAACCTGGGCAAATCCTACGAGGAAGGCCCGGAATCGGTGGTAGTGCTGTCGAACCTGCAACTTGAACTGCACCCGGGCGAGCGCGTGGCGATCGTCGGCAGTTCCGGTTCCGGCAAAAGCACTTTGCTGAACCTGTTGGGCGGCCTCGACACGCCGTCCCAGGGCAGCGTATGGCTGGCCGGTGAAGAACTCTCGGCCCTCGGTGAAAAGGCCCGTGGCCAGTTGCGCAACCGCTCGTTGGGTTTTGTGTATCAGTTTCACCACCTGCTGCCGGAATTCACCGCCCTGGAAAACGTGTGCATGCCGCTGCTGATCGGCAAGACTGCGATCCCCGAGGCGCGCCAGCGTGCCACCGCCTTACTGGAGCGCGTCGGCCTCGGCCATCGCCTGGAGCACAAGCCGGCCGAGCTGTCCGGTGGTGAGCGCCAGCGTGTGGCCATCGCCCGTGCGCTGGTGAACAACCCAGGCCTGGTGATGCTCGACGAGCCCACCGGCAACCTCGACTCCCACACCGCCCAGGGCATCAAGGACTTGATGCTGGAGCTGAGCACCCAGATGCGCACCGCGTTCCTGGTGGTGACCCATGACATGAGCATGGCCCGTCAGATGGACCGCGTACTGCATTTGCAGGAAGGTCATCTGGTCGCTATCTGAGTGGCTGCAAGCCCGGTTTTTCGAGGCCGGGCTTTTTTATTTTTTCAGGCGGTGCACGCGAATGTTCAGACCGTTATCGATTTTCATCGGCACGCGCTATACCCGCGCCAAACGCCGCAACCGTTTTGTCTCGTTTATCTCGATGACCTCGATGATCGGCCTCGCCCTGGGCGTATTGGCGATGATCGTGGTGCTCTCGGTGATGAATGGCTTCCAGCGCGAAATGAGCTCGCGCATCCTTGGCATGGTGCCCCACGCCACCATCGTCGGCGTAAAGCCGATTGATGACTGGCAGCCGGTGGCCGCTGCCGCGATGAAGAACCCGCGAGTGACGGCGGCGGTACCCTTCACTCAGATGGACGGCATGTTCTCCTACAAGGGCGCCATGCAGCCGATTGAGATCAGCGGCGTCGACCCGGCCCAGGAAGGCAAGGTGTCGATCGTGGCCAAGCACATCGTGCGCGGCAAACTGGAAGACCTGAAGCCCGGTGAGTTCGGAGTGGTGATCGGCGACATCACCGCGCGCCGCTTCCGCCTCAATGTCGGCGACAAACTGACCTTGATCGTGCCGGAAATCAGCACTGCGCCGGGCGGTATTACCCCGCGCATGCAGCGTTTGAACGTGGTGGGTATCTTCAAGGTGGGCGCCGAGCTGGACGGTTCCATGGCCTTGATCAACATGGCCGATGCGGCCGAAATACAGCATTGGCAACCCAACCAGGTGCAGAGCGTGCGCCTGGCGGTGACCGACCTGTACGCGGCGCCGAAGGTTTCGGCGGACATCGCCGCCAGCCTCGGCGCGGCGTATAAGGCCGACGACTGGACCCACACCCAGGGCAGCCTGTTCAGTGCGATGAAGATGGAAAAGACCATGATCGGCCTGCTGCTGCTGATGATCGTCGCGGTGGCCGCCTTCAACATCATCGCCACCTTGATCATGGTGGTGAACGACAAGGGCGCCGACATCGCGATCCTGCGCACCATCGGCGCCACGCCTCGGCAGATCATGGCGATCTTCATGGTGCAGGGCACGGTGATCGGCGTGGTCGGCACCCTGATCGGCGGCGTGCTGGGGGTGATTGCGGCGCTGAACGTGAGCGAACTGGTGGGCTGGCTGGAGCGGGTGAGCGGGCAGCATATCTTCAGTTCGGATGTGTACTTCGTCAGTAACCTGCCTTCCGAACTGCAAGGTGGCGATGTGCTGCTGATTTGCTCGGCGGGGTTTGTGCTGAGCTTCCTGGCGACGATTTACCCGGCGTATCGGGCGGCGAAGATCGAGCCGGCGCATGCGCTCAGGTATTCGTAGCGTTTGAGGCCGCCATCGGGGGCAAGCCCCCTCCCACATTTTGACCTCATTTCTCCTGAGTAAATGGGGTCCACTGTGGGAGGGGGCTTGCCCCCGATAGGGCCGGTACAGCTTGCATCAATCTCCCTTGGGCAACTCAATCACAAACCGCGTCCACCCCGCCCCAGACTCACAATAAATCCTCCCCCCATGTGCCCGCACAATTGACTGGGTAATCGCCAGCCCCAGCCCCGCATGCTCGCTGCTGCCCTCGCGCCGCGCCGGATCGGCCCGGTAGAAGCGATCGAACAGCTTGGGTAACACATCTTTCGAAATACCTTCCCCGGTGTTTTCCACCGTCAGCTTCACGCCGCGCTCATCGTCTGCCATGCGCACCCGCACTTCGCCGCCCGCCGGGGTAAACCTGAGTGCGTTCTCCAACAGATTGGACAGGGCTCGGCGCAACATGCCGCGATCACCGGACGTGTGGGCATGGCCGTCGCACACCAGCGAAACCTGCGCGTCTTCGGCCAGCAGCGCAAAAAACTCCAGCAACGCCTCGACTTCATCAGCCAGTGCCAACGGCTCGCGCTTGGGGGTCAGCAAACCGTGGTCGGCTTTGGCCAGGTACAGCATGTCGTTGACCAATTGCGCCATCCACTGCAATTCCTCCAGGTTGCTGTGCAGCGCTTCGCGGTAATCCTCCAGTGGGCGCGGCTGGGTGAGAATGACCTGGGTCTGGGTCAGCAGGTTCGACAGCGGTGTGCGCAGTTCGTGGGCGATATCGGCGGAGAAGGCCGAAAGGCGCTGGAACGCGTCGTCCAGGCGGCCCAGCATGGCATTGAAGGTCTGCGCCAACTCCGCCAGTTCGGCCGGCATCTGTTGCTGCGGCAAGCGTTGCGTCAGGGAATGGGCGGACACGCCGGCGGCGACTTCGCCCATGCGCCGCAAAGGCCGCAACCCGCGGCGCGCCGCCCAGGCGCCGAGCAGCGCGGTGGCCAGGGCCGAGAGGCCGACGGTCAGCCAGATCAAGCGCTGCATGCGTTGCAGAAAATGCTGGTGGTGGGTGATGTCGAGTATCAGGGTCAACTGCGCTGAGCCAGGTTGGCCGGGGCTCAAGGTCGCGTTGTACACGCGATAGGCGGTGCCGGCCTGCTGCAGGCTGTGCAGGCCGGGTGCCTCGGGCAACGCCACGCCGGGAGCCTGGTCAAGCCAGCGCTGGCCGGCCGCGGTGATGCGCAAGGTGAGGTCGGGTTGATGGTTGAGGTCGGCGCGCAATTGGGGTTCGCGCCGGGCGAAGGCTTGCGGCGAGTCGACACCCTGCAACGTGTTGCGCAGCGTCACCAGCCGGCTGTCCAATTGCTGCTGGTCCAGCTCAATAAAGTGCGCCTCGCTGGCGTGGTTGAACAACACGCCGGCGAGCAGCGAAACCACGGCGGTGCACGCGGCAAACAACAGTGCCAGGCGGCTGGCGAGGGACAGGCGCTGGATCACGTGAAGCGCTCCTCCAGTACATAGCCCATGCCGCGCACCGTGTGGATCAGCTTGTTGGGAAAGGCATCGTCGACTTTCAGGCGCAGGCGGCGGATCGCCACTTCGATGATGTTGGTGTCACTGTCGAAATTCATGTCCCACACCTGCGAGGCGATCAGCGACTTGGGCAGCACTTCGCCCTGGCGGCGCAGCAGCAGTTCCAGCAGGGAAAACTCCTTGGCGGTGAGGTCGATACGCTGGCCGCTGCGTTCGACGCGGCGGCGGATCAGGTCCAGGCGCAGGTCGGCCAGTTGCAGGTGGGTGTCCTGCGGCGCGCTGCCGCCACGCCGTAACAGGCTGCGCACGCGGGCGAGCAGCTCGGAGAAGGCGAAGGGCTTGACCAGGTAATCGTCGGCGCCCAGCTCCAGGCCGTGCACGCGATCCTCCACCGCGTCGCGTGCGGTAAGAAACAACACCGGCATGTCCAGGCCGGCGCTGCGCACCGCTTGCAGGATTTGCCAGCCATCACGACCGGGCAGCATCACGTCGAGGATCAGCAAGTCATAGTCGCCGGTCAGCGCCAGGTGCTGGCCACTGGTGCCGTCGGCCACCAACTCGGTGGTAAACCCGGCCTCGGCCAGGCCCTGGCGCAGATAGTGGCCGGTTTTCGGTTGGTCTTCGACGATCAGCAGTTTCATGTAAGGCTCTTGGCAAAGGATGGACGCTTCCCTGTAGGAGCGAGCTCGCTCGCGAAAAACGTCAACGATAACGCGTACTCTCTGGCTTGACGCAGCGTGCTGATGTTCTTCGCGAGCAAGCTCGCTCCTACCACAATAAGCGGCTGAGCGCGCCAACGGGGTAACCTGACAAAGTTGTAATCTAGCAGTCAGCTCGCTGGCAGCGGGCTTATCTTAGAGTGCTGCCCAAGCGGGTTATGTATTTTTGGAGAAGAAAGATGGCGTTGCGTACACCCCTGTTGCTGGCGGGCTGCCTGCTGGTGTTGAGCTTCAATGCATTGGCTGATGCGTCTCGCACCTACGCGTTTGGCCAACCGGCACCGGCTGACAAAGCCACGCGTACGGTGGAGGTGACGCTGCAGGATATTTCCTTCTCGCCCAAGTCCCTCGACGTCAAGGCCGGTGAGACGGTCCGTTTTGTGTTGGTCAATAAAGGCCGGTTGCTGCATGAATTCAACCTGGGCGACGCGGCCATGCACGCCGAACACCAGAAGGAAATGTTACAGATGCAGGCCAGCGGCATGCTCACGGCGACCGGTATGGGGGCCATGGACCACAGTAAAATGGAGCATGGCGCGATGAAGCACGATGACCCCAACAGCGTGTTGGTCGAACCCGGCAAAACCGCCGAGCTGACGTGGACCTTTAGCAAGGCCACCGGCCTTGAGTTCGCCTGCAATCTGCCCGGGCATTACCAGGCGGGCATGGTGGGCACGCTGACCATTGAGTAAGGCGTTCCTTAAGGGCGGGAGCAAAGGCTGGTAGACTGGCGCGGTTTATTTAGCCAGGTTTCCGCCATGCATCCCGCAGCCGAACATTCGCCGCTGGGCAAGTCCAGTGAATACATCTCCACGTACACCCCTTCGTTGCTGTTCCCGATCCCTCGCGCGGCCAAGTGGGCCGAGCTGGGCCTGAGCGCCGAGACCCTGCCCTACAAGGGTGTGGATTTCTGGAACTGCTTCGAACTGTCCTGGTTGCTGCCGTCCGGTAAGCCGGTGGTGGCCATCGGTGAGTTCAGCATCCCGGCCGACTCGCCGAACATCATCGAGTCCAAGTCCTTCAAGCTGTACCTCAATTCGTTGAACCAGACCGCGTTCGCCGACACTCATGGCTTGGAAGAGACCCTGCGCAACGACCTCAGCGCCGCCGCCGGCAAGCCGGTCAGCGTGCGCATCCGCAGCCTCGCCGAGATCGAGGCGCAAGGCGTGATGGCGTTGCCGGGCGTATGCATCGATGACCTGGATATCAACGTCAGCAGCTACGAACATCCGCGCCCGGAACTGTTGCGCTGTGATGACTCGCGTGTGGTGGAAGAAAGCGTGCACAGCCACCTGCTCAAATCCAACTGCCCGGTCACCAGCCAGCCCGATTGGGGCAGTGTGGTGGTGGAGTACCGCGGTGCGGCGCTGGATCACGCCAGCCTGTTGGCCTACCTGGTGAGCTTCCGTCAGCACTCGGACTTCCACGAACAGTGCGTGGAGCGCATCTTCCTCGATCTGCAGCGCTTGCTCAAGCCGCAGAAACTGACCGTGTACGCACGGTATGTGCGCCGGGGTGGGCTGGACATCAACCCGTATCGCAGCACCGAGGATGTGGTGTTCCAGAACGTACGCCTGGCGCGCCAGTAAGCCTGCACACAAAACCCAATGTGGGAGGGGGCTTGCCCCCGATTGCAGGGTTTCAGACACAGATGCTGTGACTGACACTCCGCTATCGGGGGCAAGCCCCCTCCCACATTTTGGATCTGCGCTAGGCTGGCAGGCAGGTTAGATGCCGATGTTGCCCAGCGTTATCACGATGTTGCGCAGTGTCCCGGCAATACCTGGATGGTCCAGTTCAAAACCTTCCACTGCCCGATTTACATCGTCAGCGATGCTGGGTGTCTGGGTGGCCGGCTCCAGTTGCAACTGCACGTCGAATTTGGCAACCAGCTCTTCAAGCGCTTCACGTTTTTCCGCGGGCAACTCTGGATGATCGATCAGTTGCTGGCGCACGATATCGGCCTGCTGTTGTAACTTCTCGCGATCAGGCATGACATTCTTTCCTTTTATCGATAGGCACTGGCATAGACCGCGGCACGCCGGGAAAGGTCTACGAACTGACGTGTAGATTAATCCACCGGCGCCCACTGTGCATGATCCTTGTCAGGGCTTTTCGCCTTTGAGGCGGCGCAGGCGGATGTCGGCCAGGCAGGTGTCGAGCTCACCGAGGTGGTCGATCACCGAGTGCACGCCTAATCCATAGAGCGCCACGGTGGCCTTGCCGCGCTTGTGCTCGCGTTCCTTTTCGCTCAGCGCCTGCCATTGCTCCGGCGCCACGCCGCACAGCGAGCCGCAGGAGGCCAGGCCGATGGTCCACAGCCCGGCGTTCAAGCCCGATTGCAGCAGGCGCGGTTCGCCGCTGACCAGCACGCAGCCGTCCAGGCGATCGATGTTCAGTTCCATCAAGGCTTGCCAGCAGGCGTGGGGCGCCGGCCAGCGGATGGTGGAGGGTGAGGCGGCCTTGATCCACGCGGGCAGGGACGCGGCCAGTGGCGTGGTGACAGATGGCGGCAGTTCATCCAGCCAGGCGCAGGGCACGCCTTGCTCCTTCAGGCTGCGCAGGATTTTCAGCGCGCCGGGTGTGGCCTGGGAGTCGGGGGAGGGTGAGTCGCGCCGGGCCTGGGAACCGAAATCCACCAGGCAGCCACTCAGGCCAAACAACACGGCGGTCAACGCGGGGGCAGTGGCGACGGCGATTTCGGCATGTGGCATCTGAACGTCCCTGAAATAGCTGCAACGCTATCGGGGCGGCATGACAGGTGGATGACATCGGCGCGTATTTGTAGGAATTTTGTGCAAATTATGAAAGTCGTTTCCTTGCAGCTGCCTAAATCCACACTTCCGTCATATACTGGCCGCCTTATTCAGGGCATAGCGCCCATGACAGACTATTCAAGGAGCAAAAGCTATGCGCTGGAGCCAGTACTTCGCTCAGTTGTCGGTGTGTGCCACCGTCCTAATGGCACCGTTCGCCGCCCAGGCGGCGACGGAAGATGATCCATGGGAAAGCGTCAACCGCCCGATCTTCACCTTCAACGACACCGTTGATACCTATGCCCTCAAGCCAATCGCCCAGGGCTATCAGTTCGTCACCCCGCAATTGGTGCAGGACGGTATTCACAACTTCTTTCGCAACATCGGCGATGTCGGCAACTTGGCCAACAACGTGTTGCAGCTCAAGCCGCACAATGCTGGCGTCGACACGGCTCGCCTGCTGGTCAACACCACGTTCGGCGTGCTGGGCTTTATCGATGTCGGCACCAAAATGGGGCTGCAGCGCAGCGATGAAGACTTCGGCCAGACCCTCGGCTACTGGGGCGTCGGCAGCGGTCCCTACGTGATGATCCCGTTGATGGGCCCAAGCACCTTGCGTGATGCGCCGTCCAAATACGTGGACAGCTACACCCAACCGTACCGCTACATGAACGATATCGGCTGGCGCAACAGCACCTTTGGCCTGAATGTGGTCGATACCCGTGCCAGCCTGCTCGACAGCGAAAAGCTGATCAGCGGCGACAAGTACACCTTTATCCGTAACGCTTACCTGCAGAACCGTGAGTTCAAGGTCAAGGACGGCAAGGTTGTCGACGACTTTTAAGCTGTGACGTTTTGAAATGAAAAAGGCGACCTTTGAACGGTCGCCTTTTTTATGCGCGTGGATCAGCGCATTTTCAAAATCTTCAGGCCCAGCTGCTGCTCATCGCCTACGGCCTTGGCCCACACCACCTCGGTATCAGCCTCAAGACCCCTGAGTGCGGCGTGCTCCGAATCGATGCGCACGGTCAGCAAGTCACCGACGCTGAACTGGCGAGGTGCCTGCACCTGCATGCCGGAGCTGGAAAGGTCCAGGCAGACCCCTGCAATTTCCTGCCCGGCGTGGATCAAGGATACATCGGCATCCACCCGCATGCGGATGAAGTCGCGTTTTTCCGCGTAGTCGCGCTCATGTTCGCTCACAGCATCCATCCTTACTTTGGGTTGTGGTCATGAGCGTTCTTATAACTCCCGGTGATTTGCCGTGTAAAGACGTTCGGCGACCATCGGCATGAGCTTGAAACCCCTCACGGATGGGAGTACCGTCTGCGCCTTAGAAGGGCACCTCTGCTTTACGGTTGTGCATGGGGTAAATCCCAATGCTTTGTAGGACAGAGAGGCTAGAAAGCGAATCCAGTACGTGCGCCCGGCCATTGTCGAGCCACCTACGCCAACCTAATTCTGGCGCCGTTTGCCCACATGCAGAAAACCAGTGCCACGCTGCTGATAATCGATGACGACGAAGTAGTGCGCGCGAGCCTCGCGGCCTATTTGGAAGACAGTGGCTTCAGCGTCCTGCAGGCCGGCAACGGCCAACAGGGTCTCCAGGTATTCGAGCGCGACCAGCCCGACCTCGTGATCTGCGACCTGCGCATGCCCCAGATGGGCGGCCTCGAACTGATTCGCCAGGTGACCGAGCTTGCTCCGCAGACACCGGTGATTGTCGTGTCCGGTGCCGGGGTCATGAATGACGCCGTTGAAGCCTTGCGCCTGGGCGCCGCCGATTACCTGATCAAGCCCCTGGAAGACCTGGCGGTGCTGGAACACTCGGTGCGTCGCGCCCTGGACCGTGCCCGCCTGCTCCAGGAAAACCAGCGCTACCGCGAAAAGCTCGAAACTGCCAACCGCGAGCTCGAAGCCAGCCTGAACCTGCTCCAGGAAGACCAGAACGCCGGTCGCCAGGTGCAGATGAACATGCTGCCGGTGAGCCCCTGGACCATCGACGATTTCCAGTTCGCGCACCAGATCATCCCGTCGTTGTACCTGTCGGGGGATTTTGTCGACTATTTCCGTGTGGATGAGCGGCGTGTGGCGTTCTACCTGGCCGATGTGTCCGGCCACGGTGCATCCTCTGCGTTTGTCACCGTGTTGTTGAAGTTCATGACCACGCGGTTGTTGTTCGAATCCAAGCGCAATGGCACCCTGCCGGAGTTTACCCCCTCCGAGGTGCTGGGCCACATCAATCGGGGCCTGATCAGCTGCAAGCTGGGCAAGCACGTGACGATGGTTGGCGGCGTGATCGATGAAGAAACCGGTCTTTTGACCTACAGCATTGGCGGTCACCTGCCGATGCCTGTTCTGTACACTCCTGACAGTGTGCGTTACCTGGAAGGGCGTGGCCTGCCGGTGGGCTTGTTCAATGAAGCCACCTATGAAGACCACATCCTGGAACTGCCGCCGACCTTCAGCCTGACGCTGATGTCCGACGGCATCCTGGACCTTCTTCCAGAGCCTACACTTAAAGAGAAAGAAGCCGCCTTGCCCCAAAAGGTCAAGTCGGCGGGCGGCAGCCTGGATGGTCTGCGGCAGGTTTTTGGATTGGCCACGCTGGGGGAGATGCCGGATGATATCGCCCTATTGGTGTTGAGCAGGAATCTTTGATGAGTACCGGAAGAATCCAATTCGCCGAGCAAGACGGGACCTTCGTCCTGAAGTTTGTCGGTGAAGTGCGCCTGACCCTGTGTTCGGCGCTGGATGCGACGATCGAGCGGATCTTCACAGCGCTGAACTTCTCGGCGATCGTGATCGATCTGACCGAAACCCGCAGCATCGACAGCACCACCCTGGGCCTGTTGGCCAAATTGTCCATTCTGTCGCGGCAGAAGGTCGGCCTGTTGCCGACGGTGGTCACCACCCACGAAGACATCACCCGTCTGCTGCAGTCCATGGGTTTTGACCAGGTGTTCAACATCGTTGACCGCCCGATCCCCTGCCCGGAATGCCTGACCGACCTGCCGTCCCAGGATCAGTCCGAGGAAATCGTGCGGATCAAGGTGCTGGAAGCGCACAAGATCCTGATGGGCCTGAACGAGTCCAATCGCGAAGCCTTCCACGACCTCGTCAACGCCCTCGAGCGCCACTGACGGCTTCCCTGTCGAAACACATACCAATGTGGGAGGGGGCTTGCCCCCGATAGCGGTGTGTCAGTCAGTAAATACACAACTGACCCACCGCCATCGGGGGCAAGCCCCCTCCCACATTTGATTTGTGACTGGCTAGAGACTGGCGCACACAAAAAAGGGCGACACCCGCGAGGGTGCCGCCCTTTTTGTCGCCGTCCGCCTTACAACTTGGCAGTCAACAACGCCTCCAGCTTCTCCTGGTCCCGCGCGAACTGACGAATCCCCTCCGCCAGCTTCTCGGTCGCCATCGCATCCTCGTTGGATTCCCAGCGGAATTGCGCTTCAGTCATATGCACCCGCGCCTCACCTGCATGGCCTGGCGACAACTTGCGCTCCAGCTTGCCGTCATCCGCCGCCAGCTTCTCCAGGAGGTCCGGGCTGATGGTCAGGCGATCACACCCGGCCAGCTCCTCGATCTGGCTCAGGTTACGGAAGCTCGCACCCATCACCACCGTCTTGTAGCCGTTGGCCTTGTAGTAGTTGTAGATGCGCGTCACCGACTGCACGCCCGGGTCATCGGAACCGGTGTAGTCGTTGCCGTTGGCCTTCTTGTACCAATCGTAGATACGGCCCACGAACGGCGAAATCAGAAACACACCCGCCTCGGCACAAGCCACAGCCTGGGCGAAGGAGAACAGCAGCGTCAGGTTGGTCTGGATGCCTTCCTTTTCCAGCTTCTCGGCAGCACGGATGCCTTCCCAGGTGGAGGCGATCTTGATCAGCACACGGTCACGGCTAACGCCGGCTTTGTCGTACAGATCGATCAGACGGTGCGCACGCTTGAGAATCGCGTCTTCGTCGAACGACAGACGGGCATCCACCTCAGTGGAAATACGGCCCGGCACAACTTTAAGAATCTCTTGACCCACCGCCACCGCAAACCGGTCACTGGCCAGGCCAACATCGCCATTGCAGTCCTGCACGCAGTCATCCAGCAGTTTGGCATAGCCTGCTATCGACGCAGCCTTGAGCAACAGGGAAGGGTTGGTGGTCGCATCTTGCGGCTTGAGCTTGGCGAGGGTAGAAAAATCGCCGGTATCGGCTACGACGGTGGTGAATTGCTTGAGTTGTTCCAGCTTGGAAGTCATGGGCGTGCTCTGTCCTGTGGGTCTGTTGACATTACCCGAGCGCTGGCAGGCGCTCAAGGGCGCAAATGCGTTAGGTCGTTTGCGCGGGGCAACAACCTGAAAACAGCCGTTAAATACCGGCCGTACTGCTCAATAGGAGGCCAGAATCGATGGCAGGTTCAACCCAATTGCCCGATAGCGCCTCCATCGCCACCGGGCCTGCCCCAATACTGTAGGAGCGAGCTTGCTCGCGAAAAACGTCAACGATAACGCGTGCGTTCTGAATAAGCGCGGCGCCTATGGATTTCTCGCGAGCAAGCTCGCTCCTACGAAAGCCCATCTGCTACCCAGTCACCGCCCTTCCAGCAATTCCCCCGCCTGATCCAACAACGCCAACGGATCCGCCGCCTTATGAATATCCACCGACAACAACTGCCTGAACCTGCGCGCCCCCGGAAACCCAGTGCCCAACCCCAACACATGCCGAGTAATGTGATGCATCGTTCCACCACCGGCCAAATGCTCAGCGATATAAGGCCGCAACTGCGCCAACGCCTCCGATCGACTGATCACCGGCGCCTCACTGCCAAACAACCGCTGATCCACCTCCGCCAGCAGATACGGATTGTGATAAGCCTCCCGCCCCAGCATCACCCCATCAAACGTCTGCAAATGCGCCTGGCACTGCTCCAACGTCTTGATGCCGCCATTGAGATTGATCTCCAACGCCGGAAAGTCCCGCTTCAACTGCGCCGCCACGTCATAACGCAACGGCGGAATGTCCCGATTCTCCTTGGGCGACAACCCCTCCAGAATCGCAATCCGCGCATGCACGGTAAAACTGGTGCAACCGGCGTCCCTCACCGTCCCGACGAAATCACACAACTCGGCATAACTGTCCCGCCCATTGATGCCGATACGGTGCTTCACCGTCACCGGAATCGACACCGCATCGCGCATCGCCTTCACACAGTCCGCCACCAGGGCAGGGTGCGCCATGAGGATCGCGCCGATCATATTGTTCTGCACACGATCACTGGGGCAGCCGACGTTCAGGTTCACTTCGTCATAACCCGCGGCTTCGGCCATACGGGCGCAGGCGGCCAGATCGGCGGGGACGCTGCCGCCCAGTTGGAGGGCCAGCGGGTGCTCGGCTTCGTTGTGGCGCAGGAAGCGCTCGTGATCGCCATGGAGGATCGCACCGGTGGTGACCATCTCGGTGTAGAGCAGGGCGTGTTTGGAGAGCAGGCGTAGGAAGAACCGGCAGTGACGGTCGGTCCAGTCCATCATGGGGGCAACGCTGAAGCGCCGAGACAGTGCGAGGCTTGATTCTGCTGGGCTAAAGCTTTGTTTATCTAGCATTTTACTCAACGTGTTCTAGGCGTGTTTTAGGGCGTTTTCAGGCGTTTCTCAGGTCTCGGTGGTACGATGTACCACTTCAAAACTGACGCGTACCACTTTCGATATGGCGACTATCAGGGCAAGAAAACTGGCGGATGGGACTGTGAGCTACACGGCTCAGATCCGCATCAAGCGCGACGGAGTGCAAGTCTACCAAGAGAGCCAGACCTTCGCCCGAAAACAGGCCGCGCAGGCTTGGGCGCGTAAACGCGGAGCGGAGCTGGATGAACCTGGTGCGATCGAGCGCGCAAACCGCAAGGGTGCCACGGTCAAAGAGATGACAGATCGATACCTGGTTGAAGTTGAGAAAGCCAAACCGCTGGGCAAAACCAAGCGCGGCACACTCAATGCCATTGGCGAGACTTACCTGGGCAAGTTGACCGATACGGATATCAACACCCAGTGCCTGGTCGATTACGCACTTTGGCGAATGAGCGCGGACGGCGGCGGCGTTCAGCCACAAACCGCCGGCAATGACCTAGCGCACCTCGGCGCAGTGCTGGCAATTGCCAAAGACGCATGGGGCTACCAGGTCGATCCGCTCGCCATGGGCGGTGCGCGGCGTGTGCTACGCAAGCTGGGCTACAACCTGAAAAGTCGTGAGCGTGACCGCCGGCCGACGCTGGATGAACTGGGAAGCGTGCTGACGCACTACCAGGCCATGCAGGCGAGGCGGCCGACTGTCATATGTATGCTGAAGGTTGTGGGCTTTGCCCTGTTCTCCACTCGTCGGCTCGATGAGATCACCAGGATTCGCTGGGCAGATCTGGACGAGCCCGGCCAGCGAGTGCTGGTGCGTGACATGAAAAACCCGGGGCAAAAGATCGGCAACGATGTTTGGTGTTACCTGCCGGACGAGGCATGGCAGATCCTCCAGACAATGCCGAAGGCTGGTGACGATATATTCCCCTACAGCCCTGAGTCGATCTCCACGTCCTGGACGAAAGCCTGCAAGTTTCTGCAAATCCAGGACCTGCACTTCCACGACCTTCGGCATGAAGGCATCAGCCGCCTGTTTGAAATGAGCTGGGACATCCCGCGTGTAGCGAGTGTTTCCGGCCACCGGGATTGGAATTCGATGCGGCGGTATACCCATCTGCGCGGCAAGGGGGACCGTTATTTGGGTTGGGAATGGCATGAAAAGATATTGAGGGCGCCCGTCCAACTGGGCGCCGCATCAATGAAATGGCTCAAAAGGCGTGTTTTAACCCGTTGAGCTGGTTGTGCTCTTTAACCGCGGCCGCGTGCTGCAGATCCAAGTACGTGGCCAGATCGTTCAGATGGACGCCCTTGGCCGACTTCTGGCTCGGCTCGATGCGGGTGATCGGCAACTTGATATGGCCGCTCATCACCTTACGTTGGAGCATTTCCGGCGTTAGGTGCGTGAAATAGTCTCGGCAGATCAGCTCCAGAGGGATGATCGCCTGACCGTCGTATTGGGCCATCAGGATAAAGGCTGTGTTCATGCTGCCTCCTCGTCGATGATTTCGCAAACGAACCGATGCCGGCCCCGGTTTGTTGCAGTCATCGCATTGCTAACTTCTAGCATGACGTCAACACAGCGCTCGTAAGCGTGGGGGCCGTACCAGCTTTCCACCCTCACTACCTGACAGTTAGTTCGAGTCGCATCTGCGCACAAGTAAAGCAACAGGGCGACGGTCATACAGCCTCCTCCCGCTCTAAGCGCGGGTTAACTGCTGTTGGCCGGATAACGGATGCCATACTCATGACTCGCATGTCGCGGTCGTTCTGAGAAGGAAGCTGGTCCTCGGACGGAGTAGCTGGGAACAAATGGTTCGCCTGCACGAAAGCAGAGAAGGCATCATCGAAGTGAGTGGTGAGTGCCTTGCGCAATGTCTCGTAGTGAAGTTCGAACTCAACAGCTTCTGATGGTGTGACTTCCACGCCAATTTTCTTGAGCCTTCCCTTGCTGATATAGAGACCGGGCGATTCCGAGTCGCATATCTTCGACATGATTTGCGCCGCCAACCTTCGGTCGTAACTGGTGGAAATGGGAAACCATCGGATCTCGCGGCGGTCGTCGACCAGGTCGCCAATGGTCAATCCGTGACGCGCTAGCAACTTTTCCAGCATTCGTTGGGCGTTATCCTTTTCTCCACCTTCGCCTCGCTGTGCCAGGGCCAGCAACTTGCGTAGCTTGGCCTCTACTTTTGCATTGTCGCCTTGGTTTTTAGGTGATCGCATGGTGCTTCTCCTTTGAGGCAGTGGGGGAGTTGCAGCTCCCCGTGTCCCGCCTGTGTTAATTATCAGTGCGCGTATCGACGCGGTTTGTTCTGTCTGGCCGCTTCACGCTCAGCCATGAAAGCCGCCCATTCCGCCGTTTTGGTCTGTTGGCGAATACGGCTACATGCCTGGTGTTTGCGGGTGGAGCGTGCTTTGCCGCAGATATCGCAGCGGCTGGGCAGGTCAAGCCGATGGCTTGCCATGGTCGGACGCTCACGTTCAGGGCCAACGTGCTTAGGCATTGATCACAGCCCTCCCATAACCATGCGTGTCAGTGCATTGGGCTGGCCTTCGGGCGTCAGCTTATCGAGGGGCTGCGTAACGCTGCGGCCGTTGGCCGCGCGCAGGGTGGCAACGTTGCCTTCGATCGCTACGATCACGCCTGTACGTGCGCTGAGGCGATATTCTCGGCCACCGCCGCTCATTGCGACGTAGCTGACCTTGTCTCCGACAGCAAGCGGGGTTGTGGTAGCCTCTGCGGTGCCGCCTTGGGGTTGATTCACTTGCATGGTGCTTCTCCTTTGGGTGGTCGGTGTCGAGGGGTTGCAGCCCCTCGGCACCACCTTCTTACTGGCTTTCGCCGTTTGGGTTTTGCTCGCGCACCAGGTGCAGGAGCAGGTTTTCATACTCGATAAAATCATCCGTTTGCGACTGCCATTCCAGCACTGCTTGGATCTGCTCCCGGCTGCACTCTAGTACCAGTAACTCTCTTTCAGTTTCCGCACGGGCCTCTAGAATGGCGACCAGGCCGGCAGGGTCGTAGGCTTCGGCATGAACGATTTTCGCGGGCCGGGTGAACCAGGCTTTCAGCTCTTTTATGTGCCGCAGGCGATTGTTTTCGCCGTCTGGGCCGTCACCGGTGATGACTTGTACGTGCATGGTGCTTCTCCTTTGGGTGTGTCAGACGTTGCAGCGCCTGGCAGGTATTGCCGCTGATTAATCAGGCCTGGAAGTGCCAGCATTTCACGATGGGTTGCTTCGTGACGACGGCGTTGGTCTTATTGGCCTGGTGAGCCCGTACCGCGCTGTCAGTCGCTTTGTTGACGTCGAGCAGCTTCCGCGAGCGGGAGTCCTTCAGGCGTTCGCGCAGCTCGCTGACGTCAGCGATTTTTTGTCGGTTCTCTGCGGCGCATTTCACGAAGTCGTTGAGGTTGATTGCGATGATGTGGTCTTTTTTACTGTGGTTGACCACTGGGCCTTCGGCGTCCAGACCTTCCAGGTATTCGTAAACCTCCCAGAACTCAGCCACCACCGGATGGTCGGAGCTGATCGAGGCCTGGCGCTCAATTGCCATGCGGATGATCTGCGAGCGGGTGTGCTCGACCTGAGCGTCGGTGAGCGGCACCACCATGCACAGGCAGTCCAGCAGGGCGAGCATTTGGGCGTGGTTCTTGTTGATCCGCTCCACCCGGATGTAACCGCGCAGCTTGTTGCCGCAATGGCTACATTCGCCGTGCTCATCTTTGAATGGGGTGTCGCAGGCAAAGCAGTGGGAGTGCAAATTGCGCAACTTCGCCTCGTAGCCCGCTATTCGCTGGCCGAACAGCTCCATCACCTCGAGCTCTTTACGTACTGCCTGCAACACAAAGTTGCTGAGTCTCGAACCTTCCAGCGCATTGAGCCGATCTGCCGCCGCACGGCTTTCAGCGGTGACGTTCGGGCGCACAAAGTGCAGTTTGACGATCCGGGTCATGATCGCTTCTGACGCCACAACAGGGGCGTTCTGGCTGATGGCGATGGTGCCGCGAAACGGTGGTTCGTAGGTTTCGTTACCGGCGGTTTTCACACCCTTGGTCGCCAGGGTGCCGCCGCCGTAGTAGTCCTTGAGTTCGTCCCATTCGAAGGTTTTGGCATGGGCCTTGTCGTCGCCGCTGCGGTCCGATTCCAGCAGCACAATGGGCATGCCGGATACTTGGCCCATCAAGCGGCTGCGGCCGGCCTTGGTGGATTTGGACGGGTCGAACCCTTCGTATCCGTCGCGCCCGGCGAGTTTCCATAGCAGTGTGAGCAACGTGGTCTTGCCGGCGCCGGCCTCGCCAGTGGCCTCAAGGAAAGGAAACGACTGGTACCGGCCGCGGATCTGTTCGGCGAACAGCGAGCCAAACCAGAAGGTCAACGCCACGATGCCCTGGGCTCCGAAGCACTGCCACAGAAGCCCAAGCCACTGGTCATCGTATTTTTTGCCATCCTTCTCCAAATCGATCTTCACACCCTTTTGCAGAGTCTTGAGCTTCAACTTACCCATCTCAAAAAACTCTTCCTCATTGATGTGGATCACCTGGCCTTCGCGGATGGCGACGTCGTTGAACACGTAGCAGTGGTATTCCTTGCTGTAGCCCACGTAATCAATGGTCTGAACGGTCTTGATGCCGAAAAGCTGGTCTTTCATGAGTTTGTCCAATTGCTGTCCACTGCCGGTGAACACGGCTCCGGCACCCATGCCGAGAAGTCTTTTCTTGAATTCGCTGGCAGCGGCGACCTGACCACCCGTGAAGGTGTTTTTCACTGAACCGCCGTCGTGCGGGAAGTCGACGCGGAAGAAGTACCAAGACTCGTCGGTAATCTCGTTGCGCTGGAAATAAAGGGCTTTGGGGTAGCAGTTGGCGATCTCGACAACGCAGCCGGCGACGTTCAGCGCCTTCTCCCGAAGCTGCTTTTCATTGAGGGTCTGAGCCTCGTGGCCATCGCTCTTTTCGAGGGCCTGCTTGGCGCTGTTGTATTTCGCCAAGTCCAATTTCCACCAGTACAGGCGGGAGTCGAAACAGAAGTGGAATTCCTCACGTTCACGCCACTGGTACATGAGCAATGCCTTGTCGCTGGCACTCTCTGCAATCAGCAGGGCGCCCTGGTGACGAGCTTCTTTCAAGTCCTTTTCGATGCGATCAGCGCGGGCTTTTTCATCGTCGATAAACGCCCAGCGTTGATGCAGATCGTTCCAGTCAACCTTGCGGGCGTCAGGCTGTGTCACCTGAGCAGCCTCGCAGGTAAAACCGAGTTCGCGGGCACGGTTGACCCACATACGGGTGTACTTGTGAGCGCCTGGCTCGTTATCCAGAGCCCAAACCAGCTTTGGAGTTTTACCGCCGCGAGCCGTGATCAGGGCCTTGAGTGATTCCTCTGGAAAGGCGTTTGAAGATAGCGCCGCAACCGCAGAGATACCGTTTTGAATGAGCGCTATGGCGTCAAAGATGCCTTCAACGATCCACAGCTCAGTTACTTCCAGCAGATCCACGCACGGCGGGCACCACCAGTGCCCCCTGTAGCTCTTGAGGGGTTGGAAGCGGGCCTTCTTCTTACCGAACCGTGACGGTTGGTCAATCAAGCGCTCCCAGTACCCGCCGTGTTCCAAGGGGAAGCGCACGGTGGCAGAGCCAATATTCAGATCGCGATCAAAGTAGCTTTCCTGGGTGTACCAACCCTCTATCAGCTCAACGCGGAAACCTCGGGAAAACGTCAGGTACGCTTTTGCGCTGGCGGCAGGCTCGTCACGGGTAGCCGGTGCGCGCTTGCTCCAGTCATCGAACAGGTCCGGGTAAAGCTCTTTTGTGGGAGCCATATAGCGGCAATTTTTCTCGCGGCCACAGCGGATGAACCAGGGTTCATCGTGGCGCGAAAACAAACGTTTTTGATTGCACTGCGGGCAGGTGCCCTTACGCATGTAATGCGTGCCTTTCATGTGCTGAAGGCCGTAATCAGACTCCAGGCGCTGAAGCACATCAGCGCGGATCTTGTCTTCCATGGGCTTGCGAATCACTGCACATGCTCCGCAGCCGTAACAACGAGCTGTTTTTTCAGCTCGGTGCGCGTCTTGCAGATGCCTGCCAGGTAGGGCAAGTCCTCGAGCACCTTCGGCGCTCGCTGGCCACTTGGCACGTTCCGGTACCGGTCGGAGTACCAAATATCAGCCATGGTGACTTCGTACTGACTGGTCAACCACAACAGGTAGTGCTGCGCCTGTTGTTCGTCCAGCTCCAGTTTTATGGTGATTTTGCTCATTTCGGCCACCAGTAAGTTGCAAATTTCCCCTACCCACGCGGTGCGGGCATCTAGTAGGGAGGGTTTTGGTTTAGTGCGGGAGGTTGCGAGTCAGCAGCAGGCGTGTAGGGAGTAGGCGTGCTGAAACGCGATGTCGCTGTTGAGTGCAGTTGTCGAGCAGCAAGATCGCCGGCCGGAAGGGGCCGCTTGTGGGATGAATCCCAAGCCAGGCCACACGCTTGCAGGTCATGCTTTCAAACTCGGCCACCGCCAGCTCAGCAATGCGCTGCACCAGGTGCGTCGGCACCTCAAGCGACTGAGTCAAATACCGGGAGCAGTTCTCTAACAGCTGGCCGTCGCCGGCGAGATGTTCGCAACGGTGACGGTAGAGGTAGGCCACAGCCGCTTGTTGCATTGCGGCTCGGTAGTCACTGGCGGGGTTGTTAGTCAGGGCGATGGTGTTCATACAGGTGCGGCCTCCATTTCCAGTTGTTCCAGCAGATCGGGTTGATCGTTTTTCGCCTTGAGGTTCTGACGTGCAAGTAGTCGAACCTTTGTGGGAGCCATGGGCAGAACCGTCAGGGGATGCTCTATGCCCGACGGGCTGAGCTGATACTCCCAAACCAACGAGCCGGAGAAGGTGGCACCGCACAGCAAATTGGTGCATTCCGAGTACATCGAGCGGAAGCAGGGTGTCTGCCCCTCGGAGGTACGGATGCGCATGGAACTGTTGCAGCAAGGGCACACCAGCTTGTATGTACTCACTAAACGGCTCCCTGGCTGTAAAGCTGGATGGTTGCAAACACTTCGGCGTATCGGGCTGACATGTACGTGATCAGGGCGGCGACAATCGCGTCGGCCTCACGTTTTTCGATAACCCCGTCATCTAGCGCCGCAGCCATGATCTGATCGACCTTGCCCCGCTGAGCCGACGCTTTGAGCGAGCGGCTGTACAACTCGACGTTGTCTAGGGTGTCCGGGAGGCTCAGGGGCACGAACATGCCGCCGTACATGGAGGCGATGTAGTCGGCAAGGTAGGTAGTGCCTGCGGTCTGTTCGAGGCGGTGAATGTGTTCGTCCGTCAGTGGGCGACTGCCCGCGTTCTCGTAGGCCTGGTTATCGAATTTCTTAAGCGGCATACCGAGGTCGGCGGCGGCGTACATCCGACCGCCAGGGTAGGCGCCGATGACCGCCATAACGACGCTCTTTCTGCTGTCTAGAACTGGGCGTTTCATCTTCTGGTTTCCCCTTGGAGCCAGAGGCCCTAGTTTGTGATCTGGCCGTCTTTGATCCCGAGCAATACAGCTGCTCGATGCGCTTCTCCCCGACGACCTTTTTTACGGCCGTTTAGCAAGTCGCTGACCAGATTTTTGTTCAAGCCATGTTGGCGGCTAAATTCGGCAATGCTTTTACCCTCGCGATCAAGAACCGCGCGGGCTTGCTCGGGGGTCTGTAGGGCATGCATAGTGTTCGTCCGTGTTTAATCGTGTTCGACGAAAAGGATTCTTGGGCAGATTTCTGTTCAAGTCAACTTATATTGATCAAAAAATTGCTCATCTCTCCAGGTGTCGGTGAACGCTTGCGCGAAGAACGCGAACGGTTGGGCAAAAACCAGACCGACTTTGGCGTCTCCGCAGGGGTCAGTCGTGGTACTCAAAAAGCATATGAATTAGGGGCAAGCTCCCCCGACATACGCTATCTGTCCGGCCTCCAAGAGCTTGGAGTGGACGTTTATTACGTGCTGACTGGCTCGCAGGCTGAAGCCAACCTCAACAACTTGACCGAGGTCGAATCGGCTGTATTGGAAAACCTGCGCCGTATGCCAGAAGGTGACCGAAATGTGCTACTGCGGACCGCGGCGGCATTCGCGAGTGCGGCGGGCTTGGAAGGTAACAAGAAGCCCGATTAAGGTTTGCAGCCAGCGAAGTGGTTTGGATATGCCGACCATGACGGTCGGTTAACCAATGGTGAGCTGCGTCTAGATGATCCAGAGCCCAGTTTCAATTAGCATTACGTCGCTAGGGGCACCGGCAACTTTCAAGGCTGGGCTGAGAACCGTGTGTACATGACGCTGCCATCTCTCGAAACCTCGCAATGATGTTACTGCTACAGATATTTTTTCACCGGGGTCCGATGACACGGCAAAATGTGTTGGAAATTAGCTGTTCCATGGGGATCTGTCGCGGCGCCACCTAGGCGCCGAGTCCTCATTGCGTGTAAGAGGAGTATTCGCATGATGGAGAACAGCGTTGTATCGGAGAACAAGGTGGCGGCTGCAGATTCAAACTGCCTTAGCGATCTGGAGGTGAGACTGCTGGTAATGTTCAGAATCGTCAGTACTCAAAGGCAGCTAGATATATTGCGGTTATTAGAGGTTTTCACTCAAGCAACAGAGTGATAACGTCTATTCTTGGAATAGTGTCGGGTTCGTAAGTTTCATAATCTTTGTTTTTATGGAAAAGGAGATAGGGAATGCATGAAGAACATGACGTTTGGGCTGACGATTTTATGGGTCGCAAGCCAAGTTGTGAATTTCTCACAAAATATTTGCTCGCTAACGAGCATGTTAAAGTGCTAAATGTCAACTCACCTTGGGGGTCAGGGAAAACGTTTTTTTTAGAACGTTGGAAGGCAGATTTAAGTAAGGAGCACGTATGTGTTCTGTTTAACGCGTGGGAGACTGATTATTCCGCTGAGCCATTATTAGCTTTGGTAACATGTATTGAGCAGCAGACTAAAGATGAGCTTGATATTACAAGTTATGAGGCTGGCCGGCGTGCAGTTGATGTAGGTGCTGGTATTTTAAAGAAAGCAATGCCTTTAATTGCGAAGGGGCTGGTAAGAAAATACGTTGGTGTTGATCTTGATGAGTTGATTGGGGATGGAAGTGGGGATGACGCTGCGGATTCTGCGAGCGATTTGGTAACCTCCCTCATAACAGATCAGGCTAACACGGCTCGACAGGTAGACGAGTTTAAGGCGGCAGTGATAGAAAGGCTATCTTCTGCTGCGCAGAATAATGGGCTAAATAAACCTGCATTTATATTCATTGACGAACTCGATCGGTGTCGTCCGACATATGCGATTGAGTTACTTGAGCGTATCAAACATTTTTTTGAGTTAAAAGATTGTAGGTTTATTATTGCCTCCGACTCCAAACAGCTTGCTCATTCAATACGTGCGGTGTACGGGCAGGGTTTTGCTTCCGAGCAGTACCTGAACCGATTTTTTGACGCGGAGTTTAGTTTAGATAACAGCGATATTTTTTCCTTGGTGCATCGTAGTCTACCAGATATCCGTTCTTTAAACTTGGAGGTAAATATCACAGGGCGTGTTGGGCGAAGCCACTTTGATGATGTTGAAGTATATGAACCCAGAAAGCATACTGTAACTAGTAAGATGCCGGGTTTTACGGAGAATCAACTTTTCGTAGTAGGGTTGTGTAAGTACTTCAAAGTAGAATTGAGGGAGCTGGAAAATTATATAAAGCAGATTAAAAGTGCTGCGGATACTCTTGGGGGGGATGTGCATTTCTTTTGGTTAGCATACTTGGTTTTCTTTAAAGCATCGAAGGCTGAGCAATATCACGACTTAAGGTTTCCAGATAAGTGGCGTACAGCGGTAGCATCCTTTGATAGTACTCGTGGCAGCATGGTTACATTCTCCTTTTCTGTGGAGCTGCCTTCAATTCCTGATATGGCTCTCTTCTATTTGACGATGTTAAATGCTGATGCTAAGGAGCTGCGAGTGTTATCTACTCAGTTGCCAAGTTGGAGGTCGACTGTATATTATTCTCTTATAAATGGCGATGCGATTTCTAGGTTGAGCAGGTATAGAGATGTTGTAGAATTGGCTCATAGATTAAGTTAGTAAACTACGTTTTCACTTGCCGGGGGTTGTACCTCGGCATTTTTAACTTTATTCCATTCGCGATCTACTGCTCGTTTGGCCGTTTTGTCAGTTGCATACAGCCAGCGCAACCGCCTCGGCCTCGTCTGATCCCCCGCAGTAATCGTCTTCTCTTTCCCGGTTTTCTGATCGCGGTAGTAGGCGATGATCCCCGTGTAATCCCCCTTGTTCTCTTCTGCCAAGTCTTCAACATTGTCCTCGGGCAGCTTACTTTCCAGCTCCAGGCTGACGGTATAGCCGCTGTTCGGGCTCAGGCTGTGCTGCACATTGCCGCCGTACCAGATGATCTCGTCGATCTCATCCTTAACTCCCTGCAGTGTGTAGGTCAGTTCGGGGATGAGATCCGGCCGGCCCATCGCGAGCGTGTAGCTGAGCGTGGCGCTGCCGCGCTGCAGGCGTCGGAATTCAGCTCTCGCGGCCCTGAGCGCAGACTGCTGGTCGCTGTAGGTGTGGCGAAGGTCTTTGAGATTGTCACCGCCGCCGGCAATCGCCTCCTGTTTCTTGGCGCTGTGCACGTCGTAAAAATATGCGCGCACACCGTCGTAGCTGTCGCGATCTGCCTGCAAGTAGCGGTGCTGGTCGCCGTCGGCACGGGTGAGGGTAATGTGGGGCAGGGGAAGCCCGCTCGCCGTCTTGCCGCCGCCGGCGGGGATGCACAGCAGACACCCGGCCTTCACGCTGGCCACCGCGTCGAATTCTTCGCCCAAGCGGGTAATCAGGTTGGCATCCGATTCGTTGGCCTGGTCAAGCTGCAAGATCGGCAGCGCACCGAGTGCACCGGGCACAGTCGACGTGAGGTTGTTTCCCATGGCGATGTCGCCGATTACCTTGCCCAGCGTGGTATTGCTCCAGCTGCGCTCGCGTTTGGTCTTCAGTCCTTTGCGCAGATCTGCCGATCGAGCGCGAATGCTGAGCACATCCGGCGTGCCGGTGTGTTCCGTCTCGTCGACGGTGTAGGTGCCTTTGTCGACCAGGCCGGTGTCGCTCCACCCCAACCATAAACGTAGCACCGCGCCCTTGGGCGGTATCGACAGCAGACCGTCATGGTCGCTCAGCGTAATAGTGAGCTGGTCGGCCTCGACGCCACGGTTGTCTGTGAGCTCGAGGTTCATCAGCCGCGGGCTCACCTTCATGGCGATATCGTTGCCGTCCACCGTGAGACGGAAGGCAGGGACAGGGTAGGCGGCATCCCGAACGAAGCGTTCCGCCGTGTTCACCAGGTAACCGGTGACTTTGGACAGCGCGGCCTCTATCACAACAGCCCCCGCAGAATGCTGAGCCCGGTACTGGTCGCGGCGCCGAGCAGGTCGATACGGTCATCGTCGGTACGCTTGAGCGTAAGTGTGAACTCGATGCGCTGTGGCGTGCCGTCTCTGAAAAATACAGTTTTGGTCTCGCTCAGGCTTTCGATAACCCACAACCCGTATATCCGGCCAGTGCCTTCAACCATCGGCCAGGCCTTGCCGGTGTTTGCCATCAAACGCAGAGCGTCCAGGCTGAGCACGCTGCCAGCCAGTTCCGGGAGGATGATGCCGGGGAGGGTGATGGTGTCGTCCCCACGGCCGACAAACTGCAGTGCGGGTGACGCCCCGACTCGGCTGTTGCTGGCATGTCGCCAATTGGTTTGGCGCTGCAGCTCCTGGTAAGCGAGAGTTGATAGGCTGAACACGAACATGCCGAGGCTGAGCATCATGGTGATTAATCCCGGTCCGATAACTTGCTGCGCTGACGGGCGCGTTTCTCGTTTTCAATCTTGTTGAGCATGGCGCGCAGACTTTTCTCTATGGCTTGCATGTCCATGCCAGGGGCCGCTGCGATGGTGATTTGGTAGGTGTCGTGGCTGTCGTAAACCGTCGAAGTGCCCGCGCTGCTGATCGGAGGACGATCATCGACCGCTAACGCCGGCATGGCCGTCGCGGTGAGGGCCAGGGTACCGGCCGCAGTCAGTTGCTTGCCCATGTTTGACAACGCGTTGAGCGGCCCCTTTTGTCCGCCCTCCAGGCCCTTTGTCAGCCCTTCCATGGTGAAACCGCCCAGCTCAGCGAACACCCGCGACGGGCTGTGGATGCCCAACTTTTCCTTGAACCATCCGATGCTGGAGTCGCCGATGGAACTGATAGCCCCCTTCACAGCACCGAGCCCGGCCGTCAAGCCGTTGACCAGGCCGTTGACGATCATGCCCCCGAACTCTGTGAACTTCCCAGGTAGCTCTACGCCGAAGTAGTTCATGGCCCCGGCGAACGCCTGGTAGAACAAGCCAAGCGGACTGAAGTTGGTGATCAATTGCAGGATGCCGGCGAGGCCCTGGTCAAAGCTGGCTTTGATGGTGGTCCACACGTTGACTGCGCCGGTGGCAATCGAGCCGATGCTTTGCAGCAGTGTCATGATCATGTTGCCGATGGCGGCACCGAAGCGCTGGCCCATCGACTGCGCGGCGCCGCCAACGTCTTCCACCGGCTTTAATAGGTCGCTGAACCAACTGATTACACCACTGATACCGGAAGAGATCATGTTGAACAGCGGGCGGACGATGCTGCCCAGCAGGCGCAGCGCGAAACCGATAACCGGAATGGAGTAGGCGGCTTTCGCCAGGCTGATCAGCAAGCCGCCGAACTTACCGAACCCGGAAAGGACCGGCTGCAGGGCTTCAGTGATCCCCTGCCAGAAGCCGAGGAAGAACCCTTTAATCGGCTTCCAGTACTTGTAAATCAGCAACGCGGCGGCGACCAGGCCCGCGACAGCGGCGATCAGCCACCCGACCGGGGTTGCCAGAATGGCCGCACCGACCGCGCTGATTGCGCCGCTGAGCATTGGCAACACGCTGACCGCCGCAAGCCGCGCGGAACTGATCAGCGTAGGGATGACGCTTACCATGCCGCCGGCGGCTCTGCTGGCCGTGACGGTTTTCCAGATCCTCCCCATCCGACCGACTTCTACACCGGCGCCTGCGGCCGCAACGCGGGTACCGATCAACTGTGCCTTGATGCTGCCCAGACGGATGCCGAACATCGCCATCCCATAACGCAGCACAGCGAAGGGGCCAAGCATGCTTGCCATGGTCAATGCCAATGTGCCGAATACCACGGCTGCGAGCGCTACAGCTGCAACGACTTTGACCAGGCCCCCGGCCAACTTAGGATTCTCCCTGGCCCAGGCTCCAACGCCGTTGGCAAGCTCGCCCAGCGTATTGATCAGCCCCTTGAGCTCGGGAGCGACTGCTGCGCCGAACTCGGCCATGGCGTTGGTGAAGCTGCCCTCGGCCGCTTCCATGACGTTGGTGAGCGTGCCGAGCTGCTCGTTGACGCGAGTACGCAGGTCGGCCTGGCTCTGCAGCTTCTGTTGCACCTCCTGATATCCGGCCAGCCCCTTGTTCATCATGGTGTTCAAGGTGGTCATGGTTTCGGCGTCGTCACCGAACAGCTTGGAGATCACGGCGGTGCGGTCGGTGTCATTCAGGACCTTGAGCTTTTCCACCTGTGCGTACAGGTTCTCCAGCCCCGCGAAGTTTCCGTCGTCGTTGGTGAACTTCAGCGAGATGCCCTTGTTGGCACCCGCTGCAATTTTGTTGGCTTTGTCGACTTTGTCTTGATCGAGACCCGCCTGAAAGATTTTGCGGAAGGAGTTGCCCGCCGCGCTTCCGTCCATACCTGCTTGATCCATCATGATCAGCAGAGGCGCCAATTCCTTCGCTGCATCGAGTCCGGACTTCTTTATAGTGTCCATGACGGGGGCGATTTTACTGAAGCCCTGAAGCATTTTGTCTGGATCCAACCCCGCATAGAATCCGCGCTGGATGGTATCCATCAGACTCATCATGTATTTCTCGCCGGTGCGCGTGGCGTCCTGCATCTTGGCGGCGAATTCCGCTGCCTCTGTCGCTCCCATATTCAGCTGCACACCCAGGTACGCAGCCGCTTCACCAGTGCCTCCCAGGATGCTCTTAGCACTCAGGCCCTGGCGCCGAAGCATCGTCATCATGTTCTGGAAGTCGGCCGTGGTACCCGGCAGTCGGTCGCCCAGCTTGGTGGCCAGGTCCGTGATCTTCTGGAAGTCGGCAGAAACCTTGCCGGTGTCGTCCATCATCGACACTTTGAGCTGCGTGGCAGAGTCCTCATTCGGGGCAAAGGCTTTGATTGCCGACACGACGGGGCGGCTGGCGGCGTAGCCCGCGCCAAGGCTAGCGGCGCCGGATACAGCAACACTGCCAGCCAGGCTCTGGGTTTTGTCGTAGGCGGCACGCGCTTTCGCCAGGCTGTCCTGCTTTCGCTTCAACGCATCCAGGTGGTCCATCTGCAATTTCATGGCCTGGGTGGCGGTGTCGATATCGCGCTTGAGCTTCAGCTCGTGCGCGCCCAGGGCATTGGTGTTGATGCCGGCGTTTTTGAGGTGCACGCCGAGTTTGGCAAGTTTCACTTGCTGCTGGCCGTACTGCTCGCCCAAGCGTTTCGACTCGGCGGTGTGCTGTTTCAGCAGCGCGAGCTGGTCCTTGAACGGGCTTTCCAGGCGGCGGATCTCGTCGCGCAGACTGGCATGGCCCGCACGACTGGTGCGCAGCTGCGCGTTGTTGAGTGTGAACCGGTCAGCCAGGGCCTTTTCCTTGGCTGCGAGCTGGTCCAGCTGGGTCTTGCGCTCCCGCTGTGCGGCTGTGAGGCGGGTGTATTCGTCGTGCTGCGCTCGGGTCAGGGCATTGCCCTTTTGCATCACCGTATTGAGCGCGGCGATCTGGCTGGCTGATTGGCGGTGTTCGTCGCTCATCAACCCCAGGGCATTGCGTATCCCGGTGAGTTCGCGCTTGAGGTCCGTCTGACTGGTTTTGAGCGCGTCGACCTTCTGCCGGGACTTGTCGAACAGCGCCTGAGTCGGCGCGAGCTGCTGCCGGACTTTGGCCGTTTCGCGGGCGAGTTCGCCTACCTTGGTGTTGTTGGCGGCGAGCGCCTCGGATGTTGCGCGGGTTGCGGCCTGCAGTTCACGCCATGCGCCGACGTCACGTTGCTGTGTGTTGAGTTCCTTCAGGCGGTCGCGAGCGGCTTTGAGGGCGCGGGCGGTTTCCTTGCTACCGCCCGTGATTTTGTTCAGCGGACCTGTGGCTTTGTCGATGGCGCTGAGCAGCACCTGAAGTCTCAGATCATTCGCCATCGTTGGAACTCCGCACCCTGGCGCGCTCGCGCCAGTCCATCAGGTCTTGCAGGCCCAACTGATCCATATCAGCCGGTGCCCAGTGAAAAACCACGGCCAGATCGGCCATGGCGTCCTCTACGCGACGAGGGATGCATCCGTCTTCGCCGACTTCTGCAACAAAAAACCAGAGATTTTGCTGCTCAGGGCCAGCAGGTCGGCAGGGTCCATGCCGGCGACTTCGATGGCGGTGAGGCTCGGCGAGCTGATGCGCGGCAGAACCTTGATCAGACTGCCGACATCCATCTGAAGCAGCTCCACCAGGCTCACGCCGCGCAGCTCACCGGAGTTCGGCTTGCGCAGGGTAATGATCTCGATGCTGGTGGTGCCACGACGGATCGGCGTGTCGAGGGTGACGGTATTATCGTCGGCCAGCTGCTGCACGTCGGGCTGTTCGATGGTTTCTTTCTTCATGGGAGTTGCTCCTGGTAATTAAAGGGTGAGTCTCGATCGAGCGGGCGGGTCAGATGCCCATGCCGGTGCGGTGCTTCTCCAGCATGTCCACGCCGTTGACCTTCTCGACAAAGTTGAGCAGGTCGATTTCGATGATTTCTTCGCCATCCACGGTCAGCTTGTAGTAGCTGCAGGTGGTGGTCATGGAATGCTCTGTGTCTTCACCGGGCTGGGCGTCACCCATCTCGATGGTTTCGTGTCGACCGCGCACGACCACTTCCACATTGCTGACTTCGCCCGTGTCGTCCTGCTGATACGGGCCAGAGAATCGCAGGGCCACGCTGGAGGCGTTGACCGCGCCGAACTGGCGCAGAGAGATCAGATCGAGGCCGCCGGTCTTCCATTCGAACTGAATGCCGTCGTCGGACATGCCCAGGTCAGCCTTGACCGGGCCATTCATGCCGCCGCCGCGATAGGCTTCCATCTTGCGGCCGAGGGAGGGCAGGGTGAGAGACTTCACCAAGCCGAGGTAGCTGTTGCCGTCATTGAACAGATTGAGGTTTTTGAGTTTGCGTGGCATTGCCATGGCGGTGTTCTCCGGGATACGGGGTCAGGGTGAACTCCCCTTGCGGGGAGGCCCGGTTTAGCTGTTGATGCCCTTGGCGAAGTCGATCAGGTAACGGTCGGTGATTCGCTGGCGGAAAGTGAGGTCTTCAAGGGGCGGAACGGGGGTGTAGTCGTAATCAACCCACAGCTTGCCGTCCTTGAGGGTGTCCTTGGTGTTGACGTCGTCGGGATACCAGCAGCTGCCGCCGATTAGATAGCCCTGGGACTTCAGCTCGCGCATCTTGGCGTTCACGCCTTCGACCAGGTCGCGTACCAGGGAGGCGTGCATGGGCCTGTCGATAGCCCACATGTGCGCTTCGCCCATGGTGTCCGCGATGATTTGTGCGGTGCGGGTGTAGTTTTCGAAGGCGAACAACGGGTCATCGCTGCAGGTGCGGCTACCCCAGAAGCGGAAGCCGTTGGCGTTGATCAGGGTGGTGACGTCGTTGCTGTTCAGGTAGTTGGCGTCCGTGGCCGGGTTTTGCAGGTCCCAGAACACGTCGGCGCTGATACCGGTCACGCCGCTGACGGCCACGTTGGACAGGGTTTTATGCCAGCCTGTCTCCTGATCGATCTTGGCGCGCAGGCCCAGTGCACGGGCCACAGCCGAGGCCGTGGTGGTCTTGTTGGCGACGGTGTCCCAGTTCTGGAAGTCCGGCCAAATCACCATCATTTCGCGGGCGCCGAAGTTCGCGCGATAAGCGACCACCTCTTCCTTGGTCTTGCAGCCCCAGGCGCTGACGTAGGCAAAGGCGCGGAGGTCTTTGGCGATGGCGCCGAGTGCGGTGGCCACCGGCAAACTGTCCAGGCCAGGCACGCCGAGGATGCGCGGGGCCATGCCCACGCGAGACTTGGAGGCGAGTAGGGCTTTCATGCCGGTGTACTGGCCGGTCGGTGTGGTGCCGCCGATCAGGGCGCTGGTAGTGGCCGCTTCGTCGGCACCTTCTTTGACCCGCACAACGATGACATAGGGCTTGGTCTGGTCGGCGATGCCTTGCAGGCTCGCGGCCAGGGTGCCCTTAACGCCGGCTTTGCCGACGGCAGTCTGCACGTTGGTGATCAGGACGGGCGTGTCCAGAGGGAAAACGAGTGGGTCCGCATCTTCAGCCGTGCAAACCATGCCGATAACTGCGGTGGGAATAGTGCGAATGGGGCGGGTGCCGTCGTTGAGTTCGATGACCCGCACGCCGTGGAGATAATCGGCCATGGGTTGGTGCCTGCGCTGTGATGGAATGACAGTGCAGAGGTTGCCGCGCGCGCGACCTCTGGGCGAGAGGTCGGCGTTGTAGAGGGGCTGGCTACAAGCTCAGCTGATGTTCGCGATCACTTGGTCCATTGCCGCCGTGATTTGCTTAGCGAGTTCCAGCGCGGCCTGGCCTTGCAAGGCGCTGACTTCATACTTTCGCATGCGAAGCGCTGCCAGTTGTGCGAAGGCGTCAGCCAGCGCGTCTGACTGGCTGAGAATGCGATCAGTGGCTGGGCGGGTTTCAAGCCCTGTAGCGCTGGCGAAAGACGTGATCCAAATGCCGGGTTCTCCAGTGTAGCCAGCATCCCGATAGGCCCTGGCCGCTGCGGAGCGTTCGCGATACTCCACTTCGAAGCGGTTCAAGTAGGTGTACTGGTTGGCGGCATAATCATCCATGCGTTTGATGATTTCTGCGACGTCAGGAATCATCGGTGGTGGATCACTGAGGTAGGGAACGCCCTCATCATCCGCCAGGATGACCTTGCGGTCTGACTGCCCCATCAGCAACTCCTGATGGCGCTCATGAGTAATGGGTTTTGCATCCGGCGGAATTTGACTCAGCGGATGCAGCTCGCTGTCGTAAAAACCTTTCTTCTCCGCACTGTAAAAAACGGTCATAGATAAGTCCTCAGTAGCCGTATGAGACCCAGCGGGCAGCCACGGTGTTGTTTGCCCAAGGACCTCCATTGGAGACCATCGATTGGGTGAACAGGTTGAAGTAGTTGGGAAAAATGTCACCAACGTAGGCGTGGTCGATGTCGCCTGTTGAGTTGTAGGCGCACGCCACGGTGCATAGGTTGGCGTTTAGGTAGGTGGTCGGAAGGATGATTGATGTGCCTGTACTCTGGTCACCGTTGACAGCAAAGCCCCACTGACGAATCACCCCGCTCGGCGACCTCTCCCAGCCATTGATCGATTTCAGGCTGGCGAAATGGGTCATCTTGTCCAGCACCGCCGAACCCTGAACAAACCAGTCACTTGGCCCTATACAGGTGAAAATCGCCTCAGCGCCGCCAGGGATGACCACGGTAGGAAGAACTGAGCCACCAATCTGGACGTTATCGGTTCCAGCACGATTGATGCTGACATTGTTCGGCGACAGGTTCTGAATCTGGACCTTTGCCCCTACCGGAAGCGCTGAGGCCGCAGGCAACGTCAGTGCTTGGTTTAAAGCCGATCCATAGAAGTAAGTGAGTCTTCCCGCCACTGACGGAGGAAGAGCAGCACTTGCCGTATAGGCGCTGACGCCGCCGAACTGGTTACCTGCCCGTCGCACGAAGGCCGTGGTAGCGAGCTGGTTGGAGTCGTCAAACTGAATTGCCATCGGTGCAGTAGGGGTGCCGGTGAGTGCCGGGTTGGCAAGCGGTGCTTTCAGCGACAGGTAGTAGTTCATGGTCGCGGCGAAGTTGGGGTCGTTCCCCAGCGCTGTGGCCAGCTCGTTCAGTGTATCCAGCGCACCAGGTGCGGCGTTCACCAGCGCGGCCACCGCCGCCGCGACGAAGGCTGTCGTCGCGATTTGAGAGTTGTTCACGGCCAGGGCCGGTGTAGGCGCCGTGGGAACGCCGGTCAACGCTGGCGAGTTCAATGGCGCGCGGCTTGTGTCGGTAGGGTGCCGGTGGTCTTCGCGAGACTTTTTAACCGACACACCTGGTGCCGGTACGCCGTCCATCAATGGCGACAAGCTACCGCGCTCCGCTGCTAACTCCTGCTGAACGAATTCGGCATTGGTGAGCTGGCCGTTAGATGTTCCGACCGGAAGTGTCGGTAGCCCATTCATACGGTGCAGCGCACCGGTTCCCTGGGCAAACCACTCGTAATTACTGACGCAGGTGAATTCCAGCTCACTGCCTGGATACAGCATAAGCGTATCGATCAAGCCGCCGACGCCGCCGATCTGGATGGTGTCGGTCCCGGCCTTCGCCATGGTGATCGGAACGTTGGACACGTTCTGTACGTTGATCGTGGCGCCTACCGGAAGCGCTGCGGCGCTGGGCAAGTTCAGTGTCTGGCCGGCTTCTGTGCCGTAGTAGTAGATCATCTTGCCGGCCTCGGCGGGAACGATGGCGCCACCGGTGTTGCGCGGCGACGTGCCGCTGTAGCCAGTGGTGACATTTTGGAATAGCAGCGGTGTAGTGCCCAATACCAGTGGCGCGTCAGTCACCAGTTTCCAAAGGGTATCCGCCTGTTTTTCACCCAGCTCGACGGTGACGGTCAGCCCTGGGGTGACATCCGCGTTGCTATCGGCGTCCCGCGCTCGCGTCCAGGCGCCGGCGGCGACGAGGTAGATGCCGTTGTCCTTGCCTTGTATCTGGTCTTTGACCAGCACCCGATCACCGACTTGTACCGCTACCCCATCCAGCATTTTTGTACCGGAAAGGGTGATCGGGACGGTGGTTGCAGCACGTACGCTGTTTTTTCCGTCGAGCTTGTCCAGTTCCTCGGCAATGCGGGTGTCGACAAACTCCCGGGTTGCGAGCACTACAGCCGGGTCAATCTTCAACTGAACATTGGCCGTGCTGGTGACGATGATATTCAATCGAACAATTTGGGTTTTGCCGGTGCCTTGGTTCAGCAATGGCTTGAAGCTGGGGGCGCAGTTGGCAACGGCGACCAGATCCCCGTCGACGTCATAAAGGCCAATTTCCCTGATCCACCAGCCGCCGACGTCAGGCGGAATGACCTGCTCTGCTACGATAACGCTGGCGTTTGCCGGGTCCACCTTGACCTGGTTAAGCGGCGCGCGGCGGCGCTCATTGATCAAGCGGGTTTGAGTCCGATTTGGGATCGGCTCGGTGCCGTTGGCGTCGCCCACGCCCATTTGAGCGAATGTCCACGCAACGCCCAGTGCGTCAGCGTTGGCTTGTTTGGCTTCGCCCACGGCCGTGAGGATGGCAAAGAACTGGCTGTTTTGGTCGGTCATGGGTAAACGTCCAGGGTTTCGATTTGATGGTCACGGCCGACATGGCCGAAGGTGCCGGTTACTTCGATGTCGCGAAGGATCGGCGGGTAAATGTCGATTTCGTCGCCTTCGTAAAGGCCTGCTGCAAGGTTCATCACACCAGTGGTGGCAAGCGTGATTGCCAGTCCGGTCAAGTGCCGGGTCACCGGCTTGGCGTCGTCAACCAGCCAAGTGAGTTCCCGATACATCTCTTCGGTAATACCGGTGTCCAACACCCCAACTTTGATGGCGAACGTTCCTGGCACGCCCTCGGGCATGGTTTGCCACCACTCCAGCACCTCGATCAGGTAGCCCAGGGGCTCGACCACCCGACGCAGGGCGCCGATGGTGCCTTTGCGCGAGTGGATGTAGTGGGATGAACGAATGGCTGCGCGTTTCGAAGCCTCTGTCCACTTGCTGTCCCAGCGATCAACCGAGAAAGCCCAGGCCAGATAGGGCAACAGGTCGACGGGGCATTCGTCCGGGTTGCAGAGCTGTCGCAAAGGAATAGGGACGCGCTGGATCTGCGCGAGCGCCTGCGCCGCCTGACGTTCCAGCGGCGTAGCGTTTCCCGGTAGCAGCTGCTGCACACCCATCACTCAACGCCTCGGCCTAATGTGATGCCGGTGCAATAGGGCGCTTGAGCCTTGGTCGCGACGATGTCTACCCAGCCTTCCAGTTCGACTTTTCGCACGCCTTCGACGTGGAGCGCGGCATGCAGAGCCGATTCCGAGACCTCCATGCCCAACCGGCGCCGTTGATGAACGTAGGCCAGCAGCCGCTTTTCTGCAGCAGCCAAGATAGGTTCCGACTCCGGGCCGCTCGACAGCAAATAGAGTTTGGCCTTGACCTGGTAATTCAGGATCTGCGCACCCTGAACGATGAGACGGTCGGCTACCGGCCGGCGGTCATCGTCGCTCAGGTAAGCGTTGACGACGGCAAGCAGCTCGGGTGGCGCCGTGCCATCGCCTAGCAATGACTGAACCGTGACCACGGCGACGGCAGGCGAGGGGCTTTCGGCGGTGGCGTCGGCTACCCGGCCGTCCGCTGCCCTGGCGTGGAAGATGTAGCTGTTGCGCGGGCCTGCGGTACTCAAGCCTTCCCAGGCCATCTGCGCACGTTCGCGCAGGCTGTCATCGCTTTCCATCAACGTAGGGATAGGCGGCACGGCATTGGCTTTGCCTTGCTGAATCACCAGGCGCTTGACGTTGAAGTTGCCGGCCAGCTGTTCCAGGTCAGTGCCTCGCGCGGTGGCGAGCAGGTTGGCAAGCGATGCTTCGTTGACTCGCTGACGCCATACGGTTTCGCGGTAGGTGTTTTCCTGCAGTAGCTTGGTGAGCGGCTCCGACTCTATCTCCAGGCGCGCCGCGATCTGGGCCTGCTCGTCGGCCGGCCAGAGGCTGATCATGTAAGCCTTTCGCTCGGCCAGGATCTGTTCGAAGTCGATCTGCTCGACGATCTGCGGCGGCGGCAGTTGGCTGAGGTCGATGGCGGCGAAACTGTTCATACACTGCCTCCCAGCTGCAGCGGCACGCTGAGGCTCAACGGCTCATTGGTATCCACCACAGTGCCCTCCAGATCGATCGAGGCCTGGCCCTGCATGTTTGCTCCCGCGAACTGCACACGGCTCAGGCTGATGCGGGTTTCCCAGCGCATAAGGGCCATGACCGTGGCTGCATAAACGCGCAAACGGTTGACGTCGTTGAAGGGGTGATCCACCAGCTCGGGCACCAAGCTGCCGTATTCGCGGCGCATTACACGCGTGCCAATGCGGGTGGTCAGAATGTCGGTGATCGCCTGACTGATGTGCTCGCGCTCGCTGATGGCTCCGCCGGTATGTCGGTTCATGATGGGATGGGCACCCCAGATTGATCGCTGCCTTGCTTAACGCCAGAGGTCAGGTGATTTACCAGGCTTACCTTTGCCGCGACGACGTCTTCCGAAACGTCGACTCGGCCGGTGACGGTTTGATTCCCGGTCTGGATGTAGTCGCCTTTGTGTGTGATATCGCCGACCAGGTTGATGCCGCCGGTGCTGATTAGATTGGTGGTGCCACCGTCGGCCAGTGTGGCGTTGAGGTGGTGGGCCACGCTGTCGTACTCGATCACCGTGCCGTCCGCGTAGGTACGACGGTGCAGGCCTTCGCGGTTGCCGTTGGCGGGGATGTGGTCACTGAATACGCCTGTCACGGCTATCCCGTTGGCGAGCTGCCCGGATGGGCTGAGCAGGATCACCTGTTCGCCGATAGTGGGCGGGTCCCATTCACGGTCTGCTCCGGCGCGCCACGCAAGCCAAGGTAGCCAGGCGGTGGTCAGCTTTCCGGTCGTTACCTGCACGCGCGGCGGCTCCATCTGCACGGCGGCGATGACGCCGAAGCGGATGAGGTTTTCGAGCAGGCGGGAGAGGGCGGCGAGATCGTTCATGGCGTCGATGGTGGAACCTCGCGGGCGTGAACGCAGCCTAGATAGCTTGTAAGATGTCCTACTACAAGTGAACAATATTTTTCATGTGCAGAATAAGTAATCACTTCAAGGAGGAATAAGGATGCCTAGTTCGAGATTTTGTGTTTTTTGCGGAAATGTCCCGGAGTCAAAAAATAGAGAGCATGTATTACCTCAATGGCTTCTGGGTTTGACAGGTGATCCTAAGAGAGTCGTGAACTTTGGAGTCGATTATCGAACTGGAAAGACTGTCCGGTTTGCATGGCAGTCTTTGGTTATGCCGGCTTGTGAGGCTTGCAACATTGAGTTTTCGAAACTTGAGTTCAATGTAAAGCCAATTATTGAAAAAATACTTGATAGGGCTGAAGTATCAGTCCCTCAGTATGGTGTTCTTTTAGATTGGCTGGATAAAGTGCGTGTAGGGCTATGGCTGAATTATCATGTTCTTCAGGGTAATCCGATGGATATTGATCCATCTTTTTACATTAAGTCAAGGCTTCGGCAAAAAGATAGATTTTTGGCAGTTTATCCTATAGCTGAAAATAGCAAAGGTCTAAATGCTCACGGGGTTGAGACCTTAGCCTTTCATCGTGAGCCCTCTGCCTTCTGCTTGAGAATTAACAATGTACACATTTTAAATTGCTCTAGTGACTATTTGTTTTCTAGTCGATGCGGGTTTCCTTATCCTACTAATATTAGATTTAATATAGATGGTGAAAATAGAGGAAGAATTCAGCTTGGTGATTTTAAGGCAACTAAGAAAGTTAGGTCTCCTATTTTTCGATTTTCTTTGTTCAAACCCTCGATATATTTGTTTCAACCTATAGTTCAAGTCGGGGTTGATATGGGTGATGGTGCTGGAGAACTGGAATTTGATAGCGGAGTTGTAGAGTATCTTAAAGAAAATACTGATGTAGAAACTGGGTTTAAGGTTGGGAGGATTTTTCGACAGTATCAAGATCGTGTTTTAAAGCTTGATGATGTTAGTGCAGTGGTGGGTTTTGATGAAGTTAAAGGTGCTGATCGCGTTTCTGTAGCACGTATTGTTGCACAAGTTTATGAGCTACAGCTCTACCTACGTACTTTATGTGTGCCAATAGCTGACTCGCAGCAGGAAAGGTCTGATTGGGAGGCTGGTGAAAAATTAATCAGGCTTGAATGCAAGAGAAAAATTAAAAACTGTTTATCGAGTCGCTCCTAACGATTGAGGTTTGAGGCTAGGGATGAGTTATACGGACAAATAGTCGATCAATCCATCGCGGATCAAATCGAGGTCAGCGTCGGTAAAGCCAAGAACCTCTCGCTGATCGTATTGGACCTGAGGTGCGTTACGCTGCGCGCGATCCTTCAACCCGTACTGGTGAACCCTGGCGATGCGGGAGATCCGGCCGGTAAATCCCACCGTCACGGCGTTGCTGGCGCCTCGGGCCTTCATATAGGTCGCGGTACGCAGCTTTTTGAACATCTCAACCTTACGCCGGATACGGCCTTGCTTGCCGCGCAAGTCCCGCTTTTTCCGGGGTGCGAACTTGCTGCCATCCGGGTTTTGCTGCGTCTGCACCCGCTTCTGCTGACTACGTCGCAGGTCTTGAGCGATGGAGCGGGCGAGTTTATTGCGGGCGCCTGGCTGCAGTTGCTCCAGCAGGCCGGACGCCCAGGTCTCAAGCGCTTCCAGCTTATTTGTCATCGGGAAACATCCATTCGCTGGCGTTGCCTTGGGAACCCGGTATCCAATTCGGATCGAGATAACCAGCCACTCGTTGTGGCTCACCCACATGACGGACAATGGTTTTACCTTGCTCATCCGTGCCTACCACCACCCGTTCGGTCAGGCGCAATGTAAGGCCCAGATCCACTTTTTCTTTATCAAGAATGTCGGCTTCGAACTGAATACCGGTCTGCATTTTTTCGTAGTTTTCGAGCAGCTCCGGTTGGTTGATGCTGATCCACCCCAATACGGGCAGCATCACGCTGTCAGGGTGACCCGCGAAGGCGGTCAAGATAATCTGCAGATCGTAGCTGTACTCAAAAGAAAGGGTCGCCGCAGCGGTGCAGCGCACCTTGCCGTTGTCGATGAAGATCAGCAACAGGTCGGGGTTGTGCTTCAAGTCGGCAACGGTGGCCAGCAGGTGAGCGCGCAGGCTTTCGTGCTTGTTCATGGGTGGGCCTGCTGGTGTTTGTAGACCATGTCGACTTGGGCTGCGCACTCGGCCCAGGCGGCTTCGACGCGGTCTTGGTCGGTCAACTGGTTGCCATTAACGAGCGGGCTTGTCGCCGGCAGCTGGCACGGTACCACGGCCGGACAGCCAGTCACGGTAAGCTGCGGCGCCTGTGAGGGCGGGGCGTTCACGCAGCCGGCGAGCAGCGTCAGGGAGAGGCCGAGCAGCCCAGTCGCGTAGTTCGTCGTTTTCACGTTTCAGTTCCTCTATGGTTCGTGCGCGCTTTGCCAGGGCCTGGCGCAGTTGGTCCTGCTGGGCGCGCAGAGCGGACTGGCTTTCGCGTTCCTGCAGCAGGGTGGTGGTGAGAGTGTTGACGGTGGTCAGGTTACGGTTCGCGTCTTCGCGGGCTGTTCTGGCGGCGTCACTTGCCCGCGCGGCTTTGCCCTCGGCGGCGTCTATGCGCTGTTGCTGGCCCCAGATCAGCAGCACCAGGGCACCGAGCAGCGCAATGCCGTACAGAGCCTGGCGCAGGGTGCTCACGCCCGGTACCAGCCGAGTTTGTTCATGGCAGCGGTGTCGAGCTGTTTAATCGGGCCGCGTACGATTACTGCCCTTGCGTTGTTCATCAGCTGGATGCACTCGGCCAGCCGCACCATGTCTTCCTGTTCGGTCGATTCCGGCACCACCAAAAGGTCACCGTCCTGCACCCTGAGTTTTTGAACCGCTTCGAAGTCGATCATGCCGCCACCCCTTTCCCGCACTCGCAGTTGGCGTGCCGCTCGTACGCTCGCTGAAGCTTGGTGTCGTAAAGGTTCCGCAGATAGTCCGGCCCGTTGTAGAGACGGGCGAACTCGGCCCATTTGCGGGCCTTCAGGGCCTTGTGCAGCGTCGGGTCCGTCTCGATGAAGCAGGTGAAGGCGTCGAATTGCTGCGATTCGCCGGCGCTCATTGCTGCCACAAATTCCTTCACGCTGGCGTAGCCAAGACGTTGCCAGTGGTAACCCATGATTTGAAAGGCGCCCCAGGACGCCGATTCCAGTGCGGCCGTGTCGTCGATCTGGCGGGCCATGGCCAGGCGTTGGTGCTCGGCGGTACCGCCGATGTAACCACCGGCCTTCGGGTTGACCAGGGCGGGATTGGTCGCAGCGAGTTCATCGGCGTGACGCTTGATCTGCGCCGGGTCATCACCGTTGTGTCGAACCTTCGCGAGCTGGCGGTACATGACGTGCCGTTCGAACAGGATCACCGGCTTGCCGTTTTCCAGGAAGCCTTTGCCCTTCGATTCCACTTCGTTGACGGCGTAGATAGTCGCCAGCGGCACGCCGAGGCGTTCAGCAGCGGTTATCAGGTCGTGGTTGCGCAGCAGTTGGGCACAGTCGCCGCCTGCCAGGCTGGATTGGGTCTTGGTGCCGGCAACGCCATCGGCTACCAAGCCAACTTTCAACTGGTAGGCGCGTACGGCGATCTCGGTGGCGTCACCGTAGTGGCCGTCCGGCACCAGGTTGGCACCGTACCTGTTGAGGTTCTTTTGCAGAATAAGCACCGCCTGCGAGCGGTCGCCGTGGCGAAGGGTGGTGGTCATGCACTGGGCCTCAACAGGGCGGCGACGTTGCCGCGTGAACGGAAAATCAGGATGCAGAGCAGCACGATGGCTGCGGCCTGGCCGAAGCTCGTCGGCTGACGGTCCAGTAGGATTTCCAGACCGCAGATGCAGAGCACTCCGCCAAACAGGCTTGCCAGCAGGGAGATGCTGCGCCGGTACCGCGCATCCCCTCGGGTGTAACAGGCCAGGCGCAGAGCGCTCAGCAAGTAGGCGATTGCCGCGATCAACTGCACGGCCAGTTCGATGTTCGGCATATCAGGTGCCCCCTCGGATGCGACGCCAGATGTCCCAGATATCCGCCTTTTCCACCCACACCATCAGTTTGATGCTGATCGGGATGACCACCAGGGCACAGAGGAAAGCGCTACCGCCGCTGGTGATGAACGGGATTGCTTGCAAGGCCATGGGGGCGAACAGGTAGCCCACCCCGGCCGATAGGAACAGAGAGCCCAGGCGCTGCCAAACCTTGAGGTCGCGCTTGGTGCTGGTGACCAGCCAAGCGCCGAGGATGGCGCCGAACAGCGCCCCGTCGTCGATGACTGGCGTAACGCTCGCCAGGCCCAAGCCAATGAGCAGGCCGGACACAACGCTGGAAGTCGGATCAGCCATGGTGTGGGTTTCCTTGGTAGCAGTGGGTCAGTCCCATAGGTTCACCATCTGCCGTTGTGGCGCGCTGGTCTGGGCTTCGGGCATGTTGATAACGAGGCCTTGCGGCAGGACGGGACCGTAGTCGGCCAGGCCGGGGTTCGCCTGCAGCACCGCTTCGGTGACGCCTGCGGTTCGGCCGTAATACCGCCAGCACAGGGCGTCGACGGTGTCGTTTTGATTGGCGCGGACGGCGACGGCCATCAGATCAGCTCCACGGTGGTGCGGCTTTTCCTGAGAAAATCACGGATGGCCCAGCGCAGGTCGCGGCGGTAGTCGTCGATGGTGGGGGCGACCTCTTCGGCCTGTTTGTTGCCGGTGTTGGTGGCGCTGTAGTCGCGGTAGCGCTCGCATACTTCGGCACCAGTTGCTGCCTCGATTGCACGACGATAGAGGTGGGCCTGTACTGATACGTCTTTGATGCGATCACCTGGGACCTCTTCCAACGTGGTGTAACCGGCGGCTTGCTGAGCCGTTCGCCAGTCGCTTAACTCGCGGTTGAGGTTGATGGCGGCAGCGATCACGGCGGTTTCCAGACGAGCCGGGGTGACGCTGGAGTCGATGCGCAGGGTGGCGCGCAGGCTATCCAGATCAATCGACGGCCAGAACGGGTCGGTGTTGATGTGGCCGCTGGCGACGGTGCCACTGGCTACAAATGCGCTCATGAGACTGCACTCAAAAATAGGTCGCCGGTGGTCGGGGCTTCACGTTCAGGAGGAGCGGCCTGGCCGATCCGCCCCGAGCCGGCGGGGTGCGTGGGGACGCTCGGTCAGCTGCCAGTGGCAGCGTGTTTTTTCAGGAGGCGTTCGGCGCCGTCCAAATCTTTTTTGCCGCCGCATCCGTCGTGCAACTCGATGGCGCGCTTGAGCAAATCAACGCCCGCCTGGATCTGCCCCGGTTGACCGGGTTCCTCGGCGGTGATGCCATTCAGGGTGGCGCGGCCGGTCGCCAGGAACAGCTTGGCGCGGGCTTGGTCGGGCATGTCCTCGTCTTCGGTCAGCTCTACCGTGCGGTGCAGGATCGCCAAGTCGAAAGAACCATTGGCCTTTTGAGCTTTTAGTGCTGCAGTGGCGATTTCTTCCGCCACCAGGCAACCGGTAGTGCGTTCGAAACGGTCCGGCATGATCAGCTTGTGCTTGAGCACGTAGTCGGCAATGTCCAGGGCGCCTCTGTAGTCCTCGACATCGATGCGCCAGATCATGACGGTAGTCATCACGTCGTCCTGGGCGCCGTTGCCAGCGTGGAGCACACCCTCTACATACGGGATGTACTCAGGCAGCAGTTGCAGTTTGAGTGCGGCCTTGCCTTCGTTGGACTGGATGGCCTTCAAGCGCAAGCGGTCCTGCAGCAGCTGATTCAGTTGGTGCTCGTAGGCGGTGGCACCGGCCATGGATTGCTGTGGTGCCGTTTTAGCTGCCTCCATGGCCGCGCGTGCGCGGCGCTGGTGGGCTTGAGCGATGCTGAGTGCCATGGGGTTAACCCTCGCTGCCGGCTTCTTCGACTGGGGTGATGTTTTCCAGCAGGCAACCAAGGCCGTATTCCTCGACCACATAGGCCTCGTTCGACGATTCGAAGTTGCTGACGCGGTTCCACTCCGGCTCCTCTTTGAGGTAGCGGCGGCGCCCACCGATCTGCCAGTACACCGACAGGTTGGCGAAGGTGGTGATGAGGATGGCGCCTTCCGGCATATACGGCACTTCGTACAGGGGCAGGCCACCGACGCGGCGTTGCGAGATGATCAGATCGCTCGCCAGGGTGTTGGTCGCGTCCTGGTCCTTATTGACCAAGGCCAAGAACTTGTCGTGGACCAGCTCGCGACCAGTCAGCACTACCAGGCCGGGGTTACGGCGATACCAGGGGTCAAGCAGCTGGATGGCGTCGTAGACCAGGGCGTCGATGTTCTTAAAATCACCGGTTTTGCCGATAGTGATCTTGCCGGCGACAGCACCTTCTTTCAGCACTCGGTCAGGCGCGTGAGTGCGGTACTGCTGGAGCCAACCGATGTTGACGTCTTCCAGCAATGGGTGCGCGGTGCGGTCGGTTTGTTCGGCGGCCGAAGTGCCGTAGAAACCGATTTGGATACGGTCGAGCGCCTGACGTTGGGCAATTGCGCTGGCAAGACGAGTTTGGAAGTCAGGGAACTTCGCCCAGGCGTCGAGCTGCTTGTAACTGACGTAGGTGTCAAAGTCGGTCTGCTCAGCCCGGTATTTGTCGCTGGACAGGGTGCCAATGCTGCTGGGCTCACGCTTCTTGACCTTGGTGTTGGTGCGGCTGGCAACGGTGCCGCCGACGCCTAAACCGACCTTCTCGCCTTCCTGTTCGTCGACGCCGATGACGTTGACTTTGGTCAGGAACTCGCTCGATTCCTGAATCTTGGTTTCCAGGCGCTGCTGGATAGTCGGGTCCACGCTGAACGTGGCGGTGGCCGATTCGACGCCGTTGATCTGTGCCACTTGGGCGAGGTAGCCGGTGAAGAGTTTTCGAGTGTCGTTACGCATGGGTGTCTCCGATAGGGGGCTGGGCGGTTGAGGCCGCAGGTCAGAATTCAGCCAGGGCTTGTTTGCCGCCGCCGGTTACCGGTGGGCGCTGGGCTTGGGAGTGGTCTTGTGTGTTGCCGAGGATCGTTTTCAGCTCGACCAGGTCTCTGCTGAGCTGCTCGACCTTGGTGTTCAGTTCACCGGAGAATTTTTTCTCGGCGGCAATTTGATCCGGCAGGTCTTTGACGTGGTCGGCGATCGCTTCGACGGCTTGGCCGATCTGGGCGAACTCTGCATCGTCCTTCGCCTGTTTGCCGCCCAGCAGCGCCTGGACCTTGCTGAAAAGCTGGGCGCTGAGGCTGGGCTTGTCTTCGACTTCCTCAAACCGCAGTTCCGTTTCAACGGCCTCGGTGAACATCGACGTCGCCGAGTAGTGGCGGTCTTTGAATGGGCTGGATTCTGGTTTCTGCGCCGAGAAGGACAGCACGTCGGTGCCCAGACTGGCCGGGGAATCGGTCACAGCCAGGCCGACGATGTACGCCTCGCCCGTATCCGAGAAGCTGTCGTCGATTTCGATGGAGGTGTAAATCTTCTGCTTGGCCTTATTCATAGCGATCAGGTCGGGCGTCGGCTCGACCTGTGCAAACAAGGCCAGCTTCTTTTGACCGTTGATTTCAACTTCTTCGGTCTTGACCGCGAGCACGTCGCCGTAGGCTTTGAACGGGCTGTCTGGCAGCAAACTGCGGAAGTGCTCCAGCCAGATCCGGGCGCCGTAGGTGGATGGGTTGAAGTTTTTCGCCGCTTGTTCCAGCCAACTGCGTTTGATGGTGCGCTTGTCCGAGGTAGCGCCCTCGACGGCGACACGGAACCAATTACTGCGAAATTTCTTCATGCCTGGAATCCTCAATGCGTTGGGCGCTAAGTGCGTTGCAATGAGGGGCATGGTCGTGACGCGCGCGAGTTGCGGCAACGGGACGAGATTGTAGAGGGCGGATCTACAAGGGGCGGCGCTACTGAGTCGCAGGCCAGAGCGGCAGCATCGCGGCCATGACTACGACCGAACTGCTCCCCATCGATCCCAGACGCCAATCCAAGTTCCTCTATTGGATGGGTTGGCGTATCTGCGAGATTGCCGAGGCTACGGGCGAAAAGGAAAAAACGCTACACAGCTGGAAGGCCCGTGACGAGTGGGACCGGGCCGACAACGTTGAGCGGATTGGGGGCGCACTGGAAGCGCGCCTGGTGCAATTGATCCTCAAGGAAGGCAAGAGCGGCGGTGACTTCAAGGAAATTGACCTGCTGCACCGCCAGCTTGAGCGCCAGGCGCGCATTCAGCGTTTTCAGGGCGGCGGTACCGAAACCGAACTCAACCCCAACCTTGCCAAGCGCAACGAAGGGCCGAAGAAAAAGACGCCGAAAAACGACATCAGCGAAGACCAGATCGAGCTGCTGCGCGAAGCGTTCATCGATGGGTGTTTCGACTACCAAAAAGATTGGTACCGGGCGGGAAACCAGCGCACTCGCGTCATCCTCAAAAGCCGGCAGATCGGCGCCACTTACTACTTTGCCCGCGAGGCGTTCATTGACGCGCTGGAGACGGGCCGCAATCAGATCTTCTTATCGGCGTCGAAGAACCAGGCGTACCTGTTTCGCGGGTACATCCAGGCGTTCGCCCGCGAGGTCATTGGTGTCGAGCTGACCGGCGATCCCATTGTTTTGCCCAATGGCGCCGAGCTGTTTTTTCTCGGTACCAATGCGCGCACCGCCCAGGGCTATCACGGCAATTTCTACTTCGACGAATTCTTCTGGACGTTCAAATTCGAAGAGCTGAACAAAGTCGCGTCGGGTATGGCGATGCACAAGAAGTGGCGCAAAACCTACTTCTCGACGCCGTCGACCATGGCTCATGAGGCGTACACGTTCTGGACGGGGGAGCGCTTCAACAAGGGCAAGCCGGCGGCGCAGCACACCAAGGTCGATGTTTCCCATGGCGCGCTCCAGCAAGGGCGATTCTGCGAAGACCGGTTGTGGCGCCAGATCGTCACCATTCTCGACGCGGAGCAGGGCGGTTGCGACCTGTTCGATATTGAGGAGCTGCGCCGCGAGTACAGCCCCGATGCGTTCGCCAACCTGCTGATGTGCGAGTTCGTTGACGACGGTGCGAGCATTTTCCCGCTGACGGTGCTGCAGCCGTGCATGGTCGACAGCTGGGTCGAGTGGGCCGAGGACTACAAGCCCTTTGCCATGCGCCCATTTGGTGATCGCCAGGTTTGGGTGGGCTATGACCCTGCGGAAACCGGCGACTGCTCCGGCCTGGTGGTGGTCGCGCCGCCGCTGGTACCGGGCGGCAAGTTCCGGGTGCTGGAACGTCACCAGTTCCGGGGCATGGACTTCGCGGCCCAGGCCAGCGTAATCAAAGCTGTCTGCGACCGTTACTGGGTGACGTACATCGGGATCGACGTCACCGGGTTGGGCAGCGGCGTGGCGCAGCTGGTGCGCCAGTTCTTCCCCAACGTCACCACCTTCAGCTACTCGCCCGAGGTCAAGACCCGACTGGTGCTGAAGGCTTACGACGTGATTCACCGGGGCCGGCTGGAGTTCGATGCCGGCTGGACCGATATGGCGCAGTCGCTGATGGCGATCCGCAAAACCATCACCGCAGGCGGTCGCCAATTCACCTACACCGCCGGCCGCAACGACAACACCGGCCACGCCGACCTGGCATGGGCGCTCTTTCACGCATTGCACAACGAACCGCTGGAGGGGCAGACCTCTGCCAATACCGGGCGGATGGAGATTTTTTGATGTCGAACCGCCGCAGAAATAACAAGCAATTGGCTCAGGCACCCGGCGTGGTAACACAAGAGTTTATCCCGCGCAGTGACAGCAAGATGGAGGCGTTCAGCTTCGGCGACCCGTCACCCGTACTGAGCGGTCGGGAGGTGTTCGATTATCTGGAGTGCTGGTTTAACGGGCGCTGGTACGAGCCGCCGCTGTCGCTGGACGGTCTGGCACGTTCTGTGGGTTCCAGCGTGCACCTTCACTCGGGGCTGATGTTCAAGCGCAATTTGCTGAGCAAAACCTTCATTCCTCACCGGCTGCTGTCGCGGGCAGCGTTCGAACAGTTCGCCCTGGACTTTCTTTGCCTGGGTAACGGCTATCTGGAAGGGCGACGCTCGATGCTCGGCCCGGTGCGCGAGCTGGTACCGCCGCTGGCGAAGTACATGCGCTCGGGCAAGGACGGCCGGCAGTTCATGGTGCAAGGCTGGAAGGAAGAGCACGAATTTGAACCGGGCACCGTTTTTCATCTGCGGGAGGCGGATCTGCACCAGGAGGTGTACGGCCTGCCCGAATGGATCAGCGCCTTGCAATCAGCCTTACTGAACGAGTCAGCCACGCTGTTTCGTCGCAAGTATTACGAGAACGGCAGCCATGCCGGTTTCATTCTTTATATGACCGACGCCGCGCAGAACGAAGCGGACGTCGACTCCCTACGCAAGGCGCTGAAGGACTCCAAGGGGCCTGGCAACTTCCGCAACCTTTTTGTGTATTCGCCCAACGGCAAAAAAGACGGGCTGCAGATCATCCCTGTCAGCGAAGTGACAGCCAAGGATGAATTCAACTCGATCAAAAATCAGACTCGCGACGACGTGCTGGCCAGCTTGCGTATTCCACCGCAACTGATGGGCATCGTGCCGCAAAACGCGGGTGGGTTTGGATCGATCAGGGAAGCAGCGCAGATCTACGCGGCCAATGAACTGGAGCCGATTCAGGCGCGTATGGCGCAGGTGAATGAATGGCTTGGGGAGGAGGTCGTGCGCTTCAAACCTTATGAAATTCCCGTAGGGGCATAAAAACCCCCTGCGCAGTAAACGAGGCGACGAGCTGGTGCGCTAACACCCGCTCGACGCTGAATCACTCGAACACGCCGAGTGCTCCAACCAAGGCCTCGCCCCACTGCGCAGGGGGTGCGAAGCCTAAGCGAATCCAATTTCCAAAACAAGGATCACTTATGAGCACACCTATTATCCCGTGGATGGGCGGCAAGCGCCGCCTGGCAGATCGTCTGATTCCACTCTTTCCACCCCACGAGTGCTATGTCGAGGTCTTTGCTGGCGGCGCCGCGCTTTACTTCATGCGTCCACAGGCTGCGCCGGTTGAAGTTCTCAACGACATTAACGGCGACCTGGTGACGCTGTACCGTGTCGTGCAGAACCACCTGGAAGAGTTCGTACGCCAGTTCAAGTGGGCGCTCAGCTCAAGGCAGGTGTTCGAATGGCAGAAGATGACCCGGCCGGAAACCCTTACCGATATTCAGCGCGCAGCTCGGTTTTTCTACCTGCAGCACCACGCTTTTGCCGGCAAGGTCAGTGGGCAAACCTTTGGTACCGCAACGACGGGGCCAGCCATCAACCTGCTGAGGATCGAGGAGAACCTGTCTGCAGCTTGGCAGCGCTTGTCCGGTACCTACGTGGAGAATCTCGGGTGGCTTGAATGCGCCGAGCGCTATGACCGGCCACATACCTTCCATTACATGGACCCACCGTATTGGCAGACCGCCGGCTACGGCGTGGACTTCCCCTTCGAAAACTATGAACGGATGGCCGAGTTCATGCGGCGTTGCAAGGGCAAGGTGATGGTGAGCATCAACGATCACCCCGATATCAGGCGGGTGTTTGATGGATTCCACTTCGAAACGGTGGATATTCGATACAGCACGGCCAATCAACGCCAGGCGAAGGCCGAAGTTAGCGGCGAGCTGGTGATCATGAACTGGGAGCCCAACGCCCTCGGCGGACTTTTCTAACTCAAGGGCTGGATCAAACCGGCCTGTTTGTTCTTCACGTTGCCCACAGCGACGTCAACCTTGAACCATTCAAAGGACTCGGACGGCTCGCCCTGGTGCAACACCATCTGTTCGGCACGCTCCTTGGGCGTTGCCGGGTCCAGCCATTCACGGGCCAGGTCCGGGGTCAACACCACGGGCCTTCTGTCGTGAATGTCCACCATGCCGCCGGCACTGTCGGCGGTGATAATCACGAACCCGTCATGCTCGCCTGGCCCCTCATCGGAGTCAGGTAGCTGGCCGATAGATGCACATAGCACCGGCGCGCCGTCCCGTCTACGGATCAGGTAGGGCTGTTTTTTTGGCCCGCCTTCGTCGACCCATTCAAACCAGTTATCTATGGGCGCGATTGCGCGATTCGGCCAGATCGAGCGGAAGAACGGCCCATGAGCGACCTTCTCAACTCGGGCATTGATTGGCGCGGCTCTGTCCTTTGCCCAGTGCGGTCGCCAGCCCCAGCGCACTGGATCGGCGTGCAGCAGATCGCCCTGCAAGTGCAGTAGTGCAACCTGGGTCGTAGGAGCGACGTTATAGCGGTCAAGCGGCATATCCCCTACGGAATTAACCAGCGCGTTAGGCATGCTCAACGCCGCAACGAAGTCGTGGATGCCGCTGTACTGCGAGAGCCTTCCGCACATATTTTTTCCGCCCGTCGGTCCTGGTGAACAGCCGTACCCCGGCCGGTCTCTATCCAATAGACACCTGGGCGGGAGATTCGTCATGACAACCGATATACAGCAGGTTAACGAGATGGAAGCGTGGTTTGCGCTTCTCACTGATGCGGAGTTTGAAGCTGGGTCGCCAGAGTACCGGTATGAAACGCGCCTGGCCTTGGCTGACAGCATGCTTGAGCGCAAGGTGATCGATTGCGGGGAATGGCGGGAGCTGGTCGACGAGGCGGTTTCGGCTTACGCGGATGACGTTGGCTGACCGCCGGATTTAGGGACAAAGCCCTGACCTGAACATTTCAGGCAGTCTTCCCGCAGCCCGAAGTGGTCCAGACAAGCGGTGCACTTGGTGAATTGGGCGCATTGCAGTAGGGGCCTGGCCTTGCGGTAACTTTCAAAATCATGCTCCTCCAAGGCGACCTGGGCGCAATCTACCAGCGCCCGATAGGTGTCCGCGTCGCAGATGATTGGATAAACCTTCCCATTGATAATTTGAGCAGTCTGCACCAAGTCGTACAGCTCACCGGATGGTGCGATCAGCAGCAGCCCCTCTAAAGCCCAGGCTTTATTGCTGTTGCGGAATTCCAGGCGACGGTCACGGTTGGTGGCAACCAGCTTTCCATCAAACCCAGACGCACCTGGGTCAGTTACTGAATAGTACGTGTTGGACATTATCCGCCCAATGCACTCCGATCCGGCTCTGCGCACTACATCGTAGTGTCCACCAAACATGTATTCTTCAGCGTCGGTAGCCAGTTCTTCGACGGCATGCCAATAGGCCGCGTCAGCCAACTCGTCCATTTCCATCTTTTCCATTTGATCAATCACCCCTGCCTCCAGCATGTCGCGGGTTACCCACCGGCACATAGATCTGTGAGCCTCGGGGTTATTCATCCGGCTAAGACCGTCGTCAAGCATCAGACGCCAATTGGCGAGCCAAGCCGTTTTGAGTTCTAAGGGGGTCATGCGATTGACTGCTTATTAATACTGTATGCGCATACAGTAATCGACGTTTGCAACGTACGCGATTTGAGGCGACGAGCTGTAGGCACTGAGGCGGACTGGGGGGAAAAAAGTGAGCGGGGGGAGGATGAAAGTTTGCGCTTCTATGACGTGAAAAAACCCATTCCAACATAGCATTTTGGTGACGGCACGGCAATCGAAAGCAGGGCTTCAACCAGTAAATACGGGGCCTTGACCCGTTGGCCGGCGTGTCGTGGCTCGGCGGCGTCAGGGCACGTCACCGGCCGGATGCGCACGCCCACGGTGCGGGGGTGTGGCGTGCCACAAGTCTGCGGGGGAGTGACGTGCTACACGCGGTCGTTAGGATGGTCTGCACCTGGCGCGCGCCGTCGTCCCCCCACCTCGCCTGCGGGCTAAATGGGTCGTTTTTTCCGCATACCTGCGTACCACTCGCGGCGGCGTAGGCTGGGCGCTTGCTTGGCGTTTCAGAGGGGGCAGAAACCTGCGGAACCCTGCGAAGGTGCGTGTTTTGGCAATGCTTATATGCACGCACACAAAGCTGAATTCAGTAGGTGCCTCGGGAAAAAGGTTAGTTTTTTTTGGGGGGGGGGGTTGTGACTTGGAAGGCCCGTGTTTGTTGGGCTCGAGACCTAACTTCGGTGGGTTAGGTTGGGTTAGGTTAAAGGTTAGTAATTCGTAACTTTTTGTTTTTAAAGGAATTAATATATTTAATATTTAACAGTAATAAAGGTTACGAAATAACCAGATCTAACCAAAAAGCTAACCTTGCCACCCCTTCGAAAACCCGTAATAAACAAGGCCTCCATGAAATCCAGCAAAAAACTAACCTTCCTAACCTCTTTCCCATGGGTCAACATGAAAACGCGAGATGTGCCTTGGGCGAGGCGCTTTTGAAGCTGCTTACTACATTGCGCTGCGCTCACAACTTTTACGTCTACATGCACACGCTTTCACCTACACGGCGTCGAATGGTTGCCATTGGCATTGTTTGTTGGGCTTGAAGCGACATTCACTAACGAAAAGCGCTATAGCGCTACCCAGCGCAGGGGGGCATGACGTTATCGCACAAAGCGTATCCAGGGCGGCGCGCAGGTCGTATAGCGGGAAATGCTCACCGCGCTTGCCGATCAGAAAATGGCGAGCTTATCGGAGTCGAATCTGATTCGACTCAGAACCAAAGCCATCGCACATGTCTCAGATAATTGAACACCCGCGGTGGACTTAAGCAACACAGGAAACCGTTGCCCAGCGGCGCGAGCGATCCTTGGCATAACTCTGGGGGAATGCGGAAATTACCTGGAGGTAGGAGGCAGCTATGGGCAGGTCTTTGAAAAAAATATGCCCGATAAGGCCCATCAGTGCTTGGTAAACGCTTCTAGAGCCTGCTACGCGGAGTCTGAGTTCGGAAGCGTCCACCGAAAAGAGGTCCAAATCTTGATGTTTACTTATTATGCGTGAATATTGCCAATTAATTTAGGCGTGGTCAGCAACAAGCATTCAATCATATTTCTTGTGTTCCTCTTGAGCGAATTGTGGGTACTCAATATAATTGAGGCTATTCATAATTCGGAACACATACCTATCGAGAGAATCTTTCCTGTGGTTGACGCCGTCTTCTAAGAAACTTGTCGCCTTCTGATATAATGGCAAAAATTCAAACAGAATCTTTCGCCTGTAAAACTTCCCTGATGCCTATGTCGACACGTGCGTAAGAATGACCGCGAGTTTTAATAAAGCTTGCTTTGTGACTGCCAGAGCCTTTCTTTACCTCGGGCTTGGGAAGTGCTCTTTCGCAATGTCCTGCTATCGATTCACCTTTGATCTCATCTCCGATATTGACCAAAGAGTTTTTATCTATAGGCAACATTCCTTCCTCAAGCGGCTTGAGAATTGTCACTCTACCAAATATGCTCAGCTTGAACGGATATACAATGCGATTTAGCAAAGCATTCTTTAAGGGGAGAAGTTGATGGTACTTTCGGCATTGAACTTCTATAGATATACCTTCCACAGAAGAACCTATGATCACAGACTTCATTCTTCCTTACCCTCACTCCATAAGCGCATAGCCAAGGAGTCTGCCGCAACGTTCAGTATAGCGCCTTCGATAGCTTCCTCTCCGCAGCCAAACATATTAGCATAATCCATTACAGTATATTCGATACCAGTCAGATTATGTACTCGTTCAATACAGTCTGCTAAATCGCCGGAAGAATAATCAACCTGCGTCTCCGCAAACTCTACCGCGACGCGTTCAAATTCCTCTTCATCAATCTGTTCCATAAGTAGTGCCGCGTAGCTAGAGTTGTAGTCAATGACTTTATGCTGCCAGTTAACGACGCCTTTCAAAACGCTGATGTCTCTAGCTGTATTTAATGCATACTGCGAGAATTTTTGTATTAGTGAGTCTGTTTCAATAATTGAAACTGATGCAAAATTGGACGTCGTGGAACCTTTCACTCTAGCTACAAAGTCGAAGGCGGAATGATCACTTATCGTTGGGTTTACTGTAGTTCTAGTAAGGTCACTCACGTCGAACAATTTAAAATCTTCCATTGTCTTATCCTTAATGAATGTTAGAGTTTAACGTGGTCTTCAAGTCGGGTTGATATGAACTCGTCCAGTGAGCGCATAACTAACTCAACCTCAGTAATGTAAGATTCGTGCGAGCCAAATCGCGGTTTGTTGTTGATGTCAACTTTAAATGAGAATCCAGTTTCTTGCACTTCCAGTTTGCTGAAGTCGATATTTTGAACGTCAACGTGGGTCTTATTAAAGACCCCCCTCCGCATTTCATAAACATCTACTTCGAGGTTTAGATAAAGTTTCTGCTCTGTTTCGAACCCAACTTTAAAGCTGGAGCTTGCCAGGGTGCCATATGCAGGGGTACGCAAAAATTTATCATATATTTTTTTGCTGAGCTCGGTTCTCGGCTCCGTGCGTGGCAAATTAAACGTCACCACTAACCCTAATTCTCCTGTTACCTCTCCAAACTCATAAACTTTTTTTGCTACTTTTAAAACATTTTCTCTAATTACGTCGGTCTGCGTTTTTAGCGGTTTGTCGGCATTCTGAAAACCTAAAACCAGTTGGGCAGAATTTTTACTAATCAGAAATTGTTTGTGAGCGCTTTGAAAAATCAATCTAGGAGCGGATGCATCTAGTTCATCAGGAATATTAGTCTGTTGAGACTGCGACCCAAAGAGCGAGCCAAAAATATTCTCTGCATCTTCTTGCCGGTATCTGACCCGGTCATTGTGCGATGTTGAGGATATAAATATGGCTTGAGATATATAAGCCTTTGTCAGATCAGCCATAACAAACCTTTATAAGAACGAAATATTAGTAGGCCAGGATGTCAAAGCCACAGCCTCAGCAGCTTGGCCCATCCACCTCATTCAACAGATCATTGTACACGACCGCTTCCGCGTCAAACCTAAAATTCCTCACACCCGCGCGGGAAAGGGTGTGCATGTGCCTCATCGGCCAACCCTTCGCATGCTACAGCTGATCCATCATCTGAGTCTTGATGCCAATGCGTAAGGACTTTAGGTTGCCATGTCCTCCCCTTGAAAGGGAATTCTCGCTTGCGGTGCTCTCTGCTTTGCAGACCTACTCTATGGCACCTGTAGTTCGCCGATGTCGAGCGAAGCGGTGAGAATTTTCTCTGATCGCCTCCGACGACTGAGACCGAGACTCGGAGATAAATGGCGGATTGTGGGGGCCAGTGAACCCCCCTAGGGACTTGATGTATCTGACAGGTTCCCGAAGGGCAGTTGCCGCCTGTCTTAAGGGGAGGGCGCGACTGAGTTGAATTAAGGATGGTACAAAAGTGGTACGCAGCGTGTAGATCGGCTCTGTAGAGTAAGGAGTACGTGGCCTACAGGTTTAACTGTTCCAATCCATCATGGGG
>NZ_CVTK01000004.1:0-249 GCF_900004785.1 Pseudomonas sp. 28 E 9 | reverse complement strand
GGGGCCATAGCTCAGCTGGGAGAGCGCCTGCCTTGCACGCAGGAGGTCAACGGTTCGATCCCGTTTGGCTCCACCATTAACTGCTTCTGCTGTTAGAGTTTAGAAATGAATATTCTGAAGTGAATATTGATTTCTAGTCTTTGATTAGATCGTTCTTTAAAAATTTGGGTATGTGATAGAAAGATAGACTGAACGTTACTTTCACTGGTAACGGATCAGGCTAAGGTAAAATTTGTGAGTTCTCTTAAC
>NZ_CVTK01000041.1:56587-133217 GCF_900004785.1 Pseudomonas sp. 28 E 9 | reverse complement strand
AAGTTGCTCTTTAAAAATATGATTTATTTTTTGTAGAAGAATAGTGCTCAGCCCCCTATTTTGTTGGACGCCGGCAAACAGGTCAGCCTGATCAGTGGACGAGACACTGCCCTCAAAGGCGCGCAAGTCAGCGCAGACAAAATCACCGCCACCGTGGGTCGCGACCTCACGCTGCAAAGCCTGCAGGACACCGATAACTACAAGTCCAAGCAAACGGATGTCAGTGGAGGCGTCAGTTTCGCCATCATCGGCAGCGGCGCCAGCGCAAACCTGAGCATCAGCAAAAGCAAGATCGACTCCAAATACCAGAGTGTGCAGGAGCAAACCGGCCTGTTCGGCGGCAAGGGCGGCTACCAGATTGACGTGGGCAACCATACCCAACTCGATGGCAGCGTGATCGCCAGCACGGCTACGCCGGACAAAAACCGCCTGAACACCGGTACGCTGGGCTGGAGCGTTTTAAAGAACAAGGCTGACTACACAAGCCAGTTGCAGAGCGCCAGCGTCAGCAGTGGCAGCGATGGCACCAACGCGTTCATCAGCAATATGCCCACCGGCAGCTTGGTCGGATTCAACCACGGCGACAGCGACAGCGGCACCACGTCCTCGGCCATTTCCAACGGCACCCTCAACATCCGCGACCCTGCCAAACAGCAGCAGGACGTGGCAACGCTGAGCCACGATGTTGAACACGCCAACGGCGCCATCAGCCCCATCTTCGATAAGGAGAAAGAGCAGAAACGGCTGCGGCAGGTGCAGTTGATTGCGGATATTGGCACTCAAGCGGCGGATATCACACGCACTCAAGGTGCCATTAACGCGGCCAATGCTCAAAAAGATCCCGAAGCGATAGCGGCTGCGCGAGACAAACTTATCCGTGAGGGCAATACCCAGCCGACGGATAAAGAGATCGCCGCACAGGTGACCCGTACGGTGATGCAGCCGTACGAAACGGGGGGCGATTATCAACGTGCCGCTCAAGCGGTGACGGCAGCTTTGCAAGGACTGGCAGGCGGGGACATCGGCTCCGCCCTCGCAGGCGCGTCGGCGCCCTATCTGGCGAACATCATCAAGCAGTCAGCGCAGGACAACGATACCGCCCGAATCATGGCCCACGTGGTATTGGGTGCTGTAGTTGCACAGGCCCAAGGGAACTCGGCGGTAGCCGGCGCCGCAGGAGCTGGCACGGGGGAGTTGATTGCGGCGCAGTTGTATCCGGGTATTAAAACCGAGAATTTGAGCGAGAAGCAGAAACAGACAGTATCGGCGCTTTCGACATTGGCATCGGGCTTGGCAGGCGGACTTGCAGGAGGTGACCTGAGCGGTGCACTTGCCGGTGCAAAGGCTGGCAACAATGCGGTTGAGAACAACTCAGTGGCTGATATTGCCATTGCATTAACTGAGGGTAAGACGCTTGAACAAAAAGCCGAAGAGCGCATCAACGCTGAAAACGAGCACTACAAGGAGCAAAACTGTGCAGGGCTGAGCGCAGAGGCGTGCTCGGCGCAAATGTATGCCGAGCGCCGTGAAAGCCTTGCTTATACGTTGGCGGGTGGTGCTGTTGTAATCGGAACAGTGGCAGGAGGCATGTTGCTTGGTCCAGCCCTGTTAAATGCCTGCGGGATGAACCCAGTAGCTTGTACCGAACTGACCATAGCAGCAGCAGAGGTGCCTTTTGGTGCCGCGATGGCTGGCGGTGGGGCGTGTTAATTGTTCGATTGCTACTGATGCAACACTTGCAGGTAACCCAGCATCTGCATTGCCGATAAATTCCACCAAGGGTGTTCCGTTGACAGTGCTGGAGAAGCAATATGGCGCTAAGTTTAGCGGTGTATCTTCAACCGAGACTATTACTCAACACATGCTCGGTGGCGGGGACGGCGCGCGCGGGATTGTGTTCGGTTCCTATGGTCCAGGTCAGCCAGGCCATGTTTTCAACGTGGTTAATCAGAATGGGGTTGTCCGATATCTAGATGGGCAGACTGGGAAGCCAGCTAATATGAATAATTTTAAGACGCTACAGTTGCTGAGAACTAATTAATGATTACCTATGAGAGTGCGCTGGAACGAGCTAATGCGTATTTAAAAGACTCAGATATTCCTCTGCAGTTAACGCATGAGGGAGAGTTTTCTGATGGATGGTTCTTTTGCTATCAATCTAAAGAATATTTAGAGACAGGGAGTTTTTCGGCTCAGCTGGCTGGAAATGGACCGTTCCTAATTGATAAGGAAACAGGAGAGCTTCATGTTCTAGGGACTGCCAAGCCTTTAGAAGAATATCTAGAACAATATGTGACGAGCAAGTTAAAAAGACAAGGTTGATTTGTTGGTTCAAAAGGCGCAGGTGAAGTTCCTAAGCCGACTAGCCTTACCAAGATTACGGACGAGATGAAGGCGGATCCTTACCATCGAAAAAAGCTGGATATGAAGGATTTTAAATGGCTAAGAAAGTAAAGCTGGGCGACATTTTGCAGGTGTTAACCTCGCAGGGTGTCGCATATGCGCAAGTTACTCATAAACATCCGGAATTTGGTTTTTTAATTCGTGTTTTCCCAGGGTTTCATAATGAACAACCAAAAGATTTTTCGGTTGTAGTTGATGGTGAACCACAATTTTCCGCATTTTTTGTTGTTCAAAGTGCGGTAAATCAAGGCCTTCTATCCGTTGTGGCAAATGTTCCGGTTCCCGAAAGGTTACAAGTGTTTCCTACGTTCCGTTCCAGGAATGGCGGGCCGGGAGGCTCTATTTGGCTGTGGAATGGAAGCGAAGCACTTCGGCTGGAGAGAGAGATTAGCTCGGAAGAGCTGAGGCACTCCACAAGAGGAATTATCAGTGCGCCATTGCTTGTTGAGCGTATTGAAAATAATTACAGAGCTGAGACTCATGAGGTCTGGTGAGTTGTTGAAGTTTCAACTTCATCTGACATTCTCAACACCGGCCTTGCGCCGGTGTTTTTGGGGGAGTAAGGGCCAGACCCTGAGGAGTCTCCACAAATTCACCCTAAGCTCTGCGCTTGATGGCGCACCTCATCACGCAGAGCCCGCTCCAATATTTCCAAGTATCCTCGTCCTCCAAAATCTGTGCAGAATCGCCAGTAGTCCAGGCCTAGTCGCCACAATGAGAGCACTCCAGTTTAGAGACGCCCGGCCCTGTCGCAGAAGTCCCACCGACTAGTTGCGCGAAACAATAGATATCCTCCCTGAGCTTCGGCCGCTTCTCCCGAGCTCAGGTAGGCCTCCACTGACGTGGCAGCAACTGAGTCAATCTCACTCGCCCGCTGCGCCAACGCTATTCAAACCAACCCCACCCCTAAATTCCGATAAGTGGGATCCAATTCACACATCCCTCGCGAACTTTTCCCCCGTTCCTTGTACTAACTTATTCGGCGATCTGATGGCTAAGTAATGGCATTTTCTCGATATGGAAATAAGAACTGACGTTCTATTTCCCGCCCGCCTGACGATCGCATGTCGGCAGTAATGAGGCAGCCCCCAGCGCCGGTTACTGCCGCATGTCCTTAATGCCCGCTGCAACGAGACTACGAAAATGGATGTTCGACAATTCGCCTTCCTGGCCCGCCAACCTTCTGCTGCCCTGAAGCCGCGAAACGCATTCTTCGGCCTGCCCAAGCGCGGGCTGGCGTTGATCCTCGCCAACGCGCTGTTCTGGCAGCCGTTGCTGGCCCAGGCCGAGGGCATTGTGGTCAGTGCGCCGGGTACCACGGTGGGCGCGGCGGGCAATGGTGTGCCGGTGGTGAATATCGCCACGCCGAACGGCGCGGGGCTGTCTCATAACCAGTTCAAGGACTACAACGTCGGCCCCAACGGCGTGATCCTGAACAATGGCAACGGCCCTATGGTCAACACCCAACTGGGCGGGATCATTGTCGGCAACCCCAACCTCAAGGGCGGCGCGGCCAACGTCATCCTCAACGAGGTCAACGGCGGCAGCGCGAGTCAGTTGCGCGGTTATACCGAAGTGGCGGGGCAGTCGGCCAAGGTCATCGTGGCCAACCCGTACGGTGTGACGTGCAGCGGTTGCGGCTTTATCAATACGCCCAACGTGACCCTGACCACGGGTAAGCCGGTCATCGACCCGACCGGCCAGTTGAAAAGCTACCAGGTCGATGGCGGCGCCGTGACCATCGATGGCGAAGGCTTGAACGCCAGCAACGTCGAACGCTTCGACATCATCACTCGCTCCGCCAAAATCAACGCTCAGATCAACGCCCGCGAACTCAACGTGATCGCCGGGCGTAACGACGTCGATGCGCAAAGCCTGAAAACCACCGTTCGCGCCGATGACGGCAGCGCCAAACCCGAGCTGGCGATCGACTCGTCGGCCCTGGGCGGCATGTACGCCGGCGCGATCAAGCTGGTGGGCACCGAGGCCGGTGTGGGCGTGAAGCTCGACGGTACGCTCGCCGCCAGTGGTGGCGATATCCAGCTCGACGCCAACGGGCGCCTGAGCATGGCGCAGGCGGCGGCCACCGGTAACGTCAAGGTCAGCGCGCAGACGGTCGACCTCACCGACAAGGTCTACGCCAACGGCAACGTGCGACTGAGCAGCGCCCAGGACCTGGTCAACCGCAAGAGCATTGCCGCCGGCCAGCGCATCGAGATCAATGCGGCCAGCGTGAACAACCCCGGCATCATCGAAGCCGGCGTCGCCGCCGATAACACCCGCAACACCACCGGCGACCTGGTGGTGAACGCGCAAACCGTCACCACCAGCGGCAGCCTGCTGGCCAGCCGAGGCCTGGCGATTACCGCCGCGCAAGCGCTGACCAACCAGGGCGCGATCATCCAGGCCAAGAACATCGAGGTCAGCAGCGCCAAGCTCACCAACCAGGGCGCCACCGCACGCCTGTTCGGCGAGCAGAGCCTAGTGATCAGCTCACCGGCCATCGTCAACCTCGGTGGCCTGATCCGCTTCGGCGAAGGCCAGGCCGCCACGCTCAACAGCGCCTCCCTGGACAACCGCCAGGGCCGTATCGAAATGGCCGGCGGCAGTCTCGCGCTGACCAGCGCCGACCTGAACAACAGCGGCGGGCAAGTCATCGCCAACGACCTGAGCGTCAACGCCGGCAACCTGAACAACCAGAACGGCGTACTGGTAGCCAAAACCGCGACCGTCAATGCCAGCGACCTCGACAACAGCCTCAAGGGCCTGATCCAGGCCGACGGCGGCGCGCTCAACCTGAGCGTCGCCAACACCTTCAACAACAACCAGGGTTTCGCCCAGGCCAGCACCGATCTAAACGTTACAGCCGGCACCCTCGGCAGCAACGCAGGCGGCGTACTGAGCGCCGACACCGGCAAGCTCACGCTGACCGCGGCGCAACAGCTCAACAACGCCCAGGGCCGCCTGCAGGCCGGGCAGGGCGATATCGAACTGCACGCCGCCAACCTGGATAACCAGGGCGGCGTGATCGTCGGCAAGCAACTGCTGCTCGATGTGGCTGGCGGCGACATCGACAACCGCGCCGGGCGCGTGTTGGGCGACCGCCTCGACGTACGCGCTTCCGGCCTCGACAACCGCAACGCCGGCCTGCTCGCCGGTGGCGCCCAGGGCGTAAGCCTGCTGCTCAAGGGCCCGGGCCAGTTGCTCAATGCCCAGGGCCGCATCCAGAGTGAAGGCCTGCTGCAACTGCAGGGCGAGCGCTTCGACAACAGCGCCGGCATCCTGCTGGGCCAGACCGTCGACGTCACCGCGCAGACCTTCACCAACAGCAACAAAGGCGCGCTGGTCAGCGACGGCGGCGACGTGGTGCTCAAGGTCAGCGACCTGCTCACCAACGCCGGCGGCCAGATCGACGCGGGCGAACGCAGCGTGCTGGTCAAGCAACTCACCTCCCTCAACAACGACGGCGGCACCCTGCGCGGCAAGCGCCTGGACATCGCCGCGCAGCAGTTGAACAACGACAACGGCCAGCTGCTGGCCGGCGCCGAAGGCGTGACCTACAGCGGCCAGGACCTGAGCAACCGCAAGGGCCTGATCCTCAGCAGCGGCGCCCCCACCGTGCTCACCACCACCCGCCTGCACAACCAGGGCGGCACCGTGCAGGGCGACAGCCTGAGCGTCACCGCCAACAGCGTCGATAACGGCAGCGGCGGCCTGATGGCAAGCCTGGTCGGCAACCTGCAACTGACCGTCGAAGCCCTGGCCAACCGTGGCGGCAAACTGTTCGGCAAAGAACACGTGACCGTCAGCGGCGCGACCCTCGACAACAGTGCGGGCGGCCAGGTCAGCGGCAATCAGATCAGCCTGAACTCACGCGACACCCTCACCAACCAGGGCGGCCTGATCGAGGCCAACCAGGGCCTGACCCTCACCGGCGGCAACCTGGATAACAGCGCCAACGGGCAACTGCGTGCGCTGGGCGGCGCCAGCAGCAGCGTCAACCTCAGCGGTGCGTTGAACAACCAGAACGGCACCCTGGAATTCGGCAGCCAGGCCTTCAGCCTCGACGCCGCCAGCCTCAACAACCAGAACGGCATGCTGCAACACGCCGGCACCGGCCTGTTCCACCTCAACACCGCCAGCCTCTCCGGCGGCCAGGGCAATATCCAGGGCATGGGCAGCGCCGACTGGGCGTTCGGCAACGTCGACGGCCTGGGCCGCGTGCAACTCAACGACGTGCTCACCTACAAGAGCGACCAGGCACTGGCCCTCAAGGCCGGCGACCGCATGGCCAGCGCCAAGGGCTTGATCCTCAATGTGGCCAGCCTGGACAACGGCGGCGAACTGCTCAGCGACGGTGACATCAGCATCACCACCGGCGATATGAGTAACAGCGGCCGCGTCTCGGCCCTGCAAACACTCACCGTCGCCGCCAACAACCTCAGCCAGAACGGCGGCCGTCTGGCCGCCACCAATACCCGCCTGACCCTGGGCGGCACTCTGGACAATCTCGGCTTCCTCACCGCCCGCCAGCAACTGGATATCGCCGCCGCGCAAATCAACAACCGTGGCACCCTCGGTGCCCAGGGCGCGGTGAACCTCACGGCGGTCAACGGCATCACCAATGCCGCCGATTCGCTGCTGTTCAGCGGCGGCGACATGACCTTGCGCAGCAATGGCTTCAGCAACAGCTATGGCAACGTCTACAGCAAAGGTAACTTGAGCTTCGCCGCGCGGGATGGCGGGCGTGCCGTGCTGTTCAGCAACCGTTCCGGCACCGTGGAAAGCGAAGGCTCCATCGGCATCAATGCAGGCTTTATCGAAAACGCCAAGGACGAATTCGAACTCGGGCAGACGCTCACCACCGGTAGCTTGTATTGGGTTTGTTCGCAACACTGCGGCGAGAAAGACGACTGGGAGCGTGGCGAGATCACCATCTACGAAACGTACCTTGAGGCGGCGACCAAGGACTCAGTATCGGCGCGCCTGGTGGCCGGCAAAAACATGCTGCTGCAAGGCGACAATGTGCAGAACCGCTACAGCCTGATGGCCGCCAATGGCGACCTGAGCATCACCGCCGGTGACCTGCTCAACCAGGGCGCCGCCACGCGCACGGGGCAGCGCAAGATTGTCGTCAACACGCCGGGGCACGTTCCCGACGATTTGTTTGAGCGCATGCGCTATGTCGACGTTCCCGCGTTCAATGCGGCCACGGCGGCGGGCAATTTCGATAAGGCGCGCTTCGAAGAACTGAAAAACCGTTCGCCCAATAGCCGGCCTTTCGTCCACTCAAGCGACGTCACCACCTGGACCAGCAACGGCGGCCCCGGCTACGACGCCACCCTGCAGGCGGGCGGCACGGTCAACCTCAACGTCGCCCGCACCCTGCAAAACGGCACGCTGCACAACAACACCCTGGCCCAGTTGACCGGCACCCTCGGCGACGACCAGACCGGCATCCCCGTCGGCGGCATCAACATCAACCTGAGCAAACACGCCAACGACCCGAGCGCCCAGGCCCCCGGCAGCGTCTTGCCCGTCGTGGGCGTGGCCCCCGGCGGCGGCTTCGTACCGGTGGACTACACCGGCACCGCCTTCGCCCCGGTCGACCCCACCACCTCGCCCACCTTCCAACTGCCCAAGGGCGAGTACGGCCTGTTCGTCAAAAACGCCGACCCCACCAGCCATTACCTGATCGAGACCAACCCCGAATTCACCTCGGTGTCCGGTTTCTTCAGCTCCGACTACATGCTCGGCAAACTCGGCTTCAACGCCGACAACGCCTGGCGCCGCCTCGGTGACGGCCAGTACGAAACCCGCCTGATCCGCGACGCCGTCCTCGCGCAAACCGGCCAACGCTTCCTCGCCGGCGGCCTGTACAGCGACGCCGACCAGTTCCGCTATCTGATGGACAACGCGCTGGCCAGCAAAGACGCCCTGCGCCTGAGCCTCGGCGTGGCCCTCACCGGCCAGCAAGTCGGCGCCCTGACCCACGACATCGTGTGGATGGAAAACCGCGTCATCGACGGCCAGACCGTCCTCGTGCCGGTGCTCTACCTGGCCCAGGCCGAATCGCGCAACGTGCGCGGCAACAGCCTGATCCAGGGCCGCGACCTCAACCTCGTCACCGGCGGCGACCTGATCAACGTCGGCACCCTGCGCGCCAGCAACAACCTTACCGCCATCAGCAGCGGCAGTATCTACACCGGCGGCCTGGTCGAGGCCGGCAACAACCTGAGCCTGCTGGCCCAGGACAGCATCCGTAATGCCATGGCCGGCGAAATTCGAGGTAAGCAAGTCAGCCTCACAGCGCTCAAAGGCGACGTCACCAACGACACCACCGCCATCCAGGTGCGTGACGGCGTCGGCATGCGCACCCTCACCGACACCAGCGCCGGCACCATCGTCGCCCGCGAAAACCTCGCCATCGACGCCGGCCGCGACCTCACCAACCGAGGCGCGCTGACAGCGGGCAACGACGCCAACCTTACCGCCGGCCGCGACCTCAACCTCATCGCCGCCAGCGACACCCGCGTCAAACACGAGACCCGCGACGACGGCGAGAAATCCAGCATCACCACCGACGTCAAAAACCTCGCCGCCAGTGTCACGGCGGGCGGCAACCTCAACCTGCAGGCCGGGCAAGACGTCAACATCATCGGCAGCACCGCCACCGCCGGCAAAGACCTCAACATCGCTGCCGGCCGCGACCTCAACGTCGCCTCGGTCAGCGACATGCACAACGTCGAAGGCAAGGAAAAGCACGGCAAAAAACGCATCAAGACCTCGGACGACCAGACCACCCAGGTGGCGAGTGTACTGACGGCGGGTGGGGATTTTGTCAGCCAGGCCGGGCGTGATACCACGATTGTGGCGAGCAGGATCAGTGCGGGGAATGAGGCTTATCTGTATAGCGGGGATAAGTTGAGTTTGTTGGCGGCGCAGAACAGCACTTACAGCCTTTACGACATGAAGGAGAAGGGTGGCTGGGGCGCGAAGAAGACCAAGCGCGATGAGGTGACCCGCGTTACGAATGTGGGGACTGAGATCAAGACTGGTGGTGATCTGTCGCTGGTCAGTGGCGGTGATCAGCTGTATCAGCGGGCCAAGCTTGAGAGTGGTAAGGACCTGGCCATCACCAGTGGTGGTGCAGTGACGTTCGAGGCAGTCAAAGACCTGCACCAGGAGAGTCACGAGAAAAGCAAAGGTGATCTGGCTTGGACCAGCGCCAAGGGCAAGGGGAATACCGACGAGACGTTGCGTCAGAGTGAGTTGAAGGCACAGGGTGAATTGGCGATCAAGGCGGTCAACGGGCTGAAGATCGACATTAAACAGATCGATCAGAACACGGTTAGCCAGACGATTGATGTGATGGTCAAAGCAGACCCACAGTTGGCTTGGTTGAAAGAAGCCGAGAAGCGTGGGGATGTGGATTGGCGGCATGTGAAGGAGTTGCACGACTCCTTTAAATACAGCCACTCCAGCCTCGGCCAAGGCGCAATGCTGGCAATTATTATCGTTGTCACCGTGTTGACGGCGGGAGCGGCCAGTGCGCTAGCTGCTTCGGCAGGTAGCGCTGTAGGGGCCGGCTCTACTATGGCTGCCGCGACAGCCGCTACCGCTGCGACGTCGACCACCGCAGCAGTCGCAGGAACTGCAGCAGGGTTGGGCAACGTCATCGCGACTGCCTCGTTGACCTCGCTTGCCAGTACCGGCGTCGTCAGCACCATAAACAATAAAGGCAACTTGGGGGCCGCATTCAAGGAAACCTTCAGCAGCGACAGCTTGAAGCAGTCACTGATTGCGGGCGCTTCTGCGGGCTTTGTGAATTACGCCAGTGGCAATTGGTTTGGCGCGCAGAGCGACCCTGTAACTAACAAGGTAAGTGGACCAAGCGTCGTACCCCATTGGAATGACCCCGCAGCGATTGGCCGTTTTGGAACGATTCAATTGGCTGGCGGTGCCGTACGCGGAACGCTCTCTGAAGCTCTTGGACAAGGCAGCTTCAAGGATGCAATGAAGGGCAGCCTTTTCGATGTAATGCAGGCGACCGCGTTCACCGGCGTTGGTGATTTTGGTAATGCCTTCAAACTTCAAGACAGCGGCCTTAGCAAAACTGCACTGCATGCTGTTGTAGGTGGTTTGCTTTCAGAAGCAATGGGCGGCGACTTTAAAACGGGAGCGATTGCTGCGGGTGCTAACGAAGCCCTTATTGTGGCGTTGGATAAGTCGCCTTTGCTCAGTGGCAATGATCCAGCGGAACACGATCGTCTGGTCAATGCGGCTTCGAAGCTGGTGGGATTGGTCGCTGCCGCGAGTGTTGATGGCGATGTCGCCATGGGCTCGGAAATCGCCGGGAATGCACAGTCATACAACCGCAAGTTGCACGTTCAAGAAGAGAAACGACTGGCTCAAGAGGCCAAGAGTTTAGATGCCACCAAAGGTCAAAGCCGATCTGGTTTTGAGTGGGATGCGCTCCTAACGTTTGTTGCCGGAGGCGAGGTCGATCAGAAAACCAACAATGAGCTTCAAGGGATTCTGGCTGGTTACGGTCCTTCTAACCCTGAAGGGCAAGCATTAGGTGACGACCTGACTGTTGCGCGGGGAGTTATCACCAAGCTGCAAAACGAGAAAGTCCTGCTGACCTGGGGAGATGGCAGCCCCATTGTTGCCAACGGGGATCAGGTCGTTGCGTTCAAGTCCACAGAAAAGCAGTACAAGGATTCGCTGCTGTTCAATCCTTCAAGTAACACAACCTACAACAACGAACCTGGTGGCATGGGTGTTGTGCCTGATGCGTGGTCCGAGCAATACGGAGAGCGTACGGCTATCACGAAACTCCCTGAGATCGCCGCGCTCAGTTCTGACGCCGCCTCCCAAGCAGAGCAAATAGACCGGCTACGTGTTTTGGCAAGTGGTGGCATTAATTCAGATATTGATCTCAAGCTGCTTGCTGAGCTTATGCCCATAGGTGGAGTAGGCAAGGGAGCATTGTTAAGCGCAATCAAAGAGTTGGCAGCGCGCGACGCATTAGCGGTTAAAGGTACGGAGGCTATCGCTGGCAAGGCTGCAGAGACTGTTGCCGGAAAGGGCCTTGAGTCAGCAGCTGGTAAAGGCTTGGATGCGGCGGCGGGTAAGGGGACTGAACAGTTTGCCAACCAAGCACAGGCCAAATTAGCAGGCTATAGCCCATGCTGTTTTGCAGCCGGGACTATGGTCGCCACCCCTGATGGTGAACGAGCCATTGACGCGCTCAGGGTGGGCGATGTCGTCTGGACCAAACCTGAAGAAGGTGGTGAGCCGTTCGCCTCGAAGGTCTCAGCAACCCACATTCGCACGGATCAGCCGATCTATCAGTTGACGCTTGTGAAGAACGGCAGTGCCGATGAAGGTACCACTGAGACTTTGCAAGTGACGCCGGGTCATCCGTTCTATGTCCCTGCGCGCAAAGGCTTTGTGCCACTTATAGAGCTCAAGCCGGGTGATCAACTGCAGTCGTTGGGGGACGGAGCGACGCAAGATGCTTCGATCTCCGTTGTATCAATAAAGCTGCTGCAGTCGCAGGGTAAAACGTACAACCTGACGGTGGATATTGGACATACGTTCTATGTTGGCAAGCTAAGTACTTGGGTACATAACGTTGGGCCTTGTTATACCTGTAATGCGGGGAGCTGTTCGATTCATGAGGTGCCTTCTGCCGGATCGCCTGTAAGCGAAAGCCACACTGACCGGACGTTTCAAGAGCTTGTGCCTGACGGCAAAGTGCCTAGCGTTCGTAACGGCGCTTTCACACGTTGGTTTGACGACCTGTCGCCAGCAGAGCTAGACGTGCTTTGGGAAAATAGGGCTACCCGAGAGGCAATTGAGGCGAGAATTCGTCAGCCAGGGGGTTTGCATGAATGGTGTATGGTTTGTCGCGCTCCTGAATTCAAACAATGGGGGGTGCCGATGAGTGAAATTCAGCGTTTCAGAACAAAAACATCCGAATTGACATGGGTCAACCCTATTGATGGGGTACCAGGTGGTCACGGTGGGAATGCTTCAGGTGCTTTCCACAATGAGCTAAAAGCTGTTATTGATAACAGTAAGTCCCTAAACGAATTTAATAAGGGCGTAACGGCATTGCGTGATCGATGGAAAATCGATCCTTCTCTTTTGCCGGATTTACCAAGAGGAAGAAATTAATGCCTACCCTTTTAAATGACTGGTGCGCTTTTTGTGAGGGAAGAACTTACTTCGATAAGTCGCACTTTTTAGCGCTGTTCAAAGTGCATTCTTCTCTAGCTGAAATTACTGAAGCGTTAAGCTATTTTCCTCAAGCTGACAATTTGGTATCGCGCGTGAATGAGGTGATCCAAGCTGGTACGCTTGAAGATAAGTTATATCTATGCCCGACGATTGAATCTAGCGACTTTGAATTGATGCAAAAGGCAAAACTCTGGTTGCAAGCTCAGGCAAGTTTCTGTAAGTCTCTTGGAGACGACGAGTTGTACGGGATATGCCAACGTGCAAAATTGTTGTATGGAAGCAAAGATCAATTTAACGATTATGATAAATTAGACATTCCCAGCAATTGGATACTTGAACTGGTGGGGGATCAGGTCAGGGATTGCAGGTTGCTAAAAACAGAGCAAGAGTATGCACTTTTTGAGGCCCTTTACGGAGTTGCCGCTGATTATTATTTGGCTTGGTATATGGGGCAGCCTTTAATAAACCTGGATTTTGACTTTCGTTCATATTTTGAATTTTGGTGCTTAGGCGGTATTGGGTATCTCAGTGAAGATAAGTTCTTTGTTTGTCGAAAATAAAAGAGTGGGGGAAATGTACTTAGATCTGTTATGGCAGTACAAGACCTATTAGATAATATCTATCCCCCTTACTCTGTAAGTTGCAACTGGTTTCCGAGGTTTTTCAGTGGTGAACGTCACGTTGGGTGGGGATCGATGAGTAAAGGGGAATAAAATGATCGCAGGCGTAAGTTTTAACTCTTATTTTGGCCAAGGTGATTTTGCTGATATCGACGCTTTTGAAAAAGTGGCGGGGATAGTTTTTCCAAAAAAATATAAAGAAATTTCAATAGGGTTCAATGGCGCGTTTATTTTAAATAAGCCTGTTTTCAAGTTTTATAATCGCCTACTCGGCGAAGATGTTATGAGCAGCGCTGGCATGTTTTTGCCTTTCGGTGAAATCGAAGGAACATTTGAGACAATGGAGATGAAGTACCGTTATCCGCCAGAAGGCTTTGTTCAAGATTTAATTATCTTCTCAGTGTTAGGGAATGGAGACGCGCTCTGTTTTGACTATCGTGAAAGTCGGTTTCCTGACGATCCAGGCGTGGTGATGTGGCATCATGAAGCTGCACCAAATAGTGATTCAGAATTATCATTTGTTGCTTCCTCATTTTTAGAGTTTTTAGAAAAATTATTTGAAAGGTTATCTTAATAATAGATAAGCAGGAAAAGTGGGCGGGTTTGTTTAAATTCGAGCTGAAGGGAAAAGGGGACAGATTTATTTAAGTTAGAATTGAAAGGTATATTAAATAAATTTATCCACTTTTGTTATAGGCGCTATAAGGGGGTGGAGAGAAAATGGCACAGATTTATTTAAATTTTAGCTGGGAAAGTGTATCAAATAAATCTGTCTTATTTTGTTGTGCTTAATTGCATGGGGCGCGGCGAGTTATGTCGGATAAACAAGTATGTGAGCTGACGATTGATGATCTTAGTAGTTATAGCGTTTGGTTCTTTCCGATGGACGACACCGTGGAGGTCGAATTAACTGTACGCCCCCTCGTCGAACAGGAAACGTGCTCAGACTTTCAGATTATCGTTCGAGCTGATTTTTTTGGTGAAAATGGCACTGTGTATTGCGGTTATTTGTATTGGGACTCCAATGTTGCAATTGAATACTTAAAGCCTGTTGTATTGTCTGAAACGGGAGAGGCCGTAAATTTTTGGAGCGGTATAGTAACTCCCGCGTGGGAAAGTTCGGAGTTCGCCGGTTTGATTAGATCCGAGTTGCCTATTTCTTATGCCTCAGAACCGCTTTTTGGTCTTCCTTCCATTTGCGGAAAACTGGAGGGGCTTTATTATCTTTCTGGTGATCAAGTTTGCTGTGTGAAATGACGAAAAAAGTGGACCGGTTTATTTGGTTGGATTGCTCACGCACAACGCGGGCGACACAAAGGCCGCCCGATTTTCACTCAGGACGGATCGGCATTGAGCCTGCGACTGATGACATCCAGCAAATCACACCCATCGCGCAGCGGAATGGCCAGCAAGTGGGCGAAGTCTGAAAGCACTACGGCATCGCTGCTGAGTTGTTCGCGAAAGGCCAGATTTTCCAGCAGTTGGGTGACGGCCCGAATGCGGTGCACGGCGGCGTCGTGAAGGACGTCGAGAGGTGCCTGGGTGTCGATGATCAAGGCTGGGATGGTGCAGTCGTGGCCGGTTAGGGGCATGTATCGATTCATCATTAAGCTCTCTGGATTATTGAGGGCTCGTTCTTCGGGTCGCCAAACCCGGTCGCCTTTTGAGCGACCGCCGGACTATAAGCCGCACCACCAAACCCACGCAAGGCATCAAAATGCCGCCCCGTCGAAGAGTGCCACCACGACCCCTAATGTCTTCCCACTCATTGCCGACATACTGCCGACGAGCGAACGCATCACTAATACGCCAATCCACAAGCCCCACTCCAAACATTAAAGGACCAATGTGAAAAACCTCCTCCTGATCCTCTTCACCACCCTCATCCTGGGCGGTTGCGTCAGCCACCCCCTCACTCCCGAAAACCGTGCGCAGATCAAGACCGTCAACGTCCTGCCCGTGAAGTGGGAAAAGAACATGGTGTACTTCGGTCGTGAACAAGCCTGGGGCGCTGCCCTGGGTGCCGGGCTGGGCGCGGGGGCCGGCATGGCCAGCGGGGCGTCCAAGGTGGGCACTGCAGCGTTGAGTGGCGCCGGGTTTGCCGCCGGCATGAAGCTCGGGCAGTTGGCCGAGATGCCGACGCCGGTGGCCATTCTGGCGGTGATGGAGGCGGAAAAACTCGATGTAGGCGTGTTGCTCAAGCAGGGCTTTGTCGATGCGCTGGGCAAGACTTCGACGCTCAAGGTGGTGGGCGACGATGAACCAGCCGATGCGCAGATCCAGTTGACCGTGTCCGAGTGGGGCTTTCGCCTGACCCAGGGTTTCAGCAGCGTGATTTACCCCACCCTCAGCGTGGTGGCGCAGATGAGTCGCGGCGATGAAATGATCTGGCGCACCTTTGAAACGGTGACGCCATTCAATGGCCAGAACGTTTATGGCTACACGCCGCTCACCTATCGCACAGACCCGGAGGCATTGCGTCGGGCGTTGACCGGGATTACGCAGATTTCTGCGCAGTATCTGGTGAAGGAGCTCAAGTAGGTCTGATGGTGGTGTAACGCGGTTGGGTGGCGCGGGCGTGATGGTGAACGCTCAGGCACCGTGTGTTTCTGGTTGCTCGCGTTATCGTTGGAGGTCTTCGCGAGCAAGCTCGCTCCTACAGGATTGGGGCGTGTTGAATGACTTTGAACATTTTGTTTATCTCGATGTCTTTACCCCGCCCACCCGCAACCGGTCGGGCTGCATGGACTGCAGCGTTTTCAAATGACATTAAGGATTGATGTGAACCTCTCCCTATTACGGCCTCCTGTCTGCCACCGCCTGCGGTGCACCGGCTTGCGCCTGCGATTCCCAGGGACGCCGGGAGAGCCTCATTCGGATCGATTGATCCTTTCGTACAGCACACCTACTGCTGCCGGGCTATTGGCGGCTTTGACTGTAGTTCATGGAGTTTGAAATGAAGCGCAAGCAGTTCCAGAAAAGTCTGTTGGCAATCGTGGTCGGCGCAATCAGCACGCAGGTGCTGGCAGTCGAGTTCGACCTGGGTCAGGGCAAGAATATTTGGGCCAATGAGACGTTCAACGAGCCGGTCACCATTAACGGCAAGTTTTCCCGGGTGGTCGATTCCAGCACCACTGATCCCGCCGGTCTCGGCTTTGTGAACACCAACATTCAAGGCTCGCTGATCAACCGCGCAGACATCACGCTGGACTCACAGGGCAAAACCATTCGTGCGATCGCCATCGACCCGATGTTCTGGTCTGGCCCTTCCAATCTGACACCCGGCACCATCACCGGGGATGTGGTTCAGGCGGGCAATATCCTGATGAACCATGGCGCCTACGAAGGGCTTGAAATCGGTGCCACCACCATTGGCGGCAGCGTTATCAACTCCGGCACCATCCGTTCCACGCCGCCGGTGAGCGCCGAGCCTTTTCCCGGCTACCTGGGCGGTGGCGAAGGCATTTACCTGCACGGCACCACCATTGCGGGCGACGTTTCCAACACCGGTGTGATCGACATGGCCGGTCCGGATGCGATTGGCTTGATCCTTGACGTCAGCGGCGACACGCCGACCACCATCGGCGGCAAGCTGTTGAACTCGGGTTCGATTATCGCCACCGGTGAAGGCGCCTGGGGCATGGAAGTGGAAACCGACACCAACCCCTTGCGTATTGAAAACAGCGGCCTGATTTCCGCCAATGGCAACGAGGCGAAGGGGTTGTTTTTTTACTCCGGCACCGTCGATTACATTCTCAACACCGGCACCATTGAAGCCAAGGGCGCGTCGGCTAATGCCTTCGATCTGTCCGGCGCCAGCTTTGCGCAGAACAGTGCCACGGGCGCACGCGGTATCGTCAACCGTGGGCTCATCGCGGCGGACGGCACGGCGATCCAGGTGGATGCGGCCAGGCAGGTCGCAGCGTTTGAAATCAACCAGCAAGCCGGCGAAATCCGCAGCAACAGCGGCATCGCCGTCGACGCCAACAACCTCGCCAGCCTGAACTGGACCGGCGGCAAAATCACCGGAGACCTGCTCAACCTCAGCGCCGTCAACATCGGCGGTCAGGCGGGTTTCAGCGGTAGCCGTATCATCGCGCCGGTGTCGGTCAATTCGGGTTCGCTGAACCTCTCGGCGCCCGGCACTGCTATCACCGGCGACCTCAATGTGGCCAGCGGTGCGGGCATTGATATGCACCTGGCCGACAGCGTGGTGCCGACCACGCCGTACCTCACCGTCAACGGCACGGCCAATCTGGCTCAAGCTTCCAAGCTGACGGTCAGCGCCAACCCGGGCGACTTCGCGGCGCCTAAAGCCGGCACGCAATACACCTTGCTGCAAGCCACCAACGTGCAGAACAACGGCGTAGCGGTCGCCAGCGCTTCGTCGTTGCTCGACGTGCTCAGCTACTCAGCCGATGCGCAGACGGTCAAGGCCGTGGTGGCGGTGAAAAGCGACCAGCAGGTACAACAGGAACTGGCGGGTGTCAGCGCGGGTGCGTCGGCCGCGACCGCCGTCAATGTGCTGAAAAACGATGTGCTCGGCGGGCTCAACCAGAACGATCCGGTGTTCCAGAGCCTGGCCAACGCCGGGACTGCGCAGCAACTGGCGCAGCTCGCCGATCAACTCACGCCGGACGTCAACCGTGGCGCCCTCGACGTGGCGCTGTCGGGGCAAACCGTGGTCAACGGCGCGATCTTCAATCGCCTCACCGACCAGCGTGAAAGTCACCAGGTCGGCGGCGTGTGGGTGCAGGGCCTGAGCAGCAACATGGACCAGGACGGCCGCGGCGGCAACAACGGTTACTCGGCCAACAGCAGCGGCATGGCGGTGGGTGTGGACGGTCGTGTGAACGACACCACCACTTTGGGCGTTGCCTACAGCTACCTCAACTCCAACATCCATTCGGACCTGGGCAACAAGACCGACGTCGAAGGTCACGCGCTGTCGCTGTACGGCAACTGGGCGCTGCAAAACTGGTTTGTGGATGGCAGCCTCAGCTACGGCCATAACGACAATGACAGCAAGCGCCACGTCGCGGGCACCACGGCCAAGGGCAGTTACGACAGCAATGTGTTATCGGCCAGCGTGATTGGCGGCTACAGCTTCAAGCCGTCCCAGGCGGTGGTGATCGAGCCGCGTGTGGCTGCGCGCTATGCCAACGTGCGCATGGATGGCTACACCGAGAAAGGTTCGTCGGCGGCCTTGAGCACGTCTTCGCAACGTTATGAAGTGGGCGAACTGGGTGCCGGTGTGCGTTTGGCGGGCAACCTGCCGATGGGCGCGGGCAGCCTGCAACCGGAAGCGATCTTGATGGCCTACCACGACCTGATGGGCGATCGCGTGGCGCAAACCTCCAGCTTCGTGGCCGGTGGTTCGGCGTTTACCGTGACCGGCGCATCGGTGGCGCGTGACAGCTATGAGGCCAGTGTAGGTGTGAATTACAAGGTGTCGGACTTCACCGTCGGCGCCAGCTACACCCGCCAGGCGCGTAGCGGTTTCGATGCGGACGGCGTAATGCTCAAGGCCCGCTACGCCTTCTAAGCCACACCGCAAAACAAAGTGTGGGAGGGGGCTTGCTCCCGATAGCGGTGGGTCAGTCAATGATGTGTTGGCTGACTCACCGCCATCGGGGGCAAGCCCCCTCCCACACTGATATCAGAGGCATCACGCTCTACGTAAGCAGGTTGAGACAGCGCAAGCTGCCCCGGATTCACGCAAACCAAATGTGGGAGGGGGCTTGCCCCCGATAGCGGTAGACCAGTCAGTGATGGGTTGACTGACCACATTGGATCTCCATGTTCCAAAGGTTTGTGTTGGATTTCACTACTCTGGCCGAAACACCTTGAGAACCACTCTTAACCCCGTAAAATGCCGCAGCCGTTGCATCACAGTCTTTCAGGGAAGAATTCAGGCCAGCATAGTGTCCAGGCTGCCTCTCTCCTTGGAAAACCCAGCAACGCTGATTTCCTCACCCAAGGAGCACCCTGTGAAGACACTCTCCAAAATTCTGCTGTCGGGCCTCACCGCCGCGGCGCTGTTGACCGTGGCCGGTTGCGCCACCGAGAGCAACCGCGCGATGCCGGTGGAGCAAGTCGCCAGCGCCCACGTCGCCTATTCCGGCGTGCGTGTGCCGATTGCCGTGGGCAAGTTCGATAACCGCTCCAGCTACATGCGCGGCATCTTCTCCGATGGCGTTGACCGTCTCGGCGGCCAGGCCAAGACCATCCTGATCACCCACTTGCAGCAGACCAACCGCTTCAGCGTACTGGACCGCGACAACATGGGCGAAACCTCCCAGGAAGCCAAGATCAAAGGCACCGTGCAGAAGCTCAAGGGCGCTGACTACGTGGTGACCGGCGATGTGACCGAGTTCGGCCGCAAGGAAACCGGCGACCGCCAGCTGTTCGGCATCCTCGGCCGTGGCAAGACCCAAGTGGCCTACGCCAAAGTCGCGTTGAACATCGTCAACATCAACACCTCCGAAGTGGTGTATTCCACCCAGGGCGCCGGTGAGTACGCGCTGTCCAACCGTGAAGTGGTCGGCTTCGGCGGCACCGCCAGCTACGACTCCACCCTCAATGGCAAGGTGCTCGACCTGGCCATGCGCGAAGCGATCAACCGCCTGGTCGACGGCATCAACGCCGGCGCCTGGAACCCGCGTAACTGATCAGCCACACCACAAGGAGCAGTACACGGATGAGCAAGGCAGTGAAGTTGGCGCTGATGCTGACAGCAATCGCGACGGTAGCCGGGTGCCAGACGGCGCCCCAGCCCCTGTATCAATGGGAGAGCTACCAGCCGCAGGTTTACGAATACTTCAAGGGCGAGCCCAAGGAAGCGCAGGTGGAAGCGCTGGAGCGCGATCTGCAGAAGATCAACGCCAGTGGCCGCAAGGCGCCGCCGGGTTACCACGCGCACCTGGGCATGCTGTACATGAACATGGGCAAGGATGATCAGATGGTGCAGGAGTTTCGCACCGAGAAAGCCCTGTTCCCCGAGTCCGCTGCATACATGGACTTTCTGCTGAAAAACGCCAAGACCGGAGTCGCCACCAAATGAGCCTGTTAAAACTCACCGGCGCCCTGCTGGCCCTGGCGTTGCTCGGCGGTTGCGCGGCGCCCAAGACGGTTGATTATTCGGCGTACAAACAGGCTCGGCCCAAGTCGATCCTGGTACTGCCGCCGATCAATGAATCGCCGGAAGTGCAGGCGTCCTACAGCCTGGTGTCGCAAGTCACCTACCCGCTGGCCGAAGCCGGCTACTACGTGTTGCCGATTGCCCTGGTGGACGAAACCTTCCGCCAGAACGGCCTGACCACCGCCAACGACATCCAGGGTGTGCCGCCGACCAAGCTGCATGACATCTTTGGTGCCGACGCGGCGTTGTACATCACCGTCAGTGAATACGGCACCAAGTACATGCTGATCTCCAGCGACACCTCAGTGACGGCCTCGGCCAAGCTGGTGGACCTGCGCACCGGCACCACCCTGTGGACCGGCGCGGCGCGGGCGTCCAGCGAGGAAGGCAACAACAACGGTGGCGGCCTGGTGGGCATGCTGATCACGGCGGCGGTCAAGCAGGTGATCAACAGCTCCACCGATGCCGCGCACCCGATTGCCGGTATCACCAGTGCGCGCCTGCTGTCGGCAGGTCAACGCACCGGCATCCTGTACGGCCCGCGTAACCCGAAATACGGCACGGACTGACGTTCTTCAAACACTGAAGATCAACTGTGGGAGGGGGCTTGCCCCCGATGACGGTACATCAGTCACTACTGCAGTGGCTGACCCACCGCTATCGGGGGCAAGCCCCCTCCCACATTGTTTTTTTGCTGTCAGGTCAATTGGGGTTTAACCCGAACCTTGCGCACCTCGCGTCTGACCTTGTGAACGGCTCATTCATTCACGAGGCCCAGCCCATGTCCCACGCTCTGCTCTCCCTGCGTCCTGCTGCCCAAGGCTTCACCGTTACCCTGATGGTGGCGCTGGCCGGGTGCGGGCTGTCGTCGTCCCCCGACCTGGCAAAACCGGCGGAACCCGTCGCAGCGCTTCAAAGCGCCCCGGCCCAGGGCGCGTTGGTCAAACGCATGGCCATGCCGGCGCCGATGATGATGCGGGAGATGGCGACCCGGGATGAGCGCAGCGAACCGCGCGAGCAATACGCCAACCTGCCCGACAACCCGGTGCATCGCGTCGCCGAAGCACCGGTCTCCACCTTCAGCGTGGATGTCGACACCGGCAGCTATACCAACGTACGACGCTTCCTCAACCAGGGTCGTCTGCCGCCCGAAGGCGCGGTGCGATTGGAGGAAATGGTCAACTACTTCCCTTACGACTACGCGCCGCCTACCGACGGCTCACCCTTTGGCGTCACCACTGAAGTCGCCGCCACGCCGTGGAACCCACGTACGAAACTCTTGCGCATCGGCATCAAGGCGTCCGACAAAACCGTGACAGAACTGGCCCCGGCCAACCTGGTATTTCTGGTGGATGTGTCCGGCTCCATGGACCGTCGCGAAGGTCTGCCGCTGGTCAAAAGCACGCTGAAATTATTGGTGGATCAACTGCGTGATCAGGACCGCGTGTCACTGGTGGCATACGCCGGTGAATCCCGCGTGGTGCTCAAGCCCACCTCCGGGCGTGACAAAACCACGATCCGCAACGCCATCGACCAACTCAGCGCCGGTGGCGCCACCGCTGGCGCGTCCGGTATCGAACTGGCCTACCAGATGGCCCGCGAAGGCTTTATCGACCAAGGCATCAACCGCATCCTGCTGGCCACCGACGGTGACTTCAACGTGGGCATCAGCGACTTCGACAGCCTCAAGCACATGGCGGCGGACCAGCGCAAAAGCGGTGTATCCCTGACCACCCTTGGCTTTGGCGTGGACAACTACAACGAACACCTGATGGAACAACTGGCTGACGCCGGTGACGGCAACTACGCCTACATCGACAATTTACGTGAGGCGCGCAAGGTGCTGGTGGACCAGCTCAGCTCGACCCTGGCGGTGGTGGCGCGGGATGTGAAATTGCAGGTGGAATTCAACCCGGCACAGGTCAGCGAATACCGCCTGCTCGGCTATGAAAACCGCGCCCTGAAGCGTGAGGATTTCAACAACGACAAAGTCGATGCCGGCGAAATTGGCGCAGGGCACACGGTGACCGCGTTGTATGAAATCGTGCCGAAGGGCGAGAAGGGCTGGCTGGAGCCGTTGCGCTATGCCAGAGCGCCTGCGGCTGAAAACACCTCGGCCGAACTGGCGACGGTGCGCGTACGCTACAAACCGGCTGCGGGCGGTGACAGCCAGTTGATCGAACGGGCCGTCGACAAAACATCCACCAAGCCCAGCGACGACCTGCGTTTCAGTGCCGCCGTGGCCGCCTTCGCCCAACAGCTCAAGGGCGATGGCCGCTACACTGGCAACATGAGCTTGCAGGACACCGCCGCCCTGGCCCGCTCGGCCCGAGGCGACGACCCGTTCGGCCTGCGCAACGAATTCGTGCAACTGGTAGAACTGGCCCAAAGCCTAAAACCCTTATCCCGAGCACAATGAAGATCAAATGTGGGAGGGGGCTTGCCCCCGATAGCGGTGTGTCAGCCAGCATGTTCGATACTGACCCACCGCCATCGGGAGCAAGCCCCCTCCCACACTTGGATCTGCTTCGATCTGACAAAAAGGAGTCTGCCCACTACATGGCCGTTCCAGACGATCCCCCCAGCGACGAATCGCTGCTGGCCCGCTACCGCACCGGCGACGCTGCTGCGTTCGAAGCCTTGTACGCCCGGCACCGCCAGGGCCTGTACCGCTTCCTCGTATCCCTGTGCAACAAACCCGAACTGGCCGAAGAAATCTACCAGGACACCTGGCTCAGCCTGATCCGCAGCACCACCCAGCCACAAGGCCGGGCGAGTTTTCGCACCTGGTTGTTCCAGATCGCCCGCAACCGCCTGATCGACCACTGGCGCAAGCACGGCATCCACAACCCCTTGCACGACAGCTACGATGAACAACTGCACGCCCAGCCCGACGACAGCGCCGGCCCCGAACAGCAACTGAGCCTGAACCGCGACCAAGCGCGCCTCGACGCCGCCGTGCAAGCCTTGCCCGAAGACCAGCGCGAAGTCTTCCTGCTGCGCCTGCACGGCGACCTCGAAGTCCCGCAAATCGCCACCCTCACCGGTGCCCCGCTGGAAACCGTTAAAAGCCGCTTGCGCTACGCCCTGCAGAAATTGCGGCGCCTGCTGGCCGACGAGGTAACTGTATGACTGACGCCCGAGACCCGAACGATCCGCGCGACGAAGCGCTGATCCAGCACTATCGCCAGAACAGCGCCGGCGAACCGCCCGCATTCCTGGACACATTCATTCTCAACGCCGCCCGCCGCGAAGCGCCTGCCCCCAAGCCCAGCCTGTGGCAACGCTGGCTGCGTCTGTGCCAGCAACCGCGTTGGCAGATGGCATTCGCCAGCGTGGCCGGTGTGGCGTTGCTGGCGGGCGTGATGACGCGCACCCCCGAGCTTGCCCCGGTGCAAAACACCCGCCTCGCCGCCCCGGCCACGTTTTCCGCGCCTGCGCCCATGAGCGCACCGCCGCGTGCCGAGTCGTTCAGCGCCGAAATGAACAGTGACGCCTTGCCCCAAGGCAAGCTGGCCAAGCGCGCAGTGCCTGACCCGCTGGAGCAGGGCTTGCAGGAAGTGTTGCGCCTGCGCGCGGCAGGCGATGATGCAGCGGCGGCGGCAAAACTGGCCGAATTGCAAAAACGTTTCCCTGCGCAAAATCTTGAGGAGCGCCTCAAGGCATTGCAGCCTCAGTGATCCCGTGGCGATGGCATCGCGCGATACCATCGCCAGTCTGGGTGAAAGGGGTCATAAGCATATGAATTTATAGTCAGTAGCGGGTCGTGTAATTACTGCTAAGTTAATCGCCGAAAAGACATCATTGTCCCTGCTGGCTTGCCTGGAGAGCTGCTGCTTCATACAAGGAGTTTCCATGTTCACAGCAGCATTGATCTACATCCTGGCGGTGATAAGCCCGGGCCCCAACTTCATAATTGTCAGCCGCTCCGCCTCGCTGGGCTCGGTGACCACCGGGATCGGCGCGACGCTGGGCATCTGCACGGTGGGCGTGTTTTTCTCGACCCTTTCCCTGCTCGGCCTGGCGGCCTTGTTGCACCAGTACCCGGCGTTTTCCAAAGTCGCCACGTTATGCGGTTCGGCCTACCTGCTGTACATCGCCTACAGCATCATCAAAAGCGTACTGGCCAAGAACACCGGCACCGCCGAAAGCACCGCCCCGGGCGTGACCAGTTTCGCCAAGGCCTACCGCGTGGGCGTCATCACCAATATCAGCAACATGAAAACCATCGCCTTCATGATCAGCATCTACGCCGGCTTTCTATCCGTGCCGCGCTCGGACATCGACAAAGTCCTGGTAGTGCTGCTGTGCTCGACCCTGGAAGTGATCTGGTACTCCGTGGTGGCGCTGCTGTTCGGCCAGGGCCCGATCAAGGCACTGTTTCTCAAATACACCCGGCAGATCGACGTAGGGCTGGCCGTGTTCCTGGTGGCGTTTTCACTGAACAACGCCATTCCTGTGCTGATAGCCAGTCGATGATTTCGCGGCCTTCAGTAATTGGGTGAAGGTATTAATTGCTAGGTGGATGTCATCTTGGGTATCTCCGTCCCATTCCTCAACCGTTTCTAACTCGGCTCGTAAGCTGACGATACGCTGTTCGATTTCTTCGATCTCAGCGGCACCGCATTGCTTAGCGATTGCCTGCCAACGGTCATCAGAGATTTTGTCGTCGAGAGCTAAGCCGGATCGGGCATTTACGATTAGGTTCTGGAGGTTACTCATCTGAGATCTCGGGTGGGTTGCAGAAAAAGGTGCTAGGGACCCTGACGATATACTGAGCATACGGGGCATGAAACCCACGGGATCGAGTTAGTGGGAGGCATTGGAAGTTACTGAAATTTCAATCGTTGAAATTGAAAGGATTTTGATCGTTCCCACGCTCCGCGTGGGAATGCCGCCCGGGACGCTCCGCGTCCTGCTGTCAACGAAAAGTCCGGCACTTGTGCAAGGTGACGCGGATCGTCACCGGATGCATTCCCACGCGGAGCGAGGAAACGATCAAAAGCTGAAGAACAAAAAAGCCCCAGGTCTCTCGACCTGGGGCTTTTTCATTTCATATCTGGTGCCCCGGCGGGCTTCTATCTCGCTTTATAACTAACTGATTTTAAACGGTTAAAGTATATGGAATGGTTTAAGGGATACATGCTGGGATACATGGCGGTGTATCCGAGCATGGTTACGACATTATTTTAAGCGAGCAATCAGCTGGGCTAGTCATCTACGCGCAGAATCTGATGCGTCCAACGGGCCCAGACTTTAATCGCGTTTCCATTGCGTTTCTTCGTATGGTGTGTCCACTCAGTTTCTAAGCCTAGACCGAGCTCATGGCCTAATTCGAGCCCTTTAATCTCAGGGTTGTTTCTTAAAATATCTTTGGCTTTCAATAAGCTCGAAGTGTTGGAAGCGATACCAGCCAAAAATTTTGGAATGTCATTAGTTGGAACTGGCATTATTGGCGTTAGGTGTTTATCGAATATCTTCAGCTGCTGTAGGCATGAGTATGTATTGACGTTGTATTTAGTGACTAAGTCTTCTTTGGTAAACGATTTGGTGATTATATCTGTTATGGCCTCGCATATTTTTTTTGGTGGTGCAGAGCCGACAAATAGAGAGCCTTTTGAACCTCTTGGAATTATTATATCTTCCAGTGAAGATAAAAAGCCTATCTCGTCTGTGTTAATAACGTAGCTCTGACCTTTTGGCGAGATCATCCCTACCCCAGAGAGCCATCTAAGTACTCTATTTCCATAAGTTCTGAGAGTGCTGGAACCTAGCCCACTACGTCTGTTAGTTTCTCGGAATATTTCCAGAAATTCCTCTTCTGTAAAAGCAAGTGTTTCTGTTCGTGAGGCTTGAAGCCTTCGAAATACTTCATGTGATCGCCAGAACTCAATTATTAGTGCAATTGCTTCGGACTCTGAAGTAAAGCTAGGCATGATCTTAGCTTCTTTTCGATTTGCTTCGACGTGCCCAATGTTTACCATGTCCCTTACGATATTATCCGTTGCACCATCACTTAGGTTCATTTTAGACCCTAAGTCTTTATAGCTAATTTTTCCAGTGGATAACAGAGATTTCAGCGCTCTGACATAGCGACTAAAATCAATTTGCGGTATGTAGGTTACAGGTATGTAAGGAATTTTATCGGTTAGAATATAATCTCTAAATATGTCCCAATACAATGTGAGCTTTGTACCGCTTCGAATTACAAGTCGTCTATCTACTAGTCTTGAAATTACGTTATCACCAAAATTTTGAGCTATCTTGAAAAATTCCGCGGGCGATTGTGCAGCTATTTGTCTAATGCACCCGATCTCCTGTGAGTTAAGTCCCTCCAGGTCACGCTTAAATAAAGTACTAATATTTATGGACCGGTTTAGTGTGTCGATTTGCTCGACGCCACCTTTTGCGGCTTGCAGTATGTGAACACACAATTTTTTTAATAGCCAAGGAAAACCTTGACAGTGATCGTGTAATAGCCTGCGGAGTTGAGGTATGACTGGCTGGCCTAGCTCAGTGCCAAAACGGTTTATCGCTAGAGATACCTCTCGCTCTGTAAATGGCGGAAGCTCAATTTCGAAACGGCGGTCTGCTAATGAATGCCACATATGGTAGGCATTGTGCTCCGTCGGGATTACGCCATCTGTTTTCCATGAGAAACCGATAACAATGTTAATTTGTGCCTCTTCAAGAGCAGAGCAGAGTCTTCTCACCTCATCAAAAATTTCTACAAGGTCAGCTTTGTAGAGCAGTTCCTCAAACTGATCAAAGAATACGCATATAAGCTTTGATTCACTGCGAAGTTGTTGTGCTATGTCTTCCATCTGTTGAGTGGTAAACAGGTTAGCCGTGCTACCAAAAGTAGTCTCCTCTTCAGAGCTTAAAAAACCTGATTTTAGAGCTTCTTTTACAGCTGAAATTACAGCTAGCTCCGGGAATCGCTTGGTGGTAGCTGCTCGTGAGTCTGCTGTAAAAACAAAGTATTTGTTTTTATTACGTTGGTTAGAAGCTTTAGCCGCAATTTTGAGCACGCTTGAGCTTTTTCCCCATCCTGAGGGAGCTTTAATAGCGATCTGTCGCGTATTTGTTGTACCTGTCCTTACTTTATCAAAAAAATTGAAAACCTCCGCCTGTATTGTTTCTCTTCCTACGTAGTCTTCAGGTCGGGCGGGCCGGTAGTCAGCCCAATGATCTGCAACCGGTACGCGCACTATACTTTCGAGCTCAAGCTTGAGCTTAGATGTGGCGGAGATTTCAGATGGTTTTTCCTGAGAGACACATGGCATACATGCTGTAGAGTCAGTAGTTGAAAACCAGTCAAAAATATCTTTGCTAGATATTGTGTGCCCGTTAGACGCATCGAACAGTAATGAAGAGTTTGGAATTAACGTATTTTTATCAATCAGGGGGATTACCCAAAACTGTCCCCTTGAGGTAATAGATAAGGTTGCTTCGTTCCCGACTTTGAATTTGTCGTGATCTATGGATAGTTTGCTAGGGTCAAAAATAGTGCTCGCTGAAATTAACCGAGGAATCAAATTTTCAGGAGTGAATATTCGTAGTTTACGTCTTTCTTCAACCGGACGTTGGTTCCATTCAACTTCAAAGCCTTTCGCGTCTTTGCTCAAGTCAAATGTTGAAATTAACCATCCGCTTGAATAATTTTTAAATACAACATTGCCAAGAAGTTTTTGCAAAACTTCTGAGCTTATGTTTGAACGGTACGCTTTGCATTCCACAAAATGCTTTTCTGAGGTTTGTGTGTCCTCTGCTAAAAGATCGACCTCTGACGCGGTGAGTCTGACCTGTTCTTTAACGCTGAGATGCAAACACTCCAGAAATTTTCTTGCGAAACGCTCAAGTAGCCCCCCCCGCTCGGTAGTGGACGTACCGTCATTCACTGCTACTTCAATGTAGTATTTCACTATGTCGTCCTAGAATTTTTTTCGGGAGGCCCAAGCTTTGACAAGCCGCGTCAAGAATGCCACGGACTGTCCTTCGTAGGGAATATTGCGTCTCTTAGAAGGTCAGTGAGGTCCCGCTGCTCAAATACAACCGGGGCGTGCAGGGATCCGCAGGTGAAAGCAGTAGTCAGAATCCCCCTGCAAAGGGCCGTGGACAATGGGTCTCCAGGGATTGCAGTGCTGCAGAAAATAAGATCAATTTAGACCGCAGGTGTGGTGGGGGGACAACGGCGCGCGCCGGGTGGAGCGCCATTCACCCAGTGCAAGCTTGCCTGATCAGTGGGATCAGTTGAACCATTGCTTCTCACATGACCACCTAGCCGCGTTACCCGACCAATCATTTGCATTCGTGCTGACAGCGGGCACCACGTCAGAAAGCGGCGTAGGCTTGGAGCTCAAGTACTACAACCGTCCCAAAACAGACGGTTATGGACGGTAGCAAATGGCCGATTGCGGCCGGCTACTAGAGGCTGCAATCGAGCCATTTGTGATGTTCGATTGGACGTAAAGTAGTTCTCAGAGCGCTGCTTCCAGAGCAACGTCGAGCTCTTCCTTAAAGCTTCCTAACTGAGCGCGAAGCACATGGTCCTGCCCATCGAAGTATTGCTTCAGAACACTTAGATATTCGTCCTGTTTCCTGAATCCATAGGGTTGGATGAGGTGCGTCCGCATCACCCTGGCCAGCGGCGCTAAGTGCGCAATTTGTTCTAGGTCCCGCAGAGTGGTGAGCGCAACACTAAGTAATTCGTTTTTAAGTCTGCTAGACACATGTGAAGACATCAGGATGGGCTGGATAACATGGCCGATGGCTTCAGCGGCTTCGAAGGAAATATGGATGTGATTGCCTTCGAGTTTGTCAGAACGCAGCACTTCGCCAGGCTTCGTTAGAGCTTCGGCATCCCTCACCCATACCGTAGTAGTGTCAACGACTTGATACAGCAGATAGCACAGCGGCGTTGGGAACTCTTGGTTTTCGTCTTCCGGCCGAACTTCGCGAGCGCGGTCGACCAGGCGGCTGGCGAAATGAGGCATATAGTGCAGCCACAAGTGGTCAGCGACGCGCTGATGCAGGCCCTCCAAAACCATGATTTTGAAGAAGCCGATACCCGCATAAACCGGGTCGTGGTGTTTTCCGACATCTTGAAAGGTTAGTAGCCGGCCATTGAGCTTTTTTTCGAGAGCTTCATCCCCGTCAATCCGCGCGAGTACTGCCTCGCCGACAGACCGGTACACCCCGAGACGTGCGGCCACATCAACATCAGCACAATAGAAACGCAAGAAACGGTTTTCCTCAGGAAGCGCTAAACGATGTCCGCCCACGCCATAGTTTTGGTTATTCTTGAGCTCGCTATAGAAGACGCTGGATTCATTGGCCAACAATGAGTCAAAGAACTGATCTTGGAATTCTTCCTCAAAGCGTGTTGCGCGCTCCATGACTTCTATACAGAGGTACGGTCGAGCGATGGCAAGGTGTTCGGCCAGACGGCGGGATGACAGCAGCCGCTTCACAACGATGGCGGCACGGCGCTGCACGCGCTGCGAAGACCCAACCAGGTCGGCAAGCCACTCGCGAACGCTAAACCATTTCCGAAATAGCCAGTTCGTCGGAGCCCCATCTTCCCACGAGATAGAACCGTCGTCTTGGAATATGAGTTGGAAGTCGGGACGCCGTGGGCGAATGACGTTCGCCAATTGGCTTCGCACGTTCTTAAAGGAAGCCAGGTCCAGCGCCGATCCGAGGTGACGATGTAGTAAGTCGGCGAGTTCCTCGAACTTCCCGGCGTGTAAGAGTGATGTAGTCAGGTCATCGAAGAGTCCGAGGTTCCACCGCGTCAGCCTCGTCCTGCGCGAACGCCAGTAGACGAATGCAACGAGTAGCATGAACAGAACGTACTGGGTTGCGCTTTTGTCAAAGCCCCACAACCAGGGGCCAAAGGTAGGGAATCCGAGTGTGGTGAGTATGGGCTGAAAGAAAAGCCCATGGATTGTGAGCAACGCCGCCCAGATGATCAGCCAGTCGAACCAGTTCAGGCTCAACCGAAAACTGAGCCTGGCAGTGCTTGGCACGACTGCCCACACTGCGGTAATCAAGCCCAGCATGGTGAGTAGTGCGCTTGTGTCGATACCTGCTGGGTTCATAGGGTGATCCAACTTTGGTAATAGTAGAAGAGGTTCAAGGGTGCGATTGAAGCAGTTGTGGGACCTAAGGGGTAGCGCTGTCGTAAAGCGCTAAACCGATTACGCAGCCATGAGCTCTTTCCTCACACCTCATCTTGGGTTTTCGGGGGGATATTGGTACCGCAAGTCGGGCACGACTGGTGCTTTGGTGCTTCTAAAGCACCGCGCTTCTGTTGAGCTAGAAGACATCTTACTAGGAGTGAAAAAGCCACCCTGAGGCGGCTTATGGGCTATGTGGGAAAGCGTTCAGGACGCTTGAGTTTGCGCCTGTTTTTCCATCATGGAGTTCAACTCCGAACGACGGCGCGCTCGGTAGATCGGGCTCTTTAACTCTTTCTCGCCCGTGGTGAAGTCATCACGCGGAACGATTGAAAGCGCCTGCCATACGGCATTGTCGTTGATCGATAATGCAGCGCTGGCCTGATCAATAAAACCGAACAAGGCTTCTCCTAGGCGTCGTGCTTGCTCGCTGCTGACGGCCTTTTTTTCGTCGCTAAACGTCGCCTCTTGATAGAACGCATCCTTCTCTATATCCCGTTGGATGATGAGCTTTTTGCGCTGTAATGCTTTAAGAAACGCTTCTGCTTCGGGCAGTGCGAAAAGAGCGGTCGCAGAGGTGGTGAGGCAATGATCGCCATAGAGCGCAAACGCCGTCTCGCGACTACTCAGATAGCGCTCACGGGCTTCATAGGTATCTATCTGGCACAACTCCATTGCCGGTTGCAGTTCGCCGGCCAGGCAAGCGTACTCCAATGCCAATTCGCGGCTGTCCAGTTCCTGACGCTTGAAGTTGCGAATATCTTTGGTCAGCACGCCATCGCTTTCCCGGAAAAGCTTCCGCCAGGTAGCTCCATCTAGCATCGCTTGCTGTTCGGCCGCGCCGGCCGTTTTGCGGTGCTTTTCTTCTCGCGCTCTCAAGCCTTCAAAGCGCTCGCGTATAGACAAGTAGGTTTGTTTGTATTCGTCGTGGATTTTGAGTGCCGTCTGAATTTCATCGGGCAGAGACAGGTGATGCTCGTTCATAGGTTTCTCCGGTGGTGATTGCAGGCCGACGCCGGCCAGGGTTGATGGTGCGAGTCGGCAATCAGTGAGAGTTGATTGCTCGTAGGGATAGGGCGGGGTGAAGAACTCGGAACGAGTGCTTCGAGTTCTGTCAACAAAAACAGCACATACCCCCCCTTGTTCACACGACTGAATTCAAAATCGGTGGGAACGCGGGAACGTGGGTACAAAGGCTCTAAAACGGGCCTTTCAGGGAGGGAACTTGTTCCCGGCGTTTTTTGAGCGGGAACAAGGTAGGGGGGGAGGCTCTCTATTAAACAGAGTTGTGTTCCCTTGTTCCCACTCTCATGTCTTATAAGGGAACGCTGAAAGCCACGGCTTTGCTGGGCTGTTCCCGCTGTTCCCGTGTTCCCGCTGAAAAACGTCGAATGTCGATAGCTGTACAGGTTGAGCGTCATTGACTTTCTCCCTCACTTTCAAGCAGGTCGGGGTCAATTACGTAAAAACGGGAACTACCACCGCCTGGCGTGCGGTACTTTTTCGCCCGCCGGCTGCCCTTGGTTTCTTCGTCAACCTTGGCTAGCGCTCCGGCGCCTACCAGCGTCCGTACGATCCGTTCTTTACCGAAACCTGAAGCCGCCTCAAGCAATGCCGGTGTGTTGAACAGGTACAGGCGTTTATCGTCATTCACCTCATAAAAACCTGCTCGCTCTCGGACAGTGAGGTTGGCGTGTTCGGCGCGCACATCAGAAAACCGGCTGTCACCGTGTAATGCGATGAAGTCAGCGATACCGCGCAGTATCTGGCGGTCTTCTGCGTTGCCGTCTCCCATACGGGCTAGCCATTCGTTGAACAGCAGCAGACAAGCTTGAGTGGCTGAACCTGTAGGCCAGCCAACCAGATTATGTTCAATGGCCAATTCTCCGGCTAACGCCATGATGGCGAACCGATCAGCCACACGGCCGGCCTGTGAACTCTTGGTTTCAAAGGCATCACGGACTTGTGTAAAGGCGATATACAGATCTTTAGGCTGCTCAATCAGTGCTTCAACGAATGTAGGGCCTATGTGTCCATAGTGTTGCGTGACAGCATCGTTAAGAGCGCGATGGAACTCTTGCCCTGTCATGCCATGCACATCATCAAAGGCGCGGTGAGTACGGGTGCCGGCGTTCACATCCACCATGCGCAACTCGGCGCCGGCGTGTGCGCCGTTACCTCCAATGGCGGCATGCTCCGACAGCGACCGTTCGCCGCTGGAAAGTGCCAGCACGCGCCAGGTCAATTTAGCCCTCCCTTCACGCTCGCGGGTCATGGTGCTTTTGCCCATGCCATTGGCGATTGCGTAGGCCATTTCCTGCACGCGCTTGGGGTCGGCCCGCTTGATTTCATCAAGGATCAGCACGGTATCGTTACGAGACGCAGCCTCAATCTCTACCCCACCTTTTGACACGTCCCAAGAGGCTGCGAAGGTGCCAGGATTGCCCCAGATCGATGCACCCAACAGTTGCGCGAGTGACTTGCCGCTTGATGAGTCGCCGACTAGGTGAATGCCGCCACCGTTGACGCCTACCTTGGCTAGCAGCGGTCCTGCCAATGCACAGCACACTGATAAAATCAGTACTGGATTGCCGAGGCAGCGTGCGGCTATCTCGGTCTGCCAGCCACTGAGAGAGCCTTTGCAGGTGAAAATGTTTGCTGCACGACCTGAGTCCTGAAAACGAACGTTGTCGCCGCCAATGACCCGTGAGGGCAGCACAAAGGCTCCTGATTCATGCCAGCCCGGTTTCGTGGTGGTGGCAATCACCAGGTCAGGGGCGTGATGGCTCGCCAGATACGGCGCGATATGACGACGTTGGTGGTACTCGATGGCCAGCCCCTGGCGCATGAGCGCCTTCATCACCTCATCTGCTTTACCTGCAAGGGACTCCATGGGCATGACCCATTCGATACGCCGACCCCTGTAGTGAAAGGACAGCAGACGGCCAACGCTGCCGTCTTCTGAGTTGACCGTTTCGGCTTCGACGTTCAGCGGCGCACAGATCCAGTGATCGACTGGAATGGCTTTTTCTTCCGGCCCGCTTTGCTTCACGCTGTGATACCAGGTGCCGGCCTTGTAGACCTTCCCCTCAACCGTGCAGGCGTGTTCATAGACAGCGAAACGGGGCCGGTCGAGTTTGTCGGGCTCCGGCGCCTTTGGGTCTCCTACAAGACTCAAATCAGCGTGTTTTTCCTTGAGCTTGCTCATGGCTTTGCCTCCCATAGCTGGTTGCGCCAAAGGTGCAAGTCGTTGAAGTCGGATAGCTCAGGCGGTGCCTGTTGGGGCCACTCTGGAAATACCACCAGAGCGCCGGCATCGAACGCTGCACGGTTGGCGGCAGTGCGCCCGGGATTGCCCCGCGTTTGGCGATCATCGTCACCAGCGATTACCAGCTCGACGCTCTGACCATGAAGCGCTCGCATGGCTAGTGCCACGGCGCGCAAGTTGCCGGCGTTCATGGCGCACACCACTGGGTGGCCGGTATGGATGTGCAGCGTTGCTCCTGTCGCCCAACCTTCACAGACGTACAGGCGGCTGCCCTCGATGACCCGCCCCAATGGCGAGTAACAGCCCAGGACGCGGCCACCACTGAGGAAGCGTTTTGTGCCGGCACAGTCGATGACTTGCAGGTTTACCAAGCGACCATCAAGGCATAGAGGGACCAGCAATTTTCCCTGAGACATTTGACGCAGTTTGAGTGGGCTCACGCACTTGGCCACCAGGTACGGATGCAGTCGATCAGCAGGCTTTGCGCGCTGCCACAACTGCACTGCCTGCCGAGTCGCTGCTTGCTGCTTTTCCTGCTGTACCGCATCGGACCGGCGTCGGTTTTCTTCCGCCTTGGTGCGGGCAGCTTTGAGCGCTTCTGCTTGCTGGGCGCTCGGTGTGCTCGGGGCTCCAGATGACTCAAACAAACCGAGTGCCAGGCGTTGGTCGATTTCCCGCGCAGCTTCGACCTGGCGGCATTGGCGCAGGTACGCCAGAAGTGAAACTAGATCGCCACCGTGCGCTTGATCGTCGGCAAAGTCATTCCACCGGCCAGAGTCGAGGGACACACCAAACGATCCGGCTTGGCGGTCTCCCCGGACATCGTTTCGAGCAACCCATTCACGTCCGTTTGGGCGCCCCTCCGGCAGCCATTCTTTAAGCAGAGTAGGGGCAGCAGGAAGGGCACGAAGTGCCACCAAACGAATCAGGTCTACAGTGTCGTTATCAGTCATGGAACAGGCCCTCTGACGATACGAATGAAGCGTCAGGCAAGCTGATAGCCGCGGCCAGATCCGCTGTTTTTACTAGGTGCTGCGCGGCTTCTTCGGTACAGGCCCGAAGCTCCCCTTTGTTGGCGAGTTGCAGCGTGCTTTCCAGACTCAAGCGCATCATTGCAGTGGCGCGGCTTCCCAGAGCGAGGGCTCCGGTGAACTGCTCGATGTTTTTACAAGGTGTCGGATTTTGGCTGCGGAGCCGTTGTTCTAGGCGGTGTAAGAACCCAGTTTCAAACGCGTCAACGATCCGGCCGGGAAGGCGCTGTTTGTGACTGTTTAGGCACCTGGCCAGCGGTTCATTTTGGTCGGCCAACCATCGTTCGAAAGCATCAACGCCACCGTCGATTACTTCTTGGTATTTGGCGGACCACTGCGTGTCGATTGCGGGCTGGCCGTCGGCAGATGGCAGCACGGCGTTGAGTGATTCAGGCATTTTGTACCCCCTCACGTTCCGCTGCTTTGCGGGCTGCATTGAAGAGGTCGCTGGCGTCCTCTAGGAGCAAGTAGGCGGCATCTGCAATGCCGTTCACATCCTTTGCGTCTGCCCGGTTGATGCCCATGCAGGACAGGCTGAAAAGCAGTGCTTTGGCCGCACAAAGTCGCTGCTCTGCGTACTCCTGAATGTCGGCGTACGCGGCGCTTGTATCAATCAGCAGCACAGGGGTTTGGCTGGGGTTTGTTGTGAGCGGAATGAGCTTATTCATGACCCACCCCCACAGAGGTCAGAATGCCCTCTGAGCAAGCGTCAACAGTGGCTTTCGCCATGTCGATCAGGTAGACGATCACATGACAAAGCTGTTGGCTGTTTTCAGTGAGAGCCGCTTGCTCGGCCATCTCCTGGGCAAGATCAAGCAGGCAGTAGGTGCGATCGAGGGCATCGGTTACAGGCACATCAGGCTGAACAGCGAAGAGCGGTAACCGTGAGAGAGGAATGTGGCTGAAGGTTTTGACGGTTGTCTTAAGCATGGTGCACCTCCGTAACCATCACTTGCTCTGAGGCGGCAAGGTGGGCGAGGTGCATATGGTGGTTGTAGCGTTTGAGACGAGTGGAAAGACTGGAGTTTGCGCGAAGGGCTGCGAAGGCCATGGCCTTGTGCGCGGCGGCGCGGGTAGAGCGTGCGGACGGATTGAGGGCGTTCATGGGTAGAGCTCCTTTTGCTGGGGAGCTGCCACGGTTCGCCGTCAAACGAATAAGGGTGGCAGCTGTGCGCAGGTTGACGGACCGGGGCAAAAGGATCCCGGCAGGACCGAAGTCCTCCCACGCACAGCCGCCATAACACGTAACTGCGGGCGCAAAAAAAGCGCCTGCAATCATGATGGGGGCGCTGTTGCGCCTTTTGCTGATCGGGCCGTCAAACCCGGTCGCTGAATTGGCAGCGACGGGCAAACTATAGGCCCGACCACATGAAGATTGCAAGTTGATCTGGCTGCCGAAAATGCTCATCCCGTTGCTCGTGGTGATAAACTTCGACCTGTGTGTGGTGTGGTATGTGGCCCTGGCAGCGTTGGCGCGCTTGCCGGGGTTTTGTCTTTTTTTAGGCATGAAAAACTCCAGACCACCCGGCGTTAAGCTAGGCAGCAGTGTGAATACTCAGTGCTGTTCGTGGTTAGCAGTCGGTTAGTTGAATCGCACCGCTACCGCTTTCATTGAAGTGATGTTGCCCGCTTGGGTTAGCTGTACTGGTCATGCCGGCCTTGGCGGTATTGAGTTCGAGGATGGCTGTCATGCGTCCACTGGCGGTCGCGCAAAAGGCCTCCTGACCAGGGCGACGTGCTGCGTTCAGGAGAACCGTCTCCAGGCTGCGCAAGTCGTCTAGAGGAAAACGGATCGAATGCCCGTCGACAGATAGTGTGATTGTGGTCATGAGTGAATCTCCGAAAGTAATTGAGCCGAATGCGTCCCCCGCATCGCTTTTTTCTTTCGTGTTTGGCCACGTTCCTCCAGACGGTCAGCAATCCACTGATCGATCTCAGCCTCCAGCCAGGCCACGCTGTTGATGCCAATTGGAATAGGTTCCGGGAAGGTGCCGGACCGGATATCGGCATAGATTGCGGCTCTGCTCTTGCCTGTCTTCTGCTCCACGTCGCGACGACGCAGCAGGCGGTTTCCCAGATCCAAACGTTTCACAGGTTGGAATGGCTTTGGCATCGCCTTGCTCATGCTCGTTGCCCCCGTGCCTCAATACGGCCGTTTATCCAGGCTTGAACCTCGCTCAACACAAACGCCACAGGTGCGTTTCGGGCGCCGCTGTCGTTCAGCTTCACCGGCCGAGGAAACGTAGGATCGCGGTGGATCATTTTGTAGACAGTGGGCCGCGCTAGACCCGTAAGCATCTGTAGCTCAGGCATGCGTACCAGTGCGACGACCGTGCTATCTCTCCTATCTAGTTGTTTGCTCACGGCCGTACCTCGCTTTTGTTTTGGGAGTGGCTGAGGGTCGATGATTGTGTGTCGTGTGTAAGTAGGCCCAACTCTTTGAGTACACCGCGACGAATTGCGCTCGGGGCATATGGCAGTTGTATCTCTGGATTCGGTCGACTGGGCGGGCTTAGACGATGCGTTATTTCGTCGATGCCGGTGAAAGTGGCGCCACAAACTGCGTTCTTGCATACAAGCAGGGTTTTGGACATAAGTGCGTGCTCGCTGTTGGAGCTGCGCTTGATCAACGCCGCACCGCAGTCAGGGCAGCGGCGTTTCGCTTGGACTTGTGGACGTATTTTAGGGATGGCGCTCACGGGCAACAGGCCTCCGAATCTGGATGGCCCAAGCATCATTGATCCCGCCCAAGACTTGAATCTCTGTCGATTGTAAGAGGCGCGCTCACAATCGCTCTCGCCTATGGCAGGTTGCGGGTTAACAGTTGAATCGGCCATCAATCCACCCCCTTCCCGCAATGAAGATTGGCCTGCAGCCAGTCGGCGATATCGCTTTCCCTGTAGCGTACGAGGCGGCCTACCTTCACATAGGGGAGGGCGTGGCGGCCTCTACTGCGCCAGGCCGCTAGCGTGCGAATGGAAACGCTCAGGGCATGAGCGGCATGCTCGGGAGTCATGAGGTCAGCGCTATGCGCTGTGGGACTTTGTGGATGCATCTTTGTCTCCGTAGGACTGTCTGCGACTACGGGGTTAAGATTGGCATCGAGGTTTTTACGATTGGGGATTTTCCGAATTCGTAATTCGTAAATCCGTTATTCGACCTCCCGAAGTGCTGCGCTCAATAACTTTTGAAAGCCTTCTCCCGTCGTGCCGTGTCCTGTGTGTCGAAGGTCACTTGCCACTTTTGTTAGGGTTCTCGCGATAGCGGATACGTTGGGTTTGCCGCCGCGCATGAAGTTTTTGCGATTGTTGGCTACGGTTTCTTTCGCGTCTAGGTGGGCGCCTATTTCAGCAATGACGTGTGTGGCGAATCCGAGAGCCCGCAGGACTGGCAAGGTCCCTTTTTCATCTGAGATATCAGCCTGCTTGATTGCATCGGGATAGCTAAACCAGTTAGCCGAGCTTCGACTTCTGATAATGGTCCTGTTTGTTCCGGCTAGCCTGCTGGTTTCTATGTACAGGTTGTGCGAAGGGCGTTGAGGTGGCAGCGGTAATCCCTCCTTGAACTCCTGAAGGTCAGCTAAGTGAATGAGCACTTGAGAGCTCCCCGCAGTGATACAGGCGGGTCGTTCGTTTTCGTCAATGCGATAGCAACCGTTCAACTCGCCGTCACCTGTAGGTGTGAATATCCCAATTGGTCGGGGAAAATGGCGTGCTTGGTTTTCGCTGAACAATTCGTAATTTGGTAGCGGAACTGGGCCGTCGACCACGTACGACAGTGAGCATTGGTCTGTATCCAGGTGGAGTGGGGATTCTGGCAGGGGTGTTAATCCAGAGGTTCGCCAGTCGCTCTTTCCAGGTCTCAAGGTCAGAGCAAAGAGGCCAATCTCTGCATTGTCGGTTGGCCAATAATGAGCTGGTAGGCGAAAGGTGTTTAGCGCCCTCTGGATACTGGTCTCTGTGTAAGTCTGTCCCGTTTGATCGGATAACCAGAAAGCAGCTTCATCCAGTGTGAGCCATTCTTTGAGTAGATAGTCAGCCATCGATTATTTAGCTCGTTGCTTTGAGTTTTATTGAGACGACATTGCCCTTTTCGAGCGTGTCCAACTGGTCGGCATACCACTGCATCATTTGCCGGCGTTGCTCCAGGTAGATCGCTTTGTTGTAAACCCCTGAGACACCGCCCTCAACGTGCGCTAGCTGAGCCTCTACATGTTCACGCGGGAAGTTGTTTTCGCGCAGCATGGTCGAGGCGACATGTCGGAAACCGTGGGCCGTTTGGCGCCCCTCGTAGCCCAGTCGCCGTAACGCCATATTGAATGCCATATTGCTGCGTGGTTTTTTTCGGTCACTGCGTCCGGGAAAGAGCAGCGGGTAACGACCATTTAGCGTGTGTAGCTCTCGAAGCGCTTTAACTGCCTGCTTTGACAGCGGTACTAGGTGGTCGCGCCGCTTTTTCATGCGAGCAGCCGGGATGCTCCAAAGTGCGTTGTCCAAGTCAAACTCCGACCAGGGCGCCTCGCGTAGCTCACTCGGACGGACGCCAGTCAGCGTTAATAGGTGCAGGCCAAGGCGCAAATCTAAAGCATGGGGGTAGGTCCGAATGGCGCGTAGCAGCTCAGGAAGCTCTTTCGCTGTGACGTGGGCGTAGTTCTCGGCTGGTTTGGATTGCAGGAAACGACTAAGGCCTTCCAGCGGGTTGTGAATGGCTCTGCCTGTCACCCTCGCCAGATCGTAGATTTCCTTGCAGGAGCGGCGAACGCGGCTCATTTGCTCAAGGATGCCCTTTCGCTCAAGCGTTTGTAGAAAGTCCATCCATTGCTTTGGGGTTATCTCTGCATATGGTCTTTTGCCGAATACAGGGAAGACGTGGAGCTGGAGAGCGCCGACTGTGCGTCTTGCGGTGCTGGCTTCCCAGCCAGGGCTGCGAATTTCGATCCACTCGCGCGCCAGGATCTCGAATGTGTTTGTTGCTGCTTCGAGTTCGGCCGCTTTTCGGGCCTTGCGTGCAGCGATAGGGTCGCCGCCGTTGGCGATCTCCTTGCGATACTCGGCTGCTTTTTTCCTGGCCAGTGCGCCACTGACTTCGGGATAGCCGCCCAGGCCAAGCCAGCTCCACTTGGCTGCTTGGTTTTTGTACCGAAGCTGCCAGGACTTCTGGCCATCTGGCTTAACGCGCAGATACAGGCCATTACCGTCGAGCTCACGATATTCCCGGGTCTCGGGTTCGATGCTTGCCAGCGCGGTGTCACTGAGTGGTCTGCGTTTGATTTCTGACCGTTTCACGCCCTTGTATCCCCTCGGTTCTAGAGATGCCTGAGGATACACCGTGGGATACACAGAGCTACAGTATGAGGGGAGATAAAGGTAGACAAGCAGAAACAACAAAGCCCGCACAGGGCGGGCTTTGCGGGGCGTTTCGTAGTCATCAGGAGACAACCAGAAACATCATTTTGGTGCACCCGGCGGGATTCGAACCCACGACCCCTGCCTTCGGAGGGCAGTACTCTATCCAGCTGAGCTACGGATGCTTGTGCGGGCGACATCATACCCATGTCGACCTTGGGCGTCCATGCTGGTCTTTGGGCGTTTGAGTGTAGGAAGCTGCCGTATAGAGGCCCTGCGCTGGGCGCCACTGAACGATGCAATGAAATCTGGGCCAACTACGCTGATCAGAAAAATCCGGCAAAAGCGCCGTTTACGTTCTTTTTTTCGAACAGCCTATTGCCCCTTCCCCCCATTGATCCTAGGATTCGTTTGAGATTTCAAACGCTCTGTCTCCCGTGCGCTATATATTGATGTTGCGCACCGAGGCTGATTTCCCTGACGGCAGCCCACAAGGCGCCTTTCAATAACTCTAATTCGCTCCGCGTGCGCGCGGTGCTGTTAAGGAAAGCCTACATGCAGCTCAAAGATACCCAGTTGTTCCGCCAGCAAGCCTTCATCGATGGCGCTTGGGTCGATGCGGACAATGGTCAGACTATCAAGGTCAACAACCCGGCCACGGGCGAGATTCTCGGTACTGTGCCAAAGATGGGCGCCGCGGAAACCCGCCGCGCCATCGAAGCAGCCGACAAGGCGCTGCCGGCCTGGCGTGCACTCACCGCCAAGGAGCGCGCCAACAAGCTGCGTCGTTGGTTCGAACTGCTGATCGAAAACCAGGACGACCTCGGCCGTCTGATGACCCTTGAACAAGGCAAGCCGCTGGCCGAAGCCAAGGGCGAAATCGTCTACGCCGCCTCCTTTATCGAGTGGTTCGCCGAAGAAGCCAAGCGCATCTACGGTGACGTGATTCCCGGCCACCAGCCCGACAAGCGCCTGATCGTGATCAAGCAGCCGATCGGCGTGACCGCAGCCATCACCCCGTGGAACTTCCCCGCCGCCATGATCACCCGCAAAGCCGGCCCGGCGCTGGCCGCTGGTTGCACCATGGTGATCAAACCGGCCTCGCAAACGCCGTTTTCGGCCCTGGCCCTGGTTGAGCTGGCGCACCGCGCCGGTATCCCCAAAGGCGTGCTCAGCGTGGTCACCGGCAGCGCCGGCGACATCGGCGGCGAGCTGACCAGCAACCCGATCGTGCGTAAATTGTCCTTCACCGGCTCCACCGAGATCGGTCGCCAGTTGATGGCTGAATGCGCCAAGGACATCAAGAAGGTCTCCCTGGAATTGGGCGGCAACGCGCCGTTCATCGTGTTCGACGACGCTGACCTGGATAAGGCCGTCGAAGGCGCGATCATCTCCAAGTACCGCAACAACGGTCAGACCTGCGTGTGCGCCAACCGCCTGTATATCCAGGATTCGGTGTACGACGCGTTTGCCGAAAAACTCAAAGTGGCCGTGGCCAAGCTCAAGATCGGCAACGGTCTGGAAGAAGGCACCACCACTGGCCCGCTGATCGACGAAAAAGCCGTGGCCAAGGTCAAAGAGCACATTGCCGATGCCCTGAGCAAAGGCGCCAAGCTGCTGGCCGGTGGCAAGGCGATGGAAGGCAACTTCTTCGAGCCGACCATCCTCACCGACGTGCCGAAAAACGCCGCTGTGGCCAAGGAAGAAACCTTCGGTCCACTGGCGCCGCTGTTCCGTTTCAAAGACGAAGCCGAAGTGATCGCCATGTCCAACGACACCGAATTCGGCCTGGCTTCGTACTTCTACGCCCGCGACCTGGGCCGTGTGTTCCGTGTGGCTGAAGCCCTGGAATACGGCATGGTCGGCGTCAACACCGGGTTGATCTCCAACGAAGTGGCGCCGTTCGGCGGCATCAAGGCCTCGGGCCTGGGCCGTGAAGGCTCCAAGTACGGGATCGAGGATTACCTGGAAATCAAATACCTCTGCCTGGGCATCTAAGCCCTGTAAGAGATTGCAACAGACGCAAAGGGCACGAGAGCGCTGTCCCTTTGCGTGTTTCACGTCGTTATTCGCAGTGGCCGGGAAAGCTGTGGCAGTCGATCATCGCATGCTGCCGTAGTTGCCTCCCCGTCACCTATCCTTGAACCACGCCGCCCGATGAGCGGCGAATGAGGACTTTATGAGCAAGACCAACGCATCCCTGATGAAACGCCGCGAAGCCGCTGTACCACGCGGTGTTGGCCAGATTCACCCGATCTTCGCCGAATCGGCGAAGAACGCCACCGTGACCGACGTTGAAGGTCGCGAGTTCATCGACTTCGCCGGCGGTATCGCCGTGCTCAACACCGGCCACGTGCACCCGAAAATCATCGCGGCGGTGACCGCGCAGCTGAACAAGCTGACCCACACCTGCTTCCAGGTACTGGCCTACGAGCCCTACGTGGAAGTGTGCGAAAAAGTCGCGGCCAAGGTGCCAGGTGATTTCGCCAAGAAAACCCTGCTGGTCACCACCGGTTCCGAAGCGGTGGAAAACGCCGTGAAAATCGCCCGCGCCGCCACTGGCCGTGCTGGGGTGATCGCCTTCACCGGCGCTTACCACGGCCGTACCATGATGACCCTGGGCCTCACCGGCAAAGTCGTGCCGTACTCGGCCGGCATGGGCCTGATGCCAGGCGGTGTGTTCCGTGCGCTGTACCCGAACGAACTGCACGGTGTGAGCGACGACGACGCCATCGCCAGCATCGAGCGCATCTTCAAGAACGACGCCGAGCCGCGTGATATCGCTGCGATCATCATCGAGCCGGTGCAGGGTGAGGGCGGGTTCTACGTCGCGCCTAAGTCGTTCATGAAGCGTCTGCGCGAGCTGTGCGACAAGCACGGCATCCTGCTGATCGCCGACGAAGTGCAAACCGGTGCCGGCCGTACCGGTACCTTCTTCGCCATGGAACAGATGGGCGTTGCCGCCGACCTGACCACCTTTGCCAAATCCATCGCCGGCGGCTTCCCGCTGGCCGGTGTGTGCGGCAAGGCCGAGTACATGGACGCCATCGCCCCAGGCGGCCTGGGCGGCACCTATGCCGGCAGCCCGATTGCCTGCGCCGCCGCACTGGCGGTGATGGAAGTGTTCGAAGAAGAGCACCTGCTGGACCGCTGCAAGGCTGTCGGCGAGCGCCTGGTGACCGGCCTCAAGGCCATCCAGGCCAAATACCCGGTGATCGGCGAAGTGCGTGCCCTGGGCGCGATGATCGCGGTGGAGCTGTTCGAAGATGGCGACAGCCACAAACCGAACGCCGCAGCCGTTGCTGCGGTGGTGGCCAAGGCGCGTGACAAAGGCCTGATCCTGCTGTCTTGCGGTACCTACGGCAACGTGTTGCGTGTACTGGTGCCGTTGACCTCGCCGGACGAGCAATTGGACAAAGGCCTGGCAATTATCGAAGAGTGCTTTGCCGAGCTTTAAGCGCTGAACCCCTGTGGGAGGGGGCTTGCCCCCGATAGCGGTGTGTCAGTTGATGAATATACCGGCTGACACACCGCCATCGGGGGCAAGCCCCCTCCCACAGTTCGAACGGCGTCAGGCTGCAATCACGCGATTCTTCCCCTGACGCTTGGCCTCATACATCGCCGCATCGGCGCGGCCGAACAGTTTGTCCAGGGTTGAGTCATCTTCGCGCAGGCTGGTCAATCCCTGGCTGACCGTCACGGTAAACGCGTGGCCTTCGACACTGAAACTCAGCGCCTGGATTTCCTTGCCCAGTCGCTCGGCCACCTGCAAAGCCATCTCCGGGGCGCAGCCGGGCAGTATGGCGGCAAATTCCTCTCCACCGATGCGCCCGAACAGATCGCCACGACGCAACACGCCACGCCCGCTTTCGGCGATGCGCCGCAGCACCTGGTCGCCTTCCAGATGGCCGTAGGTGTCGTTGATGTCTTTGAAATCATCGATGTCCAGCAGCAGGAATGCCAGCGGCGTGCCCTGCGCACAGGCGCTGTCAAAGGCTTGGTTGGCGAGTTCGAAGAAGTGCCGGCGGTTGCTGCTCTGGGTCAGCACATCGGTGGTGGCCAGGCGATGCAGTTCCAGCTCCAGATGCTTTTTTTCGGTGATGTCCTCGGCGATGCCCACCACGATCATCGGCTTGCCCGGCTCGGCCTGCTGGTTGATGTAGCACTTGTCACTGAGCCAGCGGATCTGCCCGTCGAGCGTGACGATGCGGTATTCGCGGTCTTCCACGGCGCCCTGCTCCAATACGCGGGCCAGGCTGTGTTCGGCATAGTCGAGGTCTTCGGGGTGGATGCTGTTGCGCCATTCCCGATGGTCGGCCAGCAGCAAACCGGCGCTGCGGCCGAATATCCGTTCGTAGGCGGGGCTGACGTACAGCACGCGACGGGTTTCCCAATCGATAGCCCACAGTACGGCGTTCACGCTCACCAGCAGCGAGCTGAGCAGCTGCTCACGCGCACTCAGGCGCTCGACCTCACCCTGGGCATGCATCAGCGCCAACAGCGTCGACGCGGCCGCCGGGCGCGGTGGCTGGGCAGAGGACACATCAGGCGTGCAGGGCTTTTCGTGAACCATCGGAACAACTCTCTCTGGGCGCGCCGCAGGATGGAACAGCGGTCACTACAAGCGGTCACCATGATGGCGAAGTGTTCTTTGAGAGAGGGGAATTGCGGTGAAGTTCCGTGATCGGGCTCGATTGACGGTGCCCGGAAAATGGCGTCAGAAAGCCAGTGTGCGGGAGGGCGAGCCCTCCCGCCGTCGCGTCAGACCCCTGCGGGGCGCAGTGAATAGGTCTTCAATTGATGGGCAAAATCGCGCAGGGATTGGATGCCGCTGGCTTCGGCTTCATGTACCCATTCCTTGATCGCCGCGAGCATGTCGTGGCCGTTGGTGCTGGTCTTGAGCCAGATCTGCTGCAGCGCCAGACGCTTCTCGTAGATCACGCTCAGTGCCTGGCTGTGCTCCAGCATGCTTTGGATGCGCACATGGTGGCGATCGCTCAGCAGGCTGGTTTCCCGCGACAACAGGCGCTTGGCGCGGTGGAACTGGTGGCGGACCGAGTGATCGACTTTCTCCAGCTCCTGCTTGACCAGCGGGCCAATGACCAATTTGCGGTATTGGGCCATGATCTGGAAGCGGTTGTTGAGGATCGCCATGGCGGTGTCCATGTCCAGATGGCCCTTGCCTTCGACGCGGTGGGCGATCGGTGCGACGCGCTGCACCTTGGCCAGGCGCAGGAAGCTGAACACCTTGATCCAGGCCCAGCCCAGGTCGAACTCCCATTTCTTGACCGACAGCTTGGCCGAGTTGGGGTAGGTGTGATGGTTGTTGTGCAGCTCTTCACCGCCGACGATGATGCCCCACGGCACCAGGTTGGTGGCCGCATCGCGGCATTCGAAGTTGCGATAGCCCACGGCATGCCCCAGGCCGTTGATCACGCCCGCGGCCCAGAACGGGATCCACATCATCTGGATCGCCCAGATGGTGATGCCGATGGTGCCGAACAGCAGCAGGTCGATTACGCCCATGAGCGCCACGCCCAGCAACGGGAAGCGCGTGTAGAGGTTGCGTTCGATCCAGTCGTCCGGGCAGTTCTTGCCGTAGATGCGCAGGGTCTCGGGGTTTTCCGCCTCGGCGCGGTACAGCTCGGCACCTTTGCGCAGCACGGTGGACAGGCCCTTGATCACCGGGCTGTGGGGGTCATCGACGGTTTCGCATTTGGCGTGGTGCTTGCGGTGGATAGCGGTCCACTCGCGGGTGTTCTGCGCCGTGGTCAGCCACAGCCAGAAGCGGAAGAAGTGTTTCAGGCCGGCATTGAGCTCGAGCGAGCGATGGGCTGAATAACGGTGCAGATAGACCGTGACCCCAATAATGGTCACGTGGGTCATCAACAGCGTGACTGCCACCAGTTGCCAGGCTGACAGGTCAAGAAAACCGTTGTACCACATAGGCTGTATGGCCCTCAGATAAAGAAAAGAACAGCTCACGCATTATCACTAAGCCTACAGAGAAAACCAGCCGCCCTTTCAGATAGGAGTGACTGGATGTTTCTTATTCTATAATCCTCAGCCTTCGTAGGGCGATTCTGTTTTTTGGTAAGGATTACTGACCATATGCTGTTTACATACCGAGGAGCCCTACGTGCGGGGCTGGTATACCTGCTGATTTCCATTGTATGGCTCAGGCTCAGCCACCACTTATTGATCAACTTTATCGATGAACCCCGGGCGTTGGCGCATTGGTTGCAACTGCGCGGCTATATCTGGGTGGGGCTGAGCGCGCTGGCTATCTACCTGATGGGCGTGCGTTTCGCCCGTGTCCACCAGTTGCAACAACCCCTGAAAGAAAACCATGAACGCCTGCAACAGGCCGCTGCGGTGTTTGATTGCACCCGTGAAGGGGTGCTGGTCACCGATGCCCGGGGCCTGATCGTGCACGTCAATCGGGCGTTCATGGAGATCACCGGCTATCGGCGCGAAGACGTCATGGGCAAGCCCCCCAGCCTATTCAAGTCCGGGCGCCATTCGTCGAATTTCTATCGGCAGATGTTCCAGACCCTCGAGCGCAGCGGTGAATGGAGCGGCGAAATCTGGAACCGACGCCAGAGCGGAGAAATTTACCCACAGTGGCAAACCATTCGCGTCATCCGCGATGAGCAAGGCCGCATCAGCCACTATGTCGCGGTGTTCTCGGACATCAGCGCCATCAAGGACTCCGAACACGAACTGGCGCACCTGGCTCATCACGACCCGCTGACCGACCTGCCCAACCGCCTGCTGTTCACCGATCGCGCCGAGCAGGCCCTGGCCTCGGCGCAAGTGCACAAACGTGGCTGTGCACTGCTGCTGCTGGACCTGGACCACTTCAAGATCATCAACGACAGCCTGGGCCACAACGTGGGCGATCAACTGCTCAAGCTGGTGGCCGAGCGCCTCAAGGGGCTGTTCAGGCCCGGGGTGACCCTGGCGCGCCTGGGCGGCGATGAGTTTGCGGTGTTGGTGGAGAGTTGCCCACAGGTGATGCAGGCGGCTGCCATGGCGCAGCGCATGCTCGATGCCATGAAGGAGCCGTTTGTGTTTGACGGCAACCAGCTGTTTATCAGCGCCAGCATCGGCATCAGCCTGTTCCCCAGCGATGCGTTGAGCGCCGAGCAATTGTTGCGCAACGCCGACTCGGCCCTGTTCAAGGCCAAGCACGCGGGGCGTGAAGGCTACGCCCTGTACACCGAGGAACTGACCGCTCACGCACAGAACCGTGTTGAGATCGCCAGCGAACTGCGCCGCGCCCTCGAGCAGCAGGAACTGCGCGTCTACTACCAACCGGTGCACGGCCTGCAGGACAGCCGCCTGATTGGCGTCGAAGCGCTGGTGCGCTGGCAGCACCCGGAACGCGGCCTGGTGCCGCCGGGGGAATTCATCCCCATCGCCGAGCGCACCGGATTGATCGCCGACATCGATGCCTGGGTGATGAACCAGGCCTGCCGCCAGATGTGCCAATGGCTGGCGGACGGCGCGCCGTTGGGGTTTATCGCCGTGAACGTGTCCAGCCGGCTGTTTGCCCGGCGCGAACTCTACGAACACGTGGGCCAGGTGCTTCACGATACGGGCCTGGACCCGGCGTTCCTTGAGCTGGAAGTCACCGAAAGCGCGGTGATGGACGACCCGGAAGTGGCCCTTGAACAGCTGCACCGCCTGCGCGAGCTGGGGTTGCGCCTGGCCATCGACGACTTCGGCACCGGCTATTCCTCGCTGCTGCGCCTCAAGCGCCTGCCGGTGCAGAAACTCAAGATCGACCAGGGCTTTGTCGCAGGCCTCCCGTGGGATGAAGACGACGCCGCCATCGTGCGCGTGGTCATCGCCCTGGCGAAAAGCATGGGCATGCAGGTGCATGCCGAAGGGATCGAGCAGGTGGAGCAGGCCCGCTTCCTGCTGGACCAGGAATGCGACATGGGGCAGGGGTACTGGTTTGGAAAGCCGGTGCCGGCCGATGAGATCAATTGGGCACGAGCACCCGCCATCCGGGCTTGAAATGCAGTCCAAATGTGGGAGGGGGCTTGCCCCCGATGGCAGTGTGTCAGCCAAGAGTGACTGACCTGACACACCGCTATCGGGGGCAAGCCCCCTCCCACATTGGAACTGCACAAGGCTTTATTTCAGTGCTGTGGTTCAAAACCCACGCGCAACCCCACGCTCCATCAGAAAATTCTTTCTGGTTATATAAACATTCTTAAATAGTATTTTTAAGAATATCCGCGCTTATCTACTATCGCTCTCACGCCGCAAGCAGTGCCGCCACTGCCAGGCACTATTCATTTCAGGAGCGAGACCATGAGCGCATCTCTACGTAGCGTCGACGGCCAGGACGAAGCAGCCATTTTGCGTGAGATCCAGAGCGCCCTGCGCGATCTGCGGTTTGGCGCGGTGGAAATCACCGTACACAACGCGCAAGTGGTACAGATCGAACGCAAGGAAAAATTCCGCCTGCAAAACCCGGGTAACAAACCCGCCTAAGAATAAGCCACCAGTAGGAGCGAGCTTGCTCGCGAAAAACGCCAACGGTAATGCAGCGCATCAGGTTTAACGCGGTGCTCCTGGGTTTTTCGCGAGCAAGCTCGCTCCTACCGGGTTGCGCCACCATAAGAATTTTCAGGAGCTTCTATGTCGTCGATTCGCCGTTATGCCCTGGCCGCGCTGGCCAGTGCCGTGTTTGCCGGTTCCGCCGTTGCCAAGGACTACGAGTTGCTCAACGTCTCGTACGACCCCACCCGTGAGCTGTACCAGGACTACAACGCTGAGTTCACCAGCTTCTGGAAACAGTCCCACCCGGGCGACAACGTCAAGATCCAGCAATCCCACGGTGGTTCGGGCAAGCAAGGCCGCGCGGTGATCGACGGCCTGCGCGCCGACGTGGTGACCCTGGCCCTGGCCGGCGACATCGACGAAATCGCCAAGCTGGGCAAGACCCTGCCGGAAAACTGGCAAACCCGCCTGCCGGACGCCAGCACCCCGTACACCTCGACCATCGTGTTCCTGGTGCGCAAGGGCAACCCCAAAGGCATCAAGGACTGGGGCGATCTGATCAAGAAAGACGTGTCGGTGATCACGCCTAACCCGAAAACCTCCGGCGGTGCGCGCTGGAACTTCCTCGCCGCCTGGGCCTACGGCCTGAAGACCGGCGGCAGCGAAGCCAAGGCCCAGGAATACGTTAAAGAGCTGTTCAAGCACGTGCCGATCCTCGACACCGGCGCGCGCGGTTCCACCATCACCTTCGTCAACAACGGTCAGGGCGACGTGCTGCTGGCCTGGGAAAACGAAGCGTTCCTGGCGCTCAAGGAAGACGGCGGCGCCGACAAGTTCGACATCGTCGTGCCGTCCCTGTCGATCCTCGCGGAGCCGCCGGTGGCCGTGGTCGACAAGAACGCCGAGAAAAAGGGCAATACCGAGATCGCCACCGAATACCTCAAGCACCTGTACAGCCCGGCGGGCCAGGAGATTGCGGCGAAAAACTTCTACCGCCCACGCGATGCGAAAGTCGCCGCCAAATACGCTCAACAGTTCCCTGAACTGGACCTGGTCACCATCGACAAAGACTTCGGCGGCTGGAAAACTGCCCAACCGAAGTTCTTTAACGACGGTGGCGTGTTCGACCAGATCTACACGGCGCAGTAACAACACCGATCACTGTAGGAGCGAGCTTGCTCGCGAAAAACTTCAAGGCACCGCGTGCATTCAGACTGCCCGCGTTATCGTTGACGATCTTCGCGAGCAAGCTCGCTCCTACAGGGGTCAGGAGAGCCCGCATTCGTTTGCGGGTTTTGCATGTCTGTTCCCTTAACCAAGGACTCTTATGTCGCGTCGTATTTCCCCCGTCATACCCGGCTTCGGGCTGACGCTGGGCTACACCGTGGTGTACCTCAGCCTGATCGTACTCATCCCCCTGGCGGCGATGTTTGTACACGCCGCTCAACTCACCTGGGATCAGTTCTGGGCCATCATCTCCGCACCGCGCGTGTTGGCGGCGTTGAAATTGAGCTTCAGCACCGCGCTGTACGCCGCACTGATCAACGGCGTGATCGGCACGCTGCTGGCCTGGGTGCTGGTGCGCTATACCTTCCCCGGCCGCAAGGTCATCGATGCGATGATCGACCTGCCGTTCGCCTTGCCCACCGCCGTGGCCGGTATCGCGCTGACCGCGCTGTATGCACCCAACGGCCTGGTGGGCCAGTTCGCCGCCGACCTGGGTTTCAAGATCGCCTATACGCCGCTGGGTATCACCCTGGCGCTGACCTTCGTGACCTTGCCGTTCGTGGTGCGCACGGTGCAGCCGGTACTGGCCGATATCCCCCGGGAAGTCGAAGAAGCCGCCGCCTGCCTGGGCGCCAAGCCATTGCAAGTGTTCCGCCATATCCTCGTGCCGGCTCTGTTGCCGGCCTGGCTGACCGGTTTCGCGCTGGCGTTCGCCCGGGGCGTCGGTGAGTACGGCTCGGTGATTTTCATCGCCGGCAACATGCCGATGAAAACCGAAATCCTGCCGTTGCTGATCATGGTCAAACTCGACCAGTACGACTACCGTGGCGCCACCTCTATCGGGGTGCTGATGCTGGTGGTTTCCTTTGTCCTGCTGCTGCTGATCAACTTGTTGCAGCGGCGCATCGAACGTCCATAAGGAGGCGCGGAACATGTCCCAATCGTCTATATCCGCCGCGTCCTCGGCCAACGCCGCCCGGCGTGGCAGCGCGACCTCGCGACGCGTCCTGATCGGCCTTGGCTGGCTGGTGTTTGCCCTGTTCCTCCTGCTGCCGCTGCTGATCGTAGTGTCCCAGGGCCTGAAGAATGGCCTCGGCGCGTTCTTCACCGCGATCCTTGAACCGGATGCGCTGTCGGCGCTGAAACTCACGGTGATCGCCGTGGTGATCTCGGTGCCGCTCAACCTGGTGTTTGGCGTCAGCGCCGCGTGGTGCGTGAGCAAATATTCATTCCGTGGCAAAAGCATCCTGGTGACGCTGATCGACCTGCCGTTCTCGGTGTCCCCGGTGATCGCTGGCCTGGTCTACGTGCTGATGTTCGGCGCCCAGGGCTTCTTCGGCCCCTGGTTGCAGGACCACGACATCCAGATTGTGTTCGCCTTGCCCGGCATCGTGCTGGCGACCATCTTCGTCACCGTGCCGTTCGTGGCCCGTGAGCTGATCCCGCTGATGCAGGAGCAGGGCACCCAGGAAGAAGAAGCCGCGCGCCTGCTCGGTGCCAATGGCTGGCAGATGTTCTGGCATGTCACCGTCCCGAACATCAAGTGGGGCCTGATCTACGGCGTGGTGCTCTGCACGGCGCGGGCCATGGGTGAGTTCGGCGCGGTGTCGGTGGTGTCCGGCCATATCCGCGGCGTGACCAACACGCTGCCGCTGCATGTCGAGATTCTCTACAACGAATACAACCACGTCGCCGCCTTCGCGGTGGCCAGCCTGTTGCTGATCCTGGCGCTCTTCATCCTGCTGCTCAAGCAGTGGAGCGAGAACCGAATCAACCGCCTGCGCAACAGCGCCGGTGAGGAATAAGTCATGTCGATCGAAGTCCGTAATGTCAGCAAGAACTTCAACGCCTTCAAGGCCCTGGACAGCATCAACCTGGATATCCAGAGTGGCGAGCTGGTGGCGTTGCTGGGCCCGTCCGGCTGCGGCAAGACCACCTTGCTGCGCATCATCGCAGGCCTGGAAACCCCGGACGCCGGCAGCATCGTGTTCCACGGCGAGGACGTCTCCGGTCACGATGTGCGTGATCGCAACGTGGGCTTTGTGTTCCAGCACTACGCGCTGTTCCGCCACATGACCGTGTTCGACAACGTCGCTTTCGGCCTGCGCATGAAGCCGAAAAACCAGCGCCCCACCGAAAGCCAGATCGCGAGCAAGGTTCACGAGTTGCTGAACATGGTGCAGCTCGACTGGCTGTCTGACCGTTACCCGGAACAACTCTCCGGCGGCCAGCGCCAGCGTATCGCCCTGGCCCGCGCCCTGGCGGTGGAGCCCAAGGTGCTGCTGCTGGACGAACCCTTCGGCGCCCTCGATGCCAAGGTGCGCAAAGAGCTGCGCCGCTGGCTGGCGCGCCTGCATGAAGATATCAACCTGACCTCGGTGTTCGTGACCCACGACCAGGAAGAGGCCATGGAAGTCGCCGACCGTATCGTGGTGATGAACAAGGGCGTGATCGAGCAGATCGGCTCACCGGGCGACGTCTACGAAAACCCGGCCAGCGACTTTGTGTACCACTTCCTGGGCGACTCCAACCGCTTGCACCTGGGCGAGGACAAACACCTGCTGTTCCGCCCGCACGAGGTGTCGCTGTCACGGCATGAGCTTGAAGATCACCACGCAGCTGAGGTACGGGACATCCGGCCGCTGGGTGCGACTACTCGCGTGACCCTGAAGGTCGAAGGCCAGCCCGAGCTGATCGAAGCCGAAGTGGTGAAGGACCATGACAGCCTGACCGGCCTGACCCGTGGCGAGACCCTGTTCTTCAAACCCAAGGTCTGGCAAAAAGCCTGAGCTAAATGTGAAAACGGGACCAATGTGGGAGGGGGCTTGCCCCCGATAGCGGTGTGTCAGTCACAAATATGCTGACTGATCCACCGCCATCGGGGGCAAGCCCCCTCCCACATTTAGATCCCGCTGGGTTTGAGATCGCGGCGTGTCACCGGGCCAGAGCGCTGCTCAATCTGCTGCTTCAGCGCCTGGCGCAACCCCAGTACAAACGCCAGCTCCGCCACCACAAACAGCGGCCCCACGATCAGCCCGGATACATCATCCACGAACGCCGGCTTCCGGCCTTCGTAGTAATGCCCGACAAACTGAATCACCCAGCCCACCACAAACATCCCGATACCGCTGCTCAACCACACCGTCGTGCTCTGCGCCGCCAGCACGTGCCCGGCCCATACCGACAAGCCCATCAGCAGCGTCATCAAGATTCCCAGGGCCAGTTCCAGGCGCAGGTAAAACCATGCCGAAAACAGCGCCAGCAGCACCGCCGGGGAAACCCACAGCGCGCCCACCGTCCATTCGGGGCGTGACAGCAGCACGGCCACCGCCACCACAATCAGGGGAATACCGATGAAATGGCTGGCGATATTGCGTGGGTCGCGGTGGTAGGCGGCGTATTGACTGAGGTGGTCGACGAGGCTTTTCATTGTTGTTCCTCCTGTAGGATGTTTGATCATGCCCTGTCAGTCGGCACCTAACTGTCAACTGGGCGACAATCTTCGGAGTTCCCATGGACACAGGCAAATGGCACGCGCACCTGGCCGGCGGCCACTGGTTTGGCCATCTGCCTGCAGACTTGCAGCATAGCCTGCTGGCGGCGGCGCGGGTGCGCACGCTGACGGCGGGGCAGTTTCTGTTCAAGCGCGGCGATCCGCCGTGTGGCCTGTATGCGGTGCTCGAAGGGACGGTGCGCATCAGCGCGGTGAATGCCCAGGGCAAGGAAGCGGTGCTGAGCCTGGTGGAGACGCCTCACTGGTTTGGCGAGATCTGCCTGTTCGACAACCTGCCGCGCACCCACGATGCGCTCGCCACGGGCCCTTGCACGCTGGCGCAGGTGCCGCAGGCGGCGATGCTCGGCATGCTCGAGCGGCATCCGGCGTATTGGCGCGATGTGGCCCTGTTGATGAGCCACAAGCTGCGCCTGTCGTTGATCAATATCGAACAGATGAGCCTGATGCCCGCGTCGGCGCGGCTGGCCCATCGGCTGCTGATGATTGCTCAGGGCTACGGTGAGCGAACGCAGGCGCGCCGGGTGTTGCAACTGCCTCAGGAAGACCTGGCGGCGATGCTCGGCCTGTCGCGCCAGACCACCAACAGCCTGCTCAGGGCACTGGAGCAACAGGGCGTGCTCGGCCTGAGCTACGGGGCCATCGAGATTCTCGACCTCAATGGCCTGCGGCTGGCTGCCGGCCTATGAACCGCGATAGGTGGAGAAGCCGTAAGGGCTGAGCAGCAGCGGGATGTGGTAGTGCTGATCAGCCTGCTTGACCTGGAAAATCACCGGCACTTCGGGGAAGAAGGTTTCGCGGTTGGCCTTCTTGTAATAGTCGCCGGTCTTGAACACCACGCGGTACTCGCCCGGTTTCATGCTGCGATCAGCGGGAAACAGTTCGGCGATGCGCCCCTGTTCGTTGGTCACGCCCTGGGACAGCGATTGCCATTGGTCGCCCACATGCTGTTCCAGGGTGACGTTGACGCCGGCGCTCGGCAGGCCGTTTTCCAGGTTGAGCACATGCACGCTCAGCGGGTTGCCGGCGGCCATGGCCAGGTTGCACAGGCCGCTCAGGCTGAGGGCGGCGAGGGTCATGCTGAGGGTTTTCATCGTGAAGTCCTTTTTGACAGAGGTGGTATCAAGGGGTGATTTTCAGGCCCAGTTGCTCGGCGGCCTGTACGGCGCAGGCTTCGTCCTGCGCGGCGCCGCCGGCACCGGCGATGCCCAGTGCGCCGACCAGCTCGGCGTCGGCGAACAGCGGCACGCCACCGCCGAGCAACAGCAACTCGGGCAAGCTGTTAAGGTTGGCGGCCTCGGGGTTGTTGCGCGCGCGCTCGGCGAACAGCCGGGTTGGGGTTTTGCTCGATAACGCCGTGTAGGCCTTGCGCTGGCTGGCGAGGCTGTTGTGTGGGCCGACGCCGTCGGCGCGCAGGCTCAGCAACAGGTTGCCGCCACGGTCGAGCACGGTCAGCGCGGCGGTGCAGTGCGTCAGGCCGGCATCGGCCAATTGGCGCGCGGTGCGCAGATCCAGCTCGGCGTGGCGTGGCAGTTGCGGCGTGGCCTGGGCGGCAGTCGCCACGGCGAGGCTCAGGAACAAGGCAGTGCGAAACATGGTGAGGGCTCCAGAAGGCAGGCCGTCACGGTAGCCAGTGGACGTGGTCAAAAGCCGCACAATTTGATGACAGGTTTGTAATCAAACCCAGAGGTAAGGCATGCAGGTGTTGTTAGTGGAAGACCAGCCGCAACTGGCGCAACGCATGGCCCAGGGCCTGAGCGAAGCGGGTTTCGGCGTGGAAGTGGCGGCCAACGGCATGGCGGCGCAGCGCTTTGTGGAAAGCACCGAGTACGACCTGGTGATCCTGGACGTGATGCTGCCGGGCCTGAATGCGTGGAAGTTGCAGCAGGCGATTCGCCAGCGCGGAGAAACGCCGGTGCTGTTCCTGACCACGCCTGATGGGATTGAAGATCGGCTGCGTGGGTTGGAATTGCATGAAGACGATTACTTGCTCAAGCCGTTTGACGCCAAGGTGTTGGTGGCGCGGGTGAGGAAGTTGTTGCGGCGGGATCGGGGGCGGTGATTGCCAGTGGCACCGCTATCGGGGGCAAGCCCCCTCTCACATTTGGACTGTGAATACCTTCAAAGTGTGGGAGGGGGCTTGCCCCCGATGAGGCCCTCACAACCCCTGCAAATCTCCCTACCGCAACCCATCCCTGAACTGCCCCGGCGTCATCCCCGTCCAGCGCTTGAACGCCCGGTTGAAACTGCTGGTATCGGCAAACCCCAGCAAGTGACTGATCTCGGCCAATGAACACTGCGGGTCGCGCAGGTGCAACAGCGCCAGGTTCTGCCGGCATTCATTGAGCAACGCGTCAAACCGACAACCTTCATCCGCCAGGTGCCGCTGCAGGCTGCGCAGACTCAAATGCAACGCCTGGGCGATCCGCTCCGCGCCGGGTTCGCCGTCGGGCAGTTGCGCCTCGATGGCGGCGCGCACCTTGCGCTCCCAGGTCAGCGGCTGCAGTTGCGCCAGTGTGCGCTTGAGCACGGTTTCATTGTGTTCGGCCAACTCCGGGTTGGCGTCGTCCAGGTGGCTGTCGAAGTCCTGGGCGGCGAACTCCAGGCGGTCTTCCTCGGCGCCAAAGAACACCGGCGCGCGAAACACCGTGTGCCAGGGCGCGGGGTCGACCGGTTCCGGGCGCTGCAGGTAAACCGCCAGCGGTGCGTAGTCGCGCCCCAGGCGATTGCGGCAGGTGCGCACATAGATCGCCGCAAACGCATCGATGGCTTCCAGCGCCGGCGCCGGGCTGCCTTCGGGTTGCAGCAGGCGAAAACGGTAGCAGTCGCCGTGTCGGCTCAACTCCAGGCTCAGGGCATCACTGACCACCTGGTGATAACGCACGATACGTTCGAACACTTCGCGCAAACTGCCGCTGGCCACCAGCGCGTAACCCAATGCATGAAAGGTCGTGGGGCTGACAAACCGCGACACCCGCAAGCCAATCGCCGGATCGCCACTGGCCTGCACCGCCAGTGCCCACAGGCGCGTGGTGGCCGACAACGGGTAGCGTGCGTTCGGGTCCTCCATCAGCAGCGGATCGAGCCCGGCCTCAAGGCACAGCGCGGCGCTGTCCAGGCCCAGGGCCTCGAGCTGCTTGCGCAGGGCGCGGGTCCAGCTGGCGAGGGAAGTCGGTTCAGTCATGGCGATTGGCGCTTGCGGTCAACAGGTTGGCGTGCGGAGCTAGCGGCCTGCGCCAGGGTTGGGTGCAGGATGCAGGCATCACTCCACAAGAGAATGGAAGCATGGACGGTACTTGTGCAAGTCCCCAGCAGATGAACGCGCAACAGCGTTCGGCGCATATCCGCGAAGTGGTGTTGGCCGAGGGCGCGCGCCTGCGCCAGCGGCACCCCTGGCTGCTGCATCAGGACGTGCTGGGCGCGGGCATCCTGGCGTTCGCGTGGGTCGGCATGCTGGGTTCGGCGGCGCTGTATATCAGCGGCCACATGGCCTGGTGGGTATGCCTGCTGCTCAATGCGTTCTTTGCCTCACTCACCCATGAGCTGGAACACGACCTGATCCACAGCATGTACTTTCGCAAGCAGCGCGTGCCCCACAACCTGATGATGGGCCTGGTGTGGCTGGCGCGGCCGAGCACGATCAACCCGTGGATTCGCCGGCACCTGCACCTCAATCATCACAAGGTCTCCGGCACCGAGGCCGATATGGAAGAGCGTGCCATCACCAACGGCGAGCCCTGGGGCATCGCGCGGTTGCTGATGGTGGGCGACAACATGATGTCCGCCGTGATCCGCCTGTTGCGCGCCAGGACCTGGCCGCACAGGTTCAGCATCCTCAAACGCGTGTTGCTGGTGTACGCACCGCTGGCGCTGCTGCATTGGGGCGCGTGGTACATCTTCCTCGGCTTTCATGCCGCCAACGGCATCGCCGGCCTGGTGGGCGCGCCCATCGACTGGTCAGCCGGGACGCTGCAGATGATGCAGGTGATCGATATCGCGGCGGTAGTGATCATCGGCCCCAACGTGCTGCGCACCTTTTGCCTGCACTTCGTCAGTTCCAACATGCATTACTACGGCGATGTGGAACCGGGCAATGTGATCCAGCAGACCCAGGTGCTCAACCCCTGGTGGATGTGGCCGTTGCAGGCGTTCTGTTTCAATTTCGGCAGCACCCACGGCATCCACCATTTCGTGGTGAAGGAGCCGTTCTATATCCGCCAGATGACGGTCAGGGTGGCGCACAAGGTCATGGCCGAGATGGGCGTGCGCTTCAATGATTTCGGCACCTTTGCGCGGGCCAATCGGTTTGAACGCGAAGAGCAACCGGACAGCGACCTTGCGTTCAGCAAGCAATGAATGCCAGCGGCAGGTCGCGAATCTGTTCGCGCACCGGTGGCTGGTAGTGATCGTCGCTGATCAGTTCATGCAGCAGCTCTTCGCGCAGTTGGTGGAACTCGAAACTGCTGCGCTGGCGCGGATGGGGCAGGGCGATCTCGACCACCTGCTTGATCCGCCCGGGCCGGGGCTCCATCACCACCACGCGGTCGGCGAGGAAAATCGCCTCTTCCACATCGTGGGTCACCAGCACCGTAGTGATTTTGGCGCGGGCGCGAATCGCCAATAGTTCGTCCTGCATCTGCTGGCGGGTCAGCGCATCCAGCGCGCCGAACGGCTCGTCCAGCAGCAGAATCCGTGGGCTGGCCACCAGGCCACGAGCGATGGCCACCCGTTGCGCCATGCCGCCGGACAGTTGGTGGGGATAGGCGCGGGTGAAGTCGGTAAGGCCCACCAGTTCGATAAAGTCGCCAATGCGTCGGCTGCGCTCAGCCTCGCTCAAGGGCTCATTGACCAGGCCCAGGCCGATGTTCTGCGCCACCGTCAGCCAGGGGAACAAGCGGTGTTCCTGGAACACGATGCCGCGTTCGCTGCCGATGCCGCTCACGGCTTTGCCATCGACCCGAATCTGCCCGCGAAACTGCGTATCCAGCCCCACCAGCAAGCGTAAAAGCGTGGACTTGCCGCAGCCGCTCGAACCGACAATCGCCACAAATTCGCCCTCGGCAATCTCCAGGTTGAATTCGCGGATGGCTTCCAGCTCGACGCCATCCACATCGAAGGACTTGCCCACATGGTTGAAGCTGACAATCGGTGCGTTCATGCGTGTCTCCAGCCGGTGACGCGGCTTTCAAGGCGTTGGCCGATAAGGTTGAGGGTGGCGCCGGTGAGGCCGACCAGCAGCATGCCGCTCATGATCAAATCCATGCGCAGCAGTTGTTGGGCGCCGATCATCAGGCTGCCGATGCCGCCATTGGACGGCATGAAGTATTCCGCGCCGATGGTGCCCAGCCAGGCGTAGATCAGGCTCAGGCGCAGCCCGGCGAAAATGCCCGGTGCCGCGCCCGGCAGTATCAGGCGGCGCAGCCGTTGGAACAGGTTCAGGCGCAGCACCTGCGCGGCTTCGTTCAATTGCGGTGACAGGTTCAACACGCTGCGCTGGGTGGCGATAAACAGCGGGAAAAACGCCGCCAGGCCAATGAACACCCACTTGGCCAATTCCCCCAGGCCAAACCAGGCCGTGAGCAACGGCACCCAGGCAAAGATTGCGATCTGGCGCAAGGCGGCCAGGGTAGGGCCGAGGACCCGCTCGCTGCGCGGTGACAAGCCCAGCCACAAGCCGATGGCAAACCCCAGGCTGGCGCCCAATGCCAGGCCGCCCAGGGTGCGCCCCAGGCTTTTGCCCAGCGCGCCCGACAGCGTGCCATCCACGACACCCGTGGCGGTGGTCTGCAGCACAGTCCATGGGCTCACCAGGATATTCGCGTCGACCCAGCCCTGCTGCGTCGCCACTTGCCACAGCGCCAGGAACCCCAGGGGCAGCAGCCACGGCTGCAGGCGCTGCCAGCCCTGGTAACGCGGGCCGCGCCGGATGTGCGCGGTGGCCGGATGCGGCCAGTGCACCCACTTGCGATCCAGCCAGCCGACGCCACGGTCCATCACCACGCCCAGCACGCCGATGACCACGATGCACACAAAGACAATATCGAGCATGAACAACTGGCGTGCCCACACCATCAGGTAGCCGATGCCTTCACTGGAGGCCAGCAACTCCACCGCCAGCAGCGACGTCCAACCGGCCGCCAGGGCCAGGCGCACACCGGCCATGAACGCCGGCAGTGCGGCGGGCAGAATCAGCCGGCGGATCAGCAGATGGGTGGGCAGGCGCAGCACGCGGGCAGCTTCGCGCAACTGCGGCTGGGCATCGCGCACGCCGACCAGCGTATGCAAGGTCACGGGTACCACGATGGCCTTGACCAGCACCACCAGTTTCAGGGTTTCGCCGATGCCGAAAAACACCATGAACAACGGGATCCACGCCAGGGTCGGCACTTGCGCCAGCGCGCTGAACGTGGGAAACACCAGGCGCTCGGCGCGCGCGCTGAAGCCCAGCCAGGCGCCGAGCAACGCACCGGCGCCGATGCCCGCCAGCAAGCCCCAGAACAAGCGCTGCACACTGATCGCCAGATGGCTCCACAGCTCGCCGCCCGCCAGTTCCACGGCGCTGCTCCACACCAGTGCAGGCGGCGGCAGGATTTGTTCGCTCATCCACTGATTGCGGCTGGCCAGCCACCACAACGCTAATAGCGTCAGCGGTAACAGCCAGGGGCTGAGCGCCGGCCAGCGCAGTGTGGGGGTTGTCAGAGGCGGGCTTAACCGTGCGGTCCGGGCCATCGGGGACCTTCCTTTCGTTATGTGATTCCGATCTTATAAAAACGTAATCAAGATTATTGTGAGATAAGAGAGGTCATTTAAAGCCCGTGCCCGGCACGCATCCAATGCATTCGGAGAATATTTTCGATGCTGTTTATGCATAGCCCGCTGCAGCCTGCGGTTTGTCTCGCATAGTTCAAAAGGTTATTAAATTGTGAATTTATAGTATTTAAAGTTTCTATCTGCCTATGGCTACTTTCAGCTCCCCAGGCGACCGTCGCCACCAGGAGCTGCCCTTATGAAACTGCCCTTCAAACGTCTGATCACGCTGTTCGCCGCTACCGCGCTGGCGGGTCTGGTGCAGGCCGCCGAGCTCAAGGAGATCCGTATTGCCGTGCCCGACCTCAGCGCCGGGAGCCAACACAGCGGTGGCGGCATCACTGATGTGTTGCGCCAACAGCAGATCTTCGAAAAGGCCTTTGCCGACCAGGGCATCACGATTCAGTGGAATTACTTCAAGGGCGCGGGCCCGGTGATCAACGAAGCCTTCGCCAATGGCCAGGTGGACCTCGCTTATCTCGGCGACCTGGCGGCCATCATCGGCCGTTCCAATGGCCTGGATACCCGTCTGCTCAGCGCTACCGCGCGTGACATCAAGCAGTACCTGGGCGTGGTGCCGGGCTCGGGCATCAAGACCCTGCACGACCTCAGGGGCAAGCGCGTCGCGGTGTTTCGCGGCACGGCCAGCCAATTGTCATTCGACAGCGCATTGGCCAGCCAGGGCCTGAGTGAAAAGGACCTGAAAGTCATCAACCTGGATTACAACGCGGCCGGTGCGGCGTTGGCCGCCAAGCAGATCGACGCGACCTGGGGCGGCTCCAACCTCACGGCGCTGCAAGCCAAGGGGCTGGCCGAGATCGCCCTGACCACCAAGGACCTGAACGGCGCCGGCAGCATCCAGGCGGTATTGGTGGGCAGCAAACAGTTTGTCGACGGGCATCCCGACGCGGTGGCCAAGTTGCTCAAGGCCCAGCAGCAGGCGGTGCAATGGTTGACCGATGACAACAACAAACAGGCCTACATCGAGCTGGTGTCGGGGCTGGCCAGTTATCCGCCAGTGATCCTGAGCAATGATTTGAAGGACCAGCAACTCAGCCAGATTTTCCCGGCGACGCTGGATCCGGTGTTCCTGGGCAAATTGCAGGATGCTGTGGATCTGGCTTCCAGAGAGAAGTTGATTCGCCGCTCGTTTCAGGTGAGTGACTGGGTGGCGCCTGGGTTGGCGGCGGCGGGGCTTTGAGTCTGGTGGTGCCTGGGCTATAGCTATCGGGGGCAAGCCCCCTCCCACATTTGAATGTATTCACACACCAGAACTTGTGAACCCAATCCAGTGTGGGAGGGGGCTTGCCCCCGATGAGGCCCTTCAGACCGCCAAACTTATATCCTGCCTGTCGACCTCCACCACCATCTCAATCATCGCTTTAGCCGCCGGCGACAACCGCGCGCCCGTGCGGCTGACGATCCCGCACCGCGCACTCAGGGTCTCCATGTTCTGCGGCAGGTTGCGCCAGTGCAGCAGCACCAGCGTGCCGCTGGCGATGTCCTCGGCGAACGCTTCCTCGGTGCCCACGCCGATGGCGTTGGACTGCAGCACGATTTTCACCAGCGCCGGGAAGTGTTCGGTCTGGATGCTCGGCGAAAAATCCATGCGCCCGCTCAGGTTTGCCAGCAGTTTGCGAATGCCCTGGGAGATCAGCGGCGCCGCCAGCGGGTAGTCGAACATGTCATTGGTCGACAGGCTGTCCTTGGCCAGCAGCGGGTGCCCCGGGCGGCAGAAAAACACGCCGCGCTTGGCGGTCAGCGCTCGGGTCTGGAAGTTCGGGTCGGCTTCGAACTGACGGATGTCGGCAATGAAGAATTCGATCTCCTCGCGGCTCAGGGCACGGCTGAGTTTTTCCCAGTTATCCACCTGGAAACTGGTGCGGATTTTCGGGTGCGCGCCGATAAACCGCGCCACCGCATCCGGCACCAGCTTCACCGCCGGCGCCGGGCCGCAGCCGAAGCGCAGGTCCCCGGCATCGAGTTTGGTCATGCGCGTGACTTCACTGCTCAGCAAGGCGGCGCCGTGCACCAGGCTCAGGGCGTGTTGCAACACCACCTGGCCTTCGGGTGTGGGGCGCAGGTCCTTGTGGCCACGGTCGACCAGCACGCAGCCGAACTCCTGTTCCAGCCCCTGGATACTGCGGCTGAACGCCGGTTGAGTGATGCCCATGGCGTCCGCCGCGCGTACGAAACTGCGGTGTTCGTTGAGGGCAATGAAGTAGCGCAGTTGACGCAGATCCATATGCATTCCCGGCATTTGAAAAATAGGTCGAAGGCATTTGCGAGCGACGGAGCTGAGGTTTTAAATGCAAGCTCTTATTCCGTCAACGAAGCATTAGTTCATTTGCTAGATCTAAAATGCATATGAATAGAGCGTTGCCGGCGAGCGTTCCACCATCCGCAGGCACATGAGGGTCACCACAATGAGCAACGCCGCATTAGCTGTTCAACCCATCGCCCAGGCACTGGACATTCATCCGGTCGCCGGCCGCATCGGCGCCGAGATCCGTGGCATCAAACTGTCCGGTCATCTCGATGCCGCCACTGTCGACGCCATCCAGCAAGCGCTGGTGCAGTACAAGGTGATCTTCTTTCGCGAACAGTCCCACCTCGACGACCAGAGCCAGGAAGCCTTTGCCCACCTGCTCGGCGAACCGATTGCCCACCCGACCGTGCCGGTGCGTGACGGCACGCGTTTCCTGATGGAACTGGACGGCACGCGCGGCCAGCGCGCCAACTCCTGGCACACCGACGTGACCTTCGTCGATGCCTACCCCAAAGCCTCTATCCTGCGTTCGGTGCTGGCGCCCGCATCCGGTGGCGACACCGTATGGGCCAACACCTCGGCGGCCTACAACGACCTCAGCGTCGAGCTGCGCGCCCTGGCGGATAACCTCTGGGCGATCCACAGCAACGAGTACGACTACGCCGCGCTCAAGCCGGATGTGGCGGTGGAGAGGCTTGAGGAATACCGCAAGGTGTTCACCTCGACGGTGTACGAAACCGAGCATCCGGTGGTGCGCGTGCACCCGGTCAGCGGTGAGAAAACCTTGCTGCTGGGGCACTTCGTCAAGCGCCTCAAGGGCTATTCCCAGGCCGACTCGACACAACTGTTCAACCTGTTGCAAAGCCACGTCACCCGCCTGGAAAACACCGTGCGCTGGCGCTGGAACAGCGGCGACGTGGCGATCTGGGATAACCGCGCGACCCAGCATTACGCGGTGGATGACTATGGCACCCAGGAGCGTATCGTGCGCCGGGTGACGCTCAAGGGCGATGTGCCGGTGGGTGTGCACGGGCAATCCAGCAAGACCACCAAAGGCCGCTAAGCAAACACAAATCCAAATGTGGGAGGGGGCTTGCCCCCGATAGCTGAGTGTCATTCAACCTTTCAGTGGCTGACACACCGCCATCGGGGGCAAGCCCCCTCCCACATTCAGACCTGTGTCGTTCTACCAGACGCCAATCTGCACCACCTTCTCCGCCTCCGGCTCACCGTAGCGAAACCATTGGCCACGCACTTCGATCTCGGTGTGGCTGATGGTGGTTCGCCGTTTCAACCCGCGCAGCCAGTCGAACAGATAACCCACATGCACCTCGCGCACGTCGGCATAGGCCGGGTCGGCGCCCAGGTCGTGTACTTCCTGCGGGTCGTTGTGCAGGTCGAACAGCTGCGGGCGGAAGCCGTCATAGGCCAGGTATTTCCAGCGCTCGCTGCGCACCATGGTCATGCGGCAACGGTCGATCGGCTGGCCCAGACGCTCGCGGGCGGGGGCCTGGAAGGCGTAGTCGTACTCGGCAATCGCATAGTGGCGCCAAGGGATCGGTTCACCGTGCAGCAGCGGGATCAGCGAGCGGCCTTCCAGGCGGTGCTCGGCGGCGGGCAGGCCCAGGGCGTCGAGGAAGGTCGGCAGTGCGTCGATGGTCTCCACCAGGCGCGCGTCCACCGAGCCACGGCTGATATCGGCACTGGCACGCGGGTCGCGCACGATCAGGGGAATGCCCACGGCAGGCTCCAGCAGGAATTCCTTTTCACCGAGGAAGTGATCGCCGAGGAAGTCGCCATGGTCGCTGGTGAACACGATCAGCGTGTCATCCCAGCGCCCGTTGCTTTGCAGGAAATCGAACAGCCGCCCGAGCTGGTCGTCGATCTGTTTGATCAGCCCCATGTAGGTTGGAATCACCGTGAGCCGCACCTCGTCGCGGGAGAAGTTCAGGCTCTCCTGGTGTTGACGAAACGCCTGGTACACCGGGTGATCGCTGGTGTGCGCCGGTTGAATCGGCGCCTGGATATGCTCGGCACCATACAGCGCGTGGTACGGCGCCGGGGCGATATAGGGCCAGTGCGGCTTGATATAGGACAGGTGCAGGCACCAGGGTTGTTCGGCCTGCTCCTGGATAAAGTCGATGGCGCGGTCGGTGGTGTAGACGGTTTCCGAGTGCTGCTCGGCAACCCGCGCCGGCAACCCGGCGTTGCGCATATGCCAGCCGCTGAGCACTTCGCCGTTTTCACCTTGCGCGGCATTGGCCCATTCATGCCACGGGTTGCTGCCGTTGTAGCCTTGCTCGCGCAGGTAATGGGTGTAGGGCGCGGACTCGCGTTTGTCCTCGAACAGCGGGCTGTCGGGGTAGATGCCGTCGTGGCGGAAATAGGTGTCGAAGCCCACTTCGTTCAGCACCTCGGCCTGGGCGCTTACAGGGTCGATATTCAAGCGCTGCAGGGCGTCCAGGTTTGGCGTGGCGTGGGTCTTGCCCACCAGCGCGGTGCGGATGCCGTGGGGGCGCAGGTAGTCGCCAATGGTCAGCTCTTCCAGGGGCAGCGGCACCGCATTCCACGCCACCTGGTGGCTGCTGACATAGCGCCCGGTGTAGGCCGACATCCGCGACGGACCGCAGATGGTGCCCTGGGTGTAGGCGCGGCTGAAACGCACGCCGGCTGCGGCGAGGCGGTCGATGTTCGGGGTGTGCAAATGGGCGTGGCCGTAGCACGACAGGTAATCGCGGCGCAGTTGGTCGCACATGATGTAGAGCACGTTGCGTACGGGTTGGGGTTGGGACATGGAGGCTCACCGGATGGAAGATAGGTGAGGTTTTTTCGCTGTTTGGGTGGGGCGCTGGCAAGTGCATTTGGGGACTGGGTTTCATGCAATGAATGCATGGGTGTTGCTACCGGCGCTTTCGCAGGCAAGCCCCCTCCCACACTTGAAATGCATTCCAGATGTGGGAGGGGGCTTGCCCCCGATGGCGTCGGTTCAGACCGCGATATTCTCAAGCGTATAACTATCTTCATCCAGCTCATCCACTTCCTTGATCTGCTCAATCATCGCCTCCGCCAACGGCGACAGCCGATACCCCGCACGGCTGACAATCCCGTAGCGGGTGTAACGCTCCTCCAGGTTTTCATCCAGCCCCGCGATCTTCAAACACAGCAACTCGCCCCGGGCCATGTGCAGCACGTCGCTGTTGGCGCTGACGATGCCGATGGCGTCCGAGCGCAGTACCACGCCCAGCAGGCTGTAGCCGTTTTCGCATTCGACGTTGGGCTGGTAATCCGGTCGGCCGCTGAGGTCGACGATGACTTTGCGCAGGTTCGGCGGGCGGATGGTCACGGCCAGCGGGTAGGTCATCAGTTCGGCGGGGCTGACGCTGTCGTGTGTGGCGAGGGGGTGTCCGATGCGGCAGCAGAAATACCAGCGGCGCGGGCGCAGGCGGTGGGTGTGGTAGTCGGGGTTGGCTTCGAAGTGGCGGGTGTCGGCGACGAAAAACTCGAACTCTTCACTGAGCAGGCGTTTGCTCAGGCTTTCCCAGTCGTCCACCTGGAACTGCACGCGTGCCTTGGGGTAGCGCCCGATAAAACTGCCGATGGCGCGGGGGATCAAGCCACCGGCCGGCGCCGGGCCGCAACCGAAGCGCAACTCGCCGGCCTCGAGGCCGTTGAACTGGCTGATCTCATTGGCCAGTTGCTGCGCGCCGCTGACCAGGCGCCGGGCATGTTCGAGCAGCACCTGGCCTTGTTTGGTCGGCGCCAGGTCTTTGCGCCCACGGTCGACCAACTGGCAGCCGGTGCTGTGTTCCAGCGCCTGGATGCTGCGGCTGAAGGCCGATTGCGACAGGTTCACCGTCAACGCCGCCGCGACGAAACTGCGCTGTTCGGCGAGGGCGATGAAGTGGCGAAGTTGGCGCAGGTCGATATGCATTTTTCACATCAAAAATATCCGGGAAATGCATTGGCTATGCATTAGGTCGACTCCTTATAAAGGCTATCTCTTATGCAGTAAATGTTCTTAAAACCATAAATAAATAACCTTAAGGAATATGCCTTGCTGGGTATTCCTGGGTTCCGGAGCCGCCCATGAGTCTGTTCAAGCCCGTTGTACCCTTCAAGCGCCTGCCGCTGGCGATGCTGCTGGCGGGCAGTGCCAGTTGGACCCCCAGTCATGCTGCCGAGCCGGCTCCGGCAGGCGAGAGCGCCAGTGGCCAGTTGGAAACCGTCACGGTCACCGCGCGGCGGCGCACCGAAAGCGCCCAGGCGGTACCGACGCCCATGAGCGTGATCGGCGGCCAGGCGCTGGAGAGCCAGCGGGTGTATCGGATTCAGGACCTGCAGCAGCTGGTGCCCAGCGTCAACGTCGCCTATATGCATGCGCGCCAGTCCAGCGTGTCGATTCGCGGCCTGGGCAACAACCCGGCCAGCGACGGCCTGGAGGGCAGCGTGGGGTTGTATATCGACAACGTCTATCTCGGGCGCCCCGGCATGGCGGTGTTCGACCTGATGGACATCGAGCAGCTTGAGGTATTGCGCGGCCCGCAGGGCACCCTGTTCGGCAAGAACACCACGGCGGGGGTGATCAATATCAGCACCCGCGCGCCGAGTTTCACCCCGGAGCGCAGCATCGAAACCTCGTTGGGCGAGGACGGTTATTTCCAGACCAAGGGCACGATTTCCGGGCCGCTTACCGATGAATTGGCCGGACGCTTTTCGGCCTATCGCACGCGCAGCGACGGCGACATCAAGAATGAACATGACGGGCACGACCTCAATGGCGGTTCGCGCCAGGGCTTTCGCGGGCAACTGCTGTACAAGCCCAATGAGGCCTTCAACCTGCGCTGGATCGGCGACTACAACGAGGAGGATTCCAGCGCCGGTACACGTGTGCTCTACAGCACCGGGCCGACCATCAACGGCACCAACCTCTATCAGTCCCGGGCCAACGCCGCGGGTGCGACCCTGGTCGATGGCACCCACCGCAAGGTCAACCTGGACAACGACCAGCACGTCACCGTGTTCCAGGGCGGCACCTCGCTGGAGGCCAACTGGACCTTGCCGAGCGATTTCACCCTGACGTCGGTCAGTGCCTATCGCTGGTGGAATTTCACCCCGCGCAACGATGACGGTCTTAACGTGCCGGCCTCGTATAACGCCGGCGTATCGGTGGAGGACAAGCAGTGGTCCCAGGAATTTCGCCTGGCTTCACCCCAGGGCGGGTTTTTCGATTACGTGCTCGGCGCCTACTACTTCGGCTCTGACCTGGATAACAAGTCCTTCGCCTATTACGGTCCCCAGGCGGATATTTGGAACGGGACGCCGAGCGGTGCGTTGAACAACGTAAGCAGCATCGGCAACGGGCATATCCGCACCGACAGTTTTGCGCTGTTCGCCCAAGGCACCTGGCACCTGACCGAACGCCTGGACTTCACCGCCGGCCTGCGCGGCACCTATGAAGAAAAAAGTGCCTGGGTGACACGCAATGCGCCGCTGGGCGGCGCTGCGGTCAGCGGCGCCGCAGCCACGGCGCGACGCGGGCGTACCGGGGCGTATGACTCGGGTGACCTGACGCAATACAGCGCGACCCCGTCGGGGCTGCTCAACCTCAGTTACCACTTCAATGACAACCTGCTGGGCTACGCCACGCTGTCACACGGCGAGAAGTCCGGCGGCGTCAACCTGGCGGTGGGCTCGGCGCCGACGGCGGGGGCCGACTCGCTGTTGATCGGCACCGAGCGCGCCAACAATGCCGAGTTGGGTTTCAAGAGCACGTTGTGGAATCGCCGCCTGCAACTCAACGCCAACCTGTTCTGGACCCAGGTCAATGGCTACCAGACCAACGCCTACGACCAGGACAACCGTGTGCAGTACCTCACCAACGCCGGCTCCGTGCGCTCGCGGGGGGTGGAAGTGGAAAGTACGCTGGTGCCGATCAAGGGCCTGACGCTGAACCTCAACGGCTCCTTCAACGACGTCAGTTACCTGTCTTACAAGGACGCACCATGCCCGCCGGAAGTCAGCCTGCGCCCCGGCGCACCGACGTCCTGCGACCTCACCGGCCACCAGGTGGTGGGCGCGTCGAAATGGATCGCCAACGCCAACGGCGAGTACAAGTGGAACCTGGATAACGGCTTTGAACCCTACGTCACCGCCAGTTATGCGTTCCGCTCCAAGGCGGTGGGCACCGTGGAAGATTCCGACTACGGGCAGATCCCGGCCTATGCGCTGGTCAACCTCTCCACCGGCCTGCGCGGCAATTACCAACAGGGGCAGTGGGACGTGTCGCTGTGGCTGAAAAACGCCTTCGACAAAACCTACTACACCACCCTGTGGACCGGCGGCAACGGCGGATACGAAGGCCTGCTGGGCGCCCCGCGTACCCTAGGCGTGACCGGGCGCTACGACTTCTAGGTCACTGCGATAGGTGGCCGGACTGAACACCCGCGTCACCAGCAGCATCGCCAGCACGGTCAGTGTCAGCACGATCCAGGCGCTGACAAAGTTGCCGGTCAGTTCGCGCAGCCAACCGGTCAGCCACGGCGAAACGGCGTTGATCAAAAAGCCCACGCCCTGGACGAAGGCGGCCAGTTGCCCGGCCTGGCGCGGGTCGCGGTGATGGTCGAGGGTCAGCAGCAGGCTCAGGGCGAAGCACGCGCCCAGGCCGAAGCCGCACAGGGCTACCCAGACGTGGGGAAAGGCCTGCGGCGCGATGATCAGGCCGAGGTAGCCGAGGGTTTGCGCCACCAGGCTGATGCCGAGCAGCGGGCGGCGGTCGATGCCGCGTTGCGCCAGCACCGGCATCAGCAGCGCGGCGATCACCTGGAAAATGGTCATGAAGGCCAGCAGCGAGCCGCTGGGCAGCACGCCCCACCCCAGTTGCTGGTAGTAGGCGGGCAGCCAGGCCACCATGCTCATATAGCCGCAATTGACCAGGCCGAAATACAGCGCAAGCAACCACGCGCGACGGTTGCGCAGCCCCTTGAAGGCGGGCGCCACGTGTGGATTCCTGGCGGCGCCCAGCGGCAGCCACGTCCATAGCAACAAGGCTGCGAGCGCCGGCAACAGCCACACACCCAACCCGGCCTGCCACTGCTGGAAGTGCGTCGCCACCACCGGGCTGAGCAACGCCGCCAGGCCGCCGCCGGCCATCAGTGAGGCCGAATAAACGCCCATCGCCACCGGTACGCGCTGATGAAACTCGCGCTTGATCATCGCCGGCACCAGCGCCTGGATCAGCGCCACGCCCGCACCACCGAGCAACGCGGTGACCAGCAGCGCCGACGCCTGACCCATCAGCCAGCGCGCCAGGCACGCCAGCAGAATCATCACCAGGCCCAGGGCGATACCGCGCCGTTCACCGAGCCGCGCTTCCACCCGCACGCCCACCAGCGCCACCAACCCCATGCAGATCACCGGCAGGCTGGTCAGCAGGGCGCTGCTCTGGAAGCTCAGGCCGGTGGCCTGGCGAATTTCGCCGAGCAACGGGCTGATGGAACTGAGGATCGGCCGCAGGTTGAGGCCGAGCACTACCAGCAGGCACCAGCCTGCAAAGGACTTATTAAGGGTCATGCAGCGCCTGTGCACCCGGTAAATGTGGCGTGAGTATGGCCAGCGCCCCGGGTATTCTGAAATTAAATATAACCATGCCAACCAGTGGCAAAGAGAATGATCATGTTCGATCCCGTATTACTGCGCAGCTTTGTCGCCGTGGTGGATTGCGGCAACTTCACCCGCGCCGCCGAGCGCCTGCACTTGACCCAATCCACCGTCAGCCAGCAGATCCGCCGCCTGGAAGATGCCGTGGCGTGCCAGTTGCTGGACCGCGATCAACGCCGTGTCGTCGCCACTGCCGAAGGCGAGCGCTTGCTGGGCTATGCGCGACGCATCCTGGCGCTGCATGAAGAAGCCGCCGATGTGTTGATCAACCAGCAAAGCGACGGCGTGTTGCGCCTGGGTGTGCCGGAGGATTTCGCGGCGCAGCGGTTGATGCCGTTGCTCTCGGCGTTTGTGCTGGCCTATCCACGGGTGCGCCTGGAGGTCACCAGCGGCCTGGGCCCCGAGCTGCAGCGCCAATACCGCAGCGGTGAGTTCGACGTGTTGCTAGTCAAGCAGATGGGCAGCAGCGATGACTGCCTGGCCTCGTGGCCCGAGCCGCTGTGCTGGGTGGACAGCCGCAGCACGCCGTGCCTGGGGCGCGACCCGTTGCCGCTGGTGGCGTTTCCCGTGGGCGGCCTGTACCGCAATGAAATGCTGCACCACCTTGAAGTGGGCGGCTGGCGCTGGCGTATCGGCTATTCCAGCGCGAGCCTGGCCAGCGTGTGTTCGGCCGTGGCGGCGGGGTTGGGCGTGAGTCTGTTGCCGCTGCGGGTGGTGCAGGCCGGGCATGTGGTGCTGGGCGCAGAGAGCGGTTTGCCCGTGGTGCAAGGCGTGCGCCTGGCGTTGTATGCCCGCAGCGGCCTGAGTGCGGCAGGGCAGTGCTTACAGGCTGAACTGTTCGATTTGTGCGCCAACAGCCCTGTTGGGCCATGCCTCTACTGAATATTTTGCATGCCTGAAACGCATTGAAAAACGCCACCTCGGCGCCAGGCCGCGCAGACCGTGGCTTTGGCGTATGAGTCAGTTTTATTTATTCAAATTAGGCATAAGCATAACTTTAAAGATTACTTTAAGAGATAAGCACCTAGCCCGATGATTCAACCCTGGACGGCCTGCCACGCAGGCCCGTCGGTTTTTAGGTTTGAAAATCGTAGGGAGTGAATCAATGGGCAATGTCCAGACCGCCGCCCGTGCCACTGAGGCGCAAGGGCGCCTGGCACCGAGCGGTGAGTTGGTCGACCTTGGCCGGCCGCACCGCGCGCCGTTGGGGCAGTTGCGCCTGCAGCAGACCCCCAAGCGGTTTTCCAGCCGGCGCGAAGGCGTTTTGTTGGGCTTGTTGGTGCTGGCCTTGCACGGCGCGGTGATCTATTGGGTGAGCCAGAAGCCCACCCCGGTGCTGCCGGTGGTGCCGCCGGAAATCCCGCCGATGACCATCGAGTTTTCCCGGCCGGCGCCGCCGGTGGTTGAACCGCCGCCGTCAGTACCACCGCCACCTCCCGTGGTCGAGCCACCGCCGCCGGTGGTGGATGAGTTGGCCGCCAAGCCGGCGCCGCCGAAACCGCTGGTAAAGCCCAAGCCCAAGCCCAAGCCTGTGCCCAAACCTGAGCCCAAGCCGGCACCCAAGGCCGTCGAACAACCGCCCGCGCCACCTGTACCGGCGCCCCCGGCACAGGTTGCACCACCAGCGCCGGCACCGGTAACGCCCGCTTCGGCCAACGCCGCGTACTTGAAAAATCCGGCGCCGGAATACCCGTCACTGGCTCAGCGGCGTGGTTGGGAAGGCACCGTATTGCTGCGGGTACACGTATTGGCCAGCGGCAAACCCGGTGAGATCCAACTGCAGAAAAGCAGCGGTCGCCAGCAACTCGATGACGCCGCATTGGCTGCCGTGAAGCGTTGGAGCTTCGTGCCGGCCAAGCAGGGTGAAGTGGCCCAGGACGGCTGGGTCAGCGTACCGATCGATTTCAAGATTCATTAATTATTCAGCGGCACAGAGGGAAAACATCATGGCTTTGGCATCTCCACTTGAATCCATCGAAAGCGCGGTGATCTGGTTGCTGGTGGTCTTTTCAGTCGCCACCTGGGGCTTGGCATTGTTGAAGGGCGTGCAGTTCGGGCGTCTCAAGGCCCAGGATCGCAAGTTTCATAAACAGTTCTGGGCCGCATCGAGCCTCGACGCCGCCGCCGAGTTGGCCGACACCCAGCCGGGTGCGGCGGCCCGGGTGGCCCGGGCCGGGTATGCCGCGATCCAGGTTGGCGATACCCCGCACGCGGCTGACCTGAGCCAGGCCATCAATCACCAGGACCGCCTCGAGCGGGCCTTGCGCCAGCAAATCGTGCGCGAGCGCCGCTCCCTGGAAACCGGCCTGGCGGTGGTCGCCAGTATCGGCAGTACCTCGCCGTTTATCGGCCTGTTCGGCACCGTGTGGGGCATCATGGAGGCGCTCAAGGGTATCAGCGCCGCCGGTTCAGCCAGCCTGGAAACCGTGGCGGGGCCCATCGGTGCGGCGCTGGTCGCGACGGGGGTGGGGATTGCCGTCGCGGTGCCGGCGGTGCTGGTCTACAACTATTTCCTACGCCGCCTGAAGCTGACGGCTGCCGACCTTGACGACTTTGCCCACGACTTCTACAGCCTGGCGCAAAAGAACGCCTTCCGTGTGCTGCTGCATCCGGCGCTGAACAAAGCCAGCGTCGGCAACCCGCAGAAAGTGAAGGAGGCGTCCTGAGATGGCCTTTTCCACGCAAGACAGTGATGAGGTGCTGAGCGAGATCAACGTCACGCCGCTGGTGGACGTGATGCTGGTGCTGCTGGTGGTGTTTATCGTCACCGCGCCGCTGCTGACCAACTCGATCCCGATCAACCTGCCCAAGACCGAGGCCGTGGCCCCGGTCGAGCAGAAAGACCCGTTGGTGGTGAGCATCGACGGTGCCGGCAAGCTGTTTATCAACAAGGACGAAATCCAGCCGGACCTGCTGGAATTCAACCTGCAGGCGGCCAAGGCCAAGGACCCCGATGTGCGGGTGCAACTGCAGGCTGACGATGGAGTGAACTACGGCGAAGTGGCGCGAGCCATGGCGTCTATCGAGCGCGCGGGGATAACCAAGCTGTCGGTGATAACCGCACGTTAGTTGCACAACAGCCTCGACGATTTTTGGGCCGTTTCCTTGGCAGGGTGCGGCCTTTTTTTATGTATGGCCGATGAGGTAAATGTGGGAGGGGGCTTGCCCCCGATGGGGCCTCTGGGCTGGCCAGTATCTTGGATCAGACCGAGTACATATCCATTATTTAGGTAACGGCCACTTAGGGTTCCGCTTTTACAGCGGCTCACTTTTGAAAAGCGCAAAAGTAAGCAAAACGCTCTTGCCCCACCACTCGGCACCTCGCTTAGGCTCGGTGTGCCCTCTCTCCGGCTTGAATCCGTGGGCCGCCGCAATGGGCCATCCATGGCCCAGTGCGGCTAACCCGGCGTCCTGCCGGGTTGCCCACGGATTCAAGCCTGCGTTCGGCCAGCGTGGTTTAACGGGGCGCCTGGGATCACAAGCAGATCAAGAGCGACTCGCTTTGCATCGTGGTTACGGTTGGGCGCTGCTGAGTTGTGTAGATACTTATGGCTATCGGGGGCAAGCCCCCTCCCACAGTTTGACCGCATGCGGGATTGAGATTTTGGTTATTAATAAATAGCTTCTTATTCCTTAACGAATATAAACCGCATCCCTATACTGGTCAGTAACGTTAAACGCTGCAGGAGGGCACACCCATGCACAGCGAGTCGATTCGTTACCTGATCGTGCCGGGTTGGCAAGGATCGCCAGAAGAACATTGGCAAAGTCACTGGCAGAACAGCCTGCCCAACAGTGCGCGCGTGGAGCAGGACGATTGGCTGACCCCGCGCCGCGAAGATTGGGTGGCCGCGTTGGCGGAGGCCATCGCCGCCGACAGCACGCCGGTGATCCTGATCGCCCATAGCCTGGGTTGCATCACCGTGGCGCACTGGGCGGCCACCGCGCCTGTGCAGTTCCTGCGTCAGGTACGCGGTGCCTTGCTGGTGGCGCCGGCGGATGTCGAACGTCCGGCCTGTGCCCCCGCCCTGCGCAACTTTGCGCCGATTCCTACCGACCTGTTGCCGTTTCCCAGCCAGGTGGTCAGCTCCGACAACGACAGTGCCGTCAGTGCGCCACGGGCATTGGAGTTGGCGCGTCATTGGGGGGCTGAAGCCGGCATATTGTCGGGCGCCGGGCATATCAATGTGAAGTCCGGCCACCAGCGCTGGGAACAGGGATTCGCCTACCTCTATCGCCTGCAAAGTCGCCTCGAGCATCACGCGCGACGCCGCGCATAAAATATTTCAACGCCCCGTCCCTTGAGTGGATGGGGCGGGAGCCTGCCATGAGTCTGCATGAAACCTACGGCCAGCCGTTGCTGACCTTCCCCGACGCCGAAAAAAGCCCGCTGAGCATCCGCGCCAAGGCGTTGGTGTTCGTCGACCCACGTTCGCGGCAGCTGCGCGAAGACCTGGAAAATCTGGCACCGCGTGCGTTGCCGGTGTTGATTCATGGCGAGACGGGGAGCGGCAAGGAGCTGCTGGCGCGGCATATCCACCGTGGCAGTGATCGCACCGGCTTGTTTGTCTCGGTCAATTGCGGCGCGATCAGCCCGACTTACGCCGACGCCGAATTGTTCGGCTACACCGCCGGTAGCTACAGTGGTGCCGCCAGCAGCCGCGCCGGCTGGTTCGGTTCGGCCAATGGCGGCACTTTGTACCTGGATGAAATCGGCGACTTGCCGTTGCCGATCCAGGTCAAATTGCTCGCCGCCCTGGAAAACCACGAAGTCACCCGCGTCGGCGCCCAGCAGCCGAGCCCGGTGGACGTGCGCCTGGTGGCCGCCACCAGCATCGACCTGGCCCAGGCCGTGGCGGCGGGCAAGTTTCATGAGCGCCTGTTCCATTATTTGAGCGAAGGTCAATTGGACCTGCCGGCGCTGCGCGAGCGGGTCGGCGACATCCTGTCCCTGGCCGAATACTTCCTGGGCATCTACAGCCAGCGCCTGGACCTGCCGGTGCCGCTGATCAGCGACGCCGCCCAGCGCGTGCTGGAGCATCACAGCTGGCCGGGCAACACCCGCGAGCTGGAAAACGTCATTCACTTTGCGCTGTTGGTGAGCAGCGGCGATGAAATTCTGCCCGAGCACCTGAACTTGCCCAGCGCCGGCTCGCCGTTGGAGCAGGTGCAGCGGATTTTCGCGAGCGCCAGCCCTGCGGAACAGGAGACGCTGCGAAAATTCCTGTATGAGCAAAATGGAATATCAACGTGAATAAAAGATATTGTTCGGGAATAAAAAATCTAGGTATTGTCCACTCCACGCCGCGATAGCACTTCGCTGGCACCTCACATGAAAACGGTCGTTAGAAGGACATTGCATGAAAAAGGTTCTGTTGTTTACCGCACTGGCGGCTGCCCTGACTGCCAGCTTCGCCCAGGCCAACGAGAAACTGGTGGTGGCCGCCACTCCGATCCCGCATGCGGAGATCCTCGAGCTGATCAAGCCGACCCTGGCCAAAGAGGGCGTGGACCTGGAAATCAAAGTCTTTACCGACTACGTACAACCCAATACGCAGGTTGCCGAAAAACGCCTGGATGCCAATTACTTCCAGACCCTGCCGTACCTGGAAAACTTCAACAAAGGTAAGGGCACCAACCTGGTGACTGTGGTCGGCGTGCACGTCGAGCCCATCGGCGGTTACTCGAAAAAGATCAAGAATATTTCCGAGCTCAAAGATGGCGCCACCGTGGCCATCCCGAACGAAGGCTCCAACAGCGGCCGCGCCCTGTTGCTGCTGCAAAAGAACGGTCTGATTACCCTGAAAGACCCGACCAACGCGTTGTCCACGCCGAAGGACATCAAGGACAACCCGAAAAACCTCAAATTCAAGGAGCTGGAATCGGCTTTGCTACCGCGCGTACTCGACCAGGTTGACCTGGACGTGATCAACACCAACTACGCGCTGGAAGCCGGCCTGAATCCGGCCAAGGATGCGCTGATCATCGAAGACGCCAAGTCGCCCTACGTGAACTTCCTGGTCGCTCGCCCGGACAACAAGGACAGCGACGCTATCCAGAAACTGTCCAAGGCGCTGACCAGCCCGGAAGTCAAAGCCTTCATCGAGAAGAAGTACAACGGCGCGGTCGTGCCGGCGTTCTGATGTAAGCCAAAACCCCCTTCAAGGTTTCAACGCCGGCGGCTATTACAGCGTCGGCGTTTTTTTGTGCCGGAGATTTGTGACCCAACCAGAAATGTGGGAGGGGGCTTGCCCCCGATGGCGGCCTCTGGGTAGACCAGGATGTAGGATCAGATCGAGTACATATCCATTCTTTAGGTAACGGCCACTTAGGGTTCCGCCCTGACGGCGGCTCACTTTGGAAAAGCCCCAAAGTAAGCAAAGGGCTCTTGCCCCACCACTCGGCA
>NZ_CVTK01000041.1:30803-56523 GCF_900004785.1 Pseudomonas sp. 28 E 9 | reverse complement strand
TCAAGCCTGCGTTCGGCCAGCGTGGTTTAACGGGGCGCCTGAGATCAAGATCAAAAGCAGATCAAGATCAAGAGCGACTCGCTTCGCATCGTGGGTACGGTTGAGCGCTACAGAGTTGTGTAGATACCTATGGCTATCGGGGGCAAGCCCCTCCCACGTTGGGAGCGCTGCGAATCAGAAATCCGCAGGTTAGCTTTTTGGGTGATATCAATATGCAATTTCGGTATTTAAAGTTTGCTTTTTATACCTTTAAAGTTCGCGCTACCCGACGTTATCCACGCCGGAACGGACTGCGCTCGCGGCATTACCCATGCGGCGATATGGACTGCACATGACCTTCGATTTCGCTTTTATCCTCAGCACCTTGCCCGCGTTTCTGAAGGCGGTTGGGGTCACGCTGCAAGTCGGCTTGATCGCGATTGCCACCTCCATGCTGGTGGCGCTGATCAATGCGGCACTGCTGGTGTTTCGAACGCCTTTTCTGTCGCGGCTGGTGGCGCTGTACGTTGAACTGGCGCGTAACACGCCGCTGCTGATCCAACTGTTTTTCGTGTACTTCGCGCTGCCGGCCCTGGGCCTGAATATCTCCGGGTTCTGGGCGGCGATCATCACCATGACCTTTCTCGGCGGCGCCTACCTCACCGAAGTGCTGCGCGCTGGCGTGGAGGCGGTACCGCAGGCGCAGATCGAGTCGGGCAAGTCCATCGGACTGTCCGACTGGCAACTGCTGCGCCATGTGATTTTGCCCCAGGCCGGCATTCTCAGCCTGCCGGCGTTGTTCGCCAATTTCATTTTTCTGCTCAAGGAGACCACGGTGGTTTCCGCCGTGGCGGTGCCGGAGATTCTGTACACCACCAAGAGCTACATCGCGCTCTACTACAAGACCTATGAAATGCTCGCCGTGCTGACACTGATTTGCGTGCTGCTGTTCCTGCCGTTGTCGCTGCTGCTCAGCCGCCTGGAAAGGAGGCTCCAGCATGGCCAGTTCGGGTCTTGAGTTGTTGTGGGTGTCGCTGCCGCAACTGGGCAAGGGCGCTGCGCAAACCCTGTCGATTTCGTTTTTGAGCATCGCCTTCAGTACGGTCGGCGGCGTGCTGTATGGCGTACTGCGAACGCTGAACAACAGGCTGATCAACGCTGTGCTGCGGGTGTACCTGGAGCTGTTCCGGGCGATTCCGGTGCTGGTGTGGTTGTACCTGCTGTTTTTCGGCCTACCGATCTTCTTTGGTCTGAGCCTGCCGAGTTTCTGGTGCGCGGTATTGGTGTTGTCGCTGTGGGGCGCCAGTGAGGTCGGTGAAGTGGTGCGCGGCGCGTTGCATTCACTGCCGCGCGGTCAGCGTGAAGCGGGCTTGTCGATTGGGTTGTCCGACCCGCAGTTGTACGGCTACGTACTGCTGCCCCAGGCGCTCAAGCGCATGACGCCGCCGACCATCAACGTCTACACGCGCATCATCAAGACCAGTTCGCTGGCGGTGCTGATCGGCGTGGTGGATGTGATCAAGGTCGGCCAGCAAATCATCGAGCGCACCTACGAGTCGGTGTTGATCTACGGCGCGCTGTTCCTGTTTTTCTTCTTTATCTGCTACCCGTTGTCGGCCGCCTCCAAGGTGCTGGAACGGCGCTGGGCCCAAGCATGAGCGCATTGATCGAGTTTCAGGGTTTCAACAAATTCTTCGGCCAGGCGCAGGTGCTCAAGGGCATCGACCTGAGTGTGCAAAGCGGCGAAGTGGTGGTGATCCTAGGCCCCAGCGGTTGCGGCAAAAGTACCTTGCTGCGCTGCCTCAATGGGCTGGAAGTCGCTCACAGCGGCAGCCTGCGGTTTGCCGGCAGTGAGCTTCTGGACACGCACACCGACTGGCGCCAGGTGCGCCAGGACATTGGCATGGTGTTCCAGAGCTACCACCTGTTCCCGCACATGAGTGTGCTCGACAATATTTTGCTCGGCCCGCTCAAGGTGCAAAAACGCGACCCGCGTGAAGCCCGCGCGCAAGCTGAACAATTACTCGAACGCGTGGGCCTGGCCGACAAGCGCGACGCCTTCCCGCGCCAGCTCTCCGGTGGCCAGCAGCAACGCATCGCCATCGTGCGGTCGTTGTGCATGAACCCACAGGTCATGCTGTTTGATGAAGTCACTGCCGCCCTTGACCCGGAGATGGTCAAGGAAGTGCTGGAAGTCATCCAGGGCCTGGCCCGCGATGGCATGACCCTGCTGATCGTCACCCATGAAATGGCCTTCGCCCGCGCCGTCGCCGACCGCGTGGTGTTCATGGAGGCCGGTCGCATCCTCGAACACAACACCCCCGAGGCATTCTTTACGAACCCGCAGACCGCACGCGCGCAGCAGTTCCTGGAGAAGTTCTCCTTTGTTTCAACACTGCCCAAAAAGAGCAAGGAACCGGAGCTGATATGAAAAAGTTACTGCTGCCACTGTTGGCCGTCGCGATACTCGCCGGCTGCGATAAAAAGGCCGAAGAGCCGGTAAAACCTGCGGCTGTCAGCTACATCGACAAGATCAAGGCGCGGGACAAGCTGATCGTTGGCGTCTTCACCGACAAACCACCGTTCGGCTTCGTCGACGAGGCTGGCCGCTATGTGGGCTTCGATACCGACATTGGCCGCCAATTCGCCAAGGACCTGCTGGGCGATGAGAACAAAGTCGAGTTCGTCGCCGTGGAGCCGGCCAGCCGCATCCCGTTCCTGCAGAGCGACAAGGTCGACCTGATCCTGGCCAACATGACGGTCACGCCGGAGCGCAAGGAGGCGGTGGACTTCACCAATCCCAACCTGAAAGTCGCGGTACAGGCCCTGGTGCCGAATGACAGCCCGGTCAAAAGCCTGGATGACCTGGCGACCCGCACCACCATCGTCACCACGGGCACCACTGCCGATATCTGGCTGACCAAGAACCACCCGGACTGGAAACTGCTCAAGTTCGAGAAAAACTCCGAGTCGCTGCAAGCGCTGTCGGCCGGCCGTGGCGATGCCTACGCGCAGGACAATCTGGTGCTGTTCAGCTGGGCCAAGCAGAACCCGGGCTACCGTGTGCTGGAGCAGAAACTCGGTGATGAAGCGCCGATTGCCCCGGCGGTGAAGAAGGGCAATATCGAACTGCGCGACTGGGTGAATGCGGAGTTGGCGAAGCTGGGCGAAGAGAAGTTCTTGCTCAAGCTGTATGACCAATATGTGCGTAAAGAGCTGAGCGATGACACCAAGCCTGAGAGTGTGATTGTTGAAGGCGGGAAGTGGCAGGGCTGAAGCCTGGCTTTTGTGCTGACTGTACCGGCCTCATCGGGGGCAAGCCCCCTCCCACATTTTGACAGTATTCACATAACAGAATATGTGAACCTAATCCAGTGTGGGAGGGGGCTTGCCCCCGATGGGGTCGGTACAGCCGCCACCTACTCCGGCCAATGCCAAGCCGGCGCATCCAACATCCCTTGCCCCACAATCCGCGTCTCCCCCAGCACCTTCTCCAGCACAATCGAATTGCACCCTTGATCCTGCTGCAACGCTGCAATCAAGCGGCTGGCATGGGACACCACCCACACCTGGCACTGTTTCGACGCGTCGATAATCAAGCGCGCCAGGGCTGGCAGCAGGTCCGGGTGCAGGCTGGTTTCCGGTTCGTTCAGCACCATCATGGTGGGCGGCCGTGGGGTCAGCAATGCGGCGATCAGCAGCAGGTAGCGCAAGGTGCCGTCCGACAGCTCCGCCGCCGACAGCGGGCGCAGCAAGCCTTCCTGATAGAACGCAATCGCAAAGCGTCCGCCCTGCAGCGGTTCAATCTCCAGGCGCGCGCCCGGGAACGCATCGCTGACAGCCTGTTGCAAAGCCTGCGGGTCGCCGATTTCGTGGATGGTCTGCAACGCCGCCGCCAAATCGCGCCCGTCGTGATGCAGCACTGGCGTGCGCGTCCCCAATTGGGGCTGACGCACTGGCGCGTCCACGTCGCTGCGAAAGTGATCATAAAAGCGCCAGCCACGGATATTTTCACGCAGCAGCAATACTTCCGGCGAGCCACGCAGGTTTCCCACCTGATCGAACAAGCTGTGATAGTTCGGGGTGTGCTGGGCCAGTACGTCCCAGGCCCGGCCTTCACGGGCACGCACCATCGGCCCGGAGCGCTGCACCAACAGGCTGGCCGGGCGGTAGAGGTGCCCGGCCCAGATACATTCCTTTTTAATTTGCGGGTCCAACATGAACGCTGTCTTGGGGACCAGTTCGGGCAACCCCAGGGAAATCGCGTAGCTGAAGTCTTCGGCGGCAAACCCCAGGCGCAGCCGCTTGGCGTGCTGACGCACGATTGGCTCAACCGGTACGTCACCCGTGCGCATACGCCGGCTGATATTCTCCGGCCCGGCCCAGAAGGTCGAGTCCAGCCCGCCTTCACGGGCCAGCGCATTGATCACCCCGCCCTGGGCGGTTTCAGCCAGCAGGCGCAGGGCGCGATACAGGTTGGACTTGCCGCTGCCATTGGGGCCGGTGATCAGGTTAAGTCGGCCCAGGGGGACCACCAATTTATTGATCGAGCGGTAATTGGCCACCGCGAGGGTTCTGAGCATATGCATTTAGTCGACGTGGGAACCATTGGAGTATGGGATCCTCCATGCACATAAGGAACCCTGAACTAAGCTCACAGTCGCATAGACACTGGCAAGTCGGCATCACGCAAAAGGAGCCTGCATGGGCGGTCGCATTTCGGCATTTTTACTCGGATTTGGCTTACTGACGCTGCTTGGCGGTTGTGGTGAGGAAAAGACCGAGCCCAAAGCCCATTCCCGGGTGTTCGTGCAAACCGTGCAGCCTGCGGATTTCGCCGCAGCGGTCACGCTGACCGGTGATATCCAGGCGCGGGTGCAAACCGATTTGTCCTTTCGCGTGGGTGGCAAGATCATCCAGCGCATGGTCGATGTGGGCGACCGGGTGACGGCCAGGCAGGTGCTGGCCAAACTCGACCCCAAGGACCTGCAGACCAATGTCGACTCCGCCCAGGCCCAGGTCGTGGCCGAGCAGGCGCGGGTCAAGCAGACTGCCGCTGCCTTCGTGCGCCAGGAAAAACTCTTGCCCAAGGGCTACACCAGCCGCAGCGAATACGATTCCGCCCAGGCCGCGCTGCGCGGCAGTCAGAGCGCCCTCGCCGCCGCCCAGGCCCAGTTGGCCAACGCCCGTGAACAACTCGGCTACACCGCGCTGATCGCCGACGCACCGGGCATCATCACCGCGCGCCAGGCCGAAGTCGGCCAAGTGGTCCAGGCCACCATGCCGATCTTCAGCCTGGCCCGTGATGGCGAGCGTGATGCGGTGTTCAACGTCTATGAGTCCCTGCTGGTGGAACCGCCGTCGGATGCGCCAATTACCGTCAGCCTGCTGGACAACCCGAGCATCAAGGCCGTGGGCAAGGTCCGCGAAGTCACCCCGGCCGTGGCCGCCAATACCGGCACCGTGCAGGTGAAGATCGCCCTGCAAAGCCTGCCCACTGGCATGGAGTTGGGCTCGGTGGTCAGCGCCACCGCCAATGGTCCGGCCAGGGCCAGCATCGAGTTGCCGTGGTCGGCCTTGACCAAGGACCTCAGCGAACCCGCCGTGTGGCTGGTGGACGGTGACGGCAAGGCGCAATTGCATAAGGTCACGGTGGCGCGTTACCTCACCGGCAAAGTGATCATCGGCGATGGCCTCAAAGGCGGCGAAAAAGTCGTGGTGGCCGGTGGGCAATTGCTGCACCCCGGCATGCCGGTTGAAATCGCCCGGCAAGGAGCCCAGCCATGAGGCAACTGACGGTAATCGTCGCCGCCAGCCTGTTGCTGATGGCCTGCTCCAAAGAAGAGGCGCCGCCCGAACCGGTGCGCCCGGTGTTGTCCATGGAGGTGAAGGCCGAAGACCAGGAAAACCTCGGTCGCTTTGCCGGCACCATTCAGGCGCGCTACGAAAGTAACCTGGGTTTCCGTGTCCCCGGGCGTATTGCCCGTCGCGCCGTGGACGTGGGCGCTGAGGTGGAGAAGGGCGCCTTGCTTGCCGTGCTCGACCCCACTGACCAGCAGAACCAATTGCGCGCCGCCCAGGGCGACCTGGCGCGCGTGCAGGCGCAGTTCATCAATGCCCAGGCCAATGCCCGCCGCCAGCAGGAACTGTTCAACCGTGGCGTCGGTGCCCAGGCTCAGCTCGACGTGGCCCAGACTGACCTGAAAACCACCCAGGCCACCCTCGACCAGGCGCGCGCCTCGGTCAACCAGGCCAGGGACCAGCTCAACTACGCCGAACTGCGCACCGACCACGCCGGTATCGTCACCGCCTGGAATGCCGAGGCCGGCCAAGTGGTCAGCGCCGGTCAGCAAGTGGTGACGCTTGCGCGCCCGGACGTCAAGGAAGCGGTGATCGACCTGCCCGCCGGGCTGGCCGAACGCTTGCCCGCAGATGTGGTGTTCCTCGTCGCCGGGCAACTGGACCCGAGCGTGCAGACCACCGCCATCGTGCGCGAGATCGAGCCCCAGGCCCAAAGTGCCACGCGCACCCGTCGCGCACGCCTGAGCCTGACCGAAACCCCCGCCGCGTTCCGCCTGGGCACCGCCATCAGCGTCACCTTGAGCAGCGCCATCGCGCCGCGTATCGAACTGCCCCTGAGCGCTCTGCAGGACGTCGACGGCAAGACCCGCATCTGGCTGCTCGACACCCAGAGCCAGACGGTGCAGCCGCGTGATGTCACGGTCGTCAGCCGGGATGCCGACAGCGCCGTGCTCAACGGCAGTGTCAAACCCGGTGAACGCATTGTCACCGCCGGTGTGAACAGCCTGAAACCCGGGCAAAAAGTCAAAATCGACGAGGACAGCCCGCGATGAAAGGGAGCTTCAACTTATCCGACTGGGCCCTCAAGCATCAGTCCTTCGTGTGGTACCTGATGTTCGTCGCGCTTTTGATGGGCGTGTTTTCGTACATGAACCTGGGGCGCGAGGAAGACCCCTCGTTCACCATCAAGACCATGGTGATCCAGACCCGCTGGCCGGGCGCGACCCAGGAAGAAACCCTCAAGCAGGTCACTGACCGCATCGAGAAAAAACTCGAGGAACTCGACTCCCTCGACTACGTGAAGAGCTACACCCGGCCGGGCGAGTCCACGGTGTTCGTGTTCCTCAAGGACACCACCAGCGCCAAGGCCATCCCGGAGGTCTGGTACCAGGTTCGCAAGAAGATCGACGATATTCGCGGCACCTTCCCCCAGGGCTTGCAGGGGCCGTCATTCAACGACGAGTTCGGTGACGTGTTCGGCTCGGTATACGCCTTTACCGGCGACGGCCTGTCGATGCGCCAGCTGCGCGATTACGTGGAGCAGGTGCGCGCCGAGATCCGCTCGGTGCCTGGGCTGGGCAAGGTCGAGATGATCGGCCAGCAGGACGAAGTGATTTACCTGAATTTTTCCACGCGCAAACTGGCCGCGCTGGGCATCGATCAGCGTCAAGTGGTGCAAAGCCTGCAGTCGCAGAACGCGGTCACGCCCGCCGGGGTGATCGAGGCCGGGCCGGAGCGGATTTCGGTGCGCACCTCCGGGCAGTTCGCCTCGGAGAAGGACCTGGCCAACGTCAACCTGCGCCTCAATGACCGCTTCTATCGCCTGGCCGACATTGCCGACATCAGCCGTGGCTACGTCGACCCGGCGCGGCCGATGTTCCGTTTCAACGGCAAGCCGGCGATCGGCCTGGCGATTGCGATGCAGAAGGGCGGCAATATCCAGTCGTTCGGCAAGGCGCTGCACGGGCGCATGGATGAGCTGACCGCCGACCTGCCGGTGGGCGTCGGCGTGCACAAGGTGTCGGACCAGGCCGAAGTGGTGGAAGAGGCCGTCGGCGGCTTTACCAGTGCGCTGTTCGAAGCGGTGATCATCGTACTGGTGGTGAGCTTTATCAGCCTGGGCATGCGCGCCGGGCTGGTGGTGGCGTGCTCGATTCCGCTGGTGCTGGCGTTGGTGTTCGTGTTTATGGAATACAGCGGCATCACCATGCAGCGGGTGTCGTTGGGCGCCCTGATCATCGCCCTCGGCCTGTTGGTGGACGATGCGATGATCACCGTGGAGATGATGATCACGCGCCTGGAAAAAGGCGAAACCAAGGAGCAGGCCGCGACCTACGCCTATACCTCCACGGCGTTTCCGATGCTCACCGGCACGCTGGTGACCGTGGCCGGGTTTGTGCCGATTGGTCTTAACGCCAGCTCGGCGGGCGAGTACACCTTCACGCTGTTCGCGGTGATCGCCGTGGCCATGCTGGTGTCGTGGGTCGTGGCAGTGCTGTTTGCGCCGGTGATCGGCGTGCATATCCTCAGCGCCAAGGTGAAGCCGCACGACGCCGAGCCGGGGCGCATCGGCCGCGCCTTCAATGGCGGCATGCTCTGGGCCATGCGCAACCGCTGGTGGGCCATCGGCATCACCGTGGCGCTGTTCGTGGCCTCGGTGTTTTCCATGCAGTTCGTGCAGAACCAGTTCTTCCCGTCGTCGGATCGCCCGGAGATCCTGGTTGACCTGAACCTGCCGCAGAATGCCTCGATCAACGAGACGCGCAAGGCGGTCGACCGACTCGAAGCCATCATCAAGGACGACCCGGACATCGCGCGCTGGAGCACCTACATCGGCCAGGGCGCTATCCGTTTCTACCTGCCGTTGGACCAGCAGTTGGAGAACCCCTACTACGCGCAGCTGGTGATCGTCAGCAAAGGCCTGGAAGAACGCGGCGAGTTGATTACGCGTCTGCAGAAGCGCCTGCGCGATGATTTCGTCGGTATCGGCAGCTTCGTGCAGCCGCTGGAAATGGGCCCGCCGGTGGGTCGGCCGATCCAGTACCGCGTGTCCGGCAAGGACACCGACCAGGTGCGCAAGCACGCCATCGAACTGGCGACCTTGCTCGACCAGAACACCCACTTGGGCGAAATCATCTACGACTGGAACGAGCCGGGCAAAGTCTTGCGCATCGACATCGCCCAGGACAAGGCGCGGCAATTGGGGCTGTCGTCCGAAGACGTCGCGCAATTGATGAACAGCGTGGTCAGCGGCGCATCGGTCACCCAGGTGCATGACGATATTTACCTGATCAATGTTGTCGGCCGTGCCGAAGACGCCGAGCGCGGTACGCCGGAAACCCTGCAGAACCTGCAGATCGTCACACCCAACGGCACCTCGATTCCGTTACTGGCCTTCGCCACGGTGCGCTACGAACTGGAGCAACCGCTGGTGTGGCGCCGCGACCGCAAGCCGACGATTACCATCAAGGCCGCAGTGCGTGACGAGATGCAGCCGACCGACCTGGTCAAGCAACTGGCGCCGACTATCCAGAAGTTCAGCGACGGTTTGCCGGTAGGCTACAAAGTCGCCACCGGCGGTACCGTGGAAGAAAGCGGCAAGGCCCAGGGCCCGATTGCCAGCGTGGTGCCGTTGATGCTGTTCCTGATGGCGACCTTCCTCATGATCCAGTTGCACAGCGTGCAGAAGATGTTCCTGGTGGCCAGTGTCGCCCCGCTGGGCTTGATCGGCGTGGTGCTGGCGCTGATTCCCACGGGCACGCCCATGGGCTTCGTGGCGATCCTGGGCATCCTGGCGCTGATCGGCATCATCATCCGCAACTCGGTGATTCTGGTGACGCAGATTCATGAGTACGAAGTGGCCGGTTACACGCCGTGGGATGCGGTGGTGGAAGCCACCGAGCATCGGCGCCGGCCGATCCTGCTCACGGCTGCGGCCGCCAGCCTGGGCATGATTCCGATTGCCCGGGAAGTGTTCTGGGGGCCGATGGCCTACGCGATGATTGGCGGGATTATCATCGCCACGTTGCTGACGCTGTTGTTCCTGCCGGCCCTGTATGTGGCCTGGTACAAAATCCGCGAACCGAAACAGGAACCTCAGGAACAACGCGGTTAAAAAATGTGGGAGGGGGCTTGCCCCCGATGGCGGTGGTTCAGTCACCTGATGCTTGGCTGACATACCGCTATCGGGGGCAAGCCCCCTCCCACATTTGGATCTGCATCTTGTCAGGCTGTGGGAAGCTTCCGAAACCGCCGCTTGCCGCCCCGGCGAGCCTGAGCTTGTTTTACTCTTTCGGCCTTCTTCTTATCCAGGTCGATTCCCATGCAGTGCCTGCGTCCACTCCTTTTACTCTGCGCGCTTGTGCTTGCGCCGCCGACCTTCGCCACCAACGTGCTGGAAAATACCCAGTGGCGTATCGAACTCGATCCCGCCACCCTGGCGTTGCGCGTCACCCCCGCGGGTGAGGCTGCGGTACAAGCGTCCAGCGGTGTCGCCGCCCATGCGGTCAACGCGCTGCAAGCCGATGCCGAACAAGTCTCCTGGCAATGGGACGATGGCGCGTATCGCCTGACGGCCCGGCTTGAACAGCGCGAATTGTCCCTGACGATCACTGCCCGTGCAGCGGGTAAGCTGGCCTTTCTGCGCCAGCCGGCCAGCGCCATGGGCCAGGGGCTGATCTGGCCGTTGGCCGAGGGGCATTACGTGCCTGCCGATAATGCCGTGTGGAAAGATTTCCTGATCGGGTGGGGCGAGTTCAGTACCACCCAGGACCTCAGCTTGCCGTTATGGGGCGTGGATCATGGGCGCTTCACGCTCAACTGGTTGCTGACCAACCCCTATAACAATCGCCTCGAATGGCAAGCGGACGGCCAGGGCATGGCGCTGTCCGTGTCCCATGAATTTACCTCGCTCGAGCCTTCGGCACCGATGACCCTGCGCTTGCATCTGGGCGAGGCCGACCCGTTGGCCGGTGCCAGGCGTTATCGTCAGTGGCTGGTCGAGCAGGACCGTTACGAGTCACTGGCGGACAAGCTGCGGCAAACCCCCGAGGCGGTAAAATTGCTCGGCGCCAGTCACGTTTACCTGTGGGGCAACGACTTGCTCACGCTCGATGATGTACGTGATTGGCCCGCATTGATCAAACGGCTGCGCACGCACGAGCTCAGTGGGCTGATGGGCAAGGAATCCGCGCAGGTGCTCGCGCAGGCAGGCGCGTTGAATCGCTACGAGCAAACCGTGCTGTTGCGCGGCTTCAATGGGGCTATCAACAAGAAGGCCCGGCAGGCTTGGCAGGTGGCGGAGCCCGACATGAATCGCCTTGCCGCTCGCTACGGCGAGTTGCGTCGCGAACTCGCCTTGGATTTCGCCGGCGCGTTGGCTGATCGCCCCGAAACCTGGGGCAATTCGATCATCCAGGCCTTGCGCGACGCTGGGCTCAAGCGCTTGATGCTGACACTCGGCGAAGGCTGGGAAGGCGGCCTGTGGCATCCCGAAGCGATTCGCGCGGGGGTGGATGCCGGCTACCTGGTCGCCCCCTATGATTCCTATGGAACGGCGCTTTCGGCCACGGAAAATCCCGATTGGACCACGGCCCATCTGGGCGGCAAGGCCTACCGCGACTGCGCAATCATGTTGAAAAACGGCAGTTTGAAAACCGGCTTCCAGCAGTCCGGTCACTACACCGATCCGCGCTGCGTGCGGCCTTTGCTGGAGGCGCGGGTAAAGGCGGTGCAGGGCGCGGCGGGCTACAACGCCTGGTTCCTCGATGCCTACGCCACCAGCATGCTGTATGACAGTTACCGCGACGGTGCGCCGATGACCCAGGCGCAAAATGCCCAGGCCAATATCGACGCGTCGCGCTGGGTCAACACCTCGCTCAAACTGCCCACAGGCTCCGAAGACGGTAACGCCATCACCGCCCAGGGCATCCTGTTTGCCCATGGCATGCAAACACCGGTGATCGGCTGGGGTGACCGGGAGATGACCCAGGACCTGCAGTCACCCAACTACGTCGGCAAGTGGTACCCGCCGGAGCAACCGGCCGTGTTCTTCAAGCGGGTGCCCTTGAAAGCGCCGCTGCGCACGGTGTATTTCGATCCGACGATGCGCCTGCCGCTGTATCAGGCGGTGTTCCACGGCTCGGTGATTACCACCCATCACTGGTTGTTCGACAGCCTGAAGTTAAGCAATGTGCAGGCGGAGAATGAGCTGGCCCAACTGCTCTACAACGTACCGCCGCTGTATCACTTAAGTGCAGCAACGCTCAAGGAACGGCTGCCGGTGATGCAGCGCCAGGACCGGTTTTTCCGCCCGCTGCATGAGCGGTTGGCGACGCGGGCGATGACTGATTTTCGCTGGCTGACGGTGGACAAACTGCTCCAGCAAACGACGTTCGCTGATGGGACGCGGTTGGTGGCGAATTTTTCGGACGCGCAAAAAGACGGGTATGCCGCGCACAGTGTGACGGCGCTGGTGGAGGGTGAAAAGCCGGTGGTGTATCAGGTGGATCAGCAGGGCCCTTAAGATCATCGGGGGCAAGCCCCCTCCCACATTTGGAATGCGTTCTCCTGTGGGAGGGGGCTTGCCCCCGATAGCATTAGCCTAGGCAATAAATCACTCAAACCTTGCGCCACACACTGGCCAACCAAGGCTGCTGCTCCCTTGGCAAACCCGCCGGTCGATAATAATGTTCCAGCTCTTCAAACCCGGCCTCAATCAGCAACCCTCGCCATGCCTCCAGATCGTGGTAAGACCCATACCGCGGCCCGTTCCAACCTTCCCGGTTGTCACCCCGAGGATTGGAGCTGAACAGCACCCCACCGGGTTTCAACGCGCCATGCAGTTGCTGGAGCACCCGTGGCAATTCCTGCTTGGGTATGTGAAACAGCACCGCATTGGCGAAGATCCCGTCAAAGCGCTCGGCAGGCAGGTCCAGTCTCAGGAAGTCTTGCTGCAACACCTCACAACCACTGTCTTCGCGCGCCATCTGTGCAAACCGCTCGGAGCCGTCGAGCCCCACGGCGATATGCCCCATGCGTGTAAACGTCTGCAAATCCCGGCCCGGCCCGCAGCCGAAATCCAGCACGGTAAACGGCGCCGTGCCCTGGATATGCCGCAGCAGCGCATCGATGTTCTGGCTGACATCGTGATCGCGGGTGCCTTCACGGAAGTCTTCGGCCACGTTGTTGTAATGGCCGAGGGTGGTGGCGGTGATCTGGTTGAGGTCTTCGGGCTTGAGGGTCATGACAGGCAATACCGGACGCTTGGATTCCCTGACTATACCTCACCGCTTGTTCAGTACCCGCGCCAACCGATCCCCGCCCAGTTGAATCACCGCCACCAGCACCACCAACAGCACAATCACCGTCAGCATGATCTGCGTGTCAAAACGCTGGTAGCCATAGCGGTACGCAATGTCGCCCAAGCCACCGGCGCCAATCGCACCGGCCATGGCCGATGAGTTGATCATGGTCACCAGGGTGATGGTGAACCCGCCGACGATCCCCGGCAGCGCTTCCGGCAACAGCACGTGCCAGATGATGTGCCAGCGGCGGCACCCCATGGCCTGCGCCGCTTCGATCAGGCCATGGTCGACCTCGCGCAGGCTGACTTCGGCGATGCGCGCAAAGAACGGCGTGGCGGCGATGGTCAGCGGCACCACCGCCGCCCACACGCCGTAGGTGGTGCCGACGATCAGGCGGGTGAACGGGATCAGCGCCACCATCAGGATCAGGAAGGGAATGGAGCGGAACAGATTGACGAAGGCGCCCAGCACCCGATTCAGCGCCGGCGCCTGGTAGATGCCGCCCTTGTCGCTGGTGACTAGAAACACGGCCAGCGGGATGCCCACCAACAGGGCGATCAACGATGACACGCCCACCATCAACAAGGTGTCGATGGCGCCCTGTACTAAACGATCAAACCACATGGCCCAGCACCTCCACCTGTTGCGCCCAGTTCGCGGCGCGGTTGCGCAGTTCTTCGGCGCTGTGCGGCGATCCATTCACCGCTAGCAATAATTGCCCCAGGGCGTGCCCCTGGATGCGCTCCACACCGCCTTGCAGCAACCGCACGCGGCCGCCGAGGGCGCTGAACAGTGCGGCCAGGTCGGGCTCATCGGTATCGCTGCCGGTGAACTGCAAGCGCAGTACCAGCGCGGCGTCGGCCGACGTGGGGGTGGGTTGCAGACGGTTTTGCAGTTCGGCCGGCAAGCCGTGTTGCAAGGGGGCGAGCAGGGTTTTGCTGACGTCGTGCTGCGGATTGCCGAACACTTGCCACACCGGGCCCTGCTCGACGATATGCCCGTGTTCCAGCACCACCACGCGGTCGCAGATGTCGCGGATTACCGCCATCTCATGGGTAATCAACACGATGGTCAGGCCCAGGCGCTGGTTGATCTCGCGCAGCAGGCCGAGGATCGATTGGGTGGTCTCCGGGTCCAGCGCCGAGGTGGCCTCGTCGCAGAGCAGGATCTCGGGGTCGTGCACCAGCGAACGGGCGATGCCCACGCGCTGTTTCTGCCCCCCGGAAAGCTGCGCCGGATAAGCCTTGTGCTTGTCCTGCAAACCCACCAGTTCCAGCAGCTCACGCACCTTTTGTTCGCGCTGCGGCTTGGGCACGCCGGCGACTCTGAGCGGCAACTCGACGTTCTGCCACACGGTCTTGGCCGACATCAGGTTGAAGTGCTGGAAGATCATGCCGATGCGCCGGCGCAACGCGACGAGGTGGTCTTCATCGAAGCCGCCGATATCCACCTGATCGATCAGCACCCGCCCGCTGCTGGGTTGTTCCAGGCGATTGATGGTGCGAATCAGCGACGACTTGCCGGCGCCGCTGCGGCCAATGATGCCGAACACTTCGCCACGCTGGATCGCCAGGTCGATGCCGTGCAGGGCATGCACCGTGCCGTCATAGGTTTTACCCAGGTTGATGAAGCGCACGTGGGCACGGTTCAGATCCGCATGCAGTTCGGTCTGCCGGGCGTCCCTGGGCGGTGTGCCCAGGTCGCGCAGTCGGGCATTGGCGGCGGTCATTTTTTAGCTTCCCAGCCGACTTGGTAAAGCTTGCCGAGGGATTTATCCAGGGCGGCGCGTACCACCGGCGAGTGCTGGTAGATGTCGACGAACTTGATCACCCGTGGGTCGGTCTTGCTCTTGGGCTGGATCACGAACTGGATCACGTATTCCGGGTGGTCCAGGCCGTCGAACAGCAACGCCGATTCCGCATCGAAGGTCTTGGACAGGCGGATGTACGCGGGGTAGCCCTGCACCAGGTCGGCGTCGTCATAGGCGCGCACCAACTGCACGGCTTCCACTTGCAGAATCTTGATTTTCTTCGGATTGCTGACGATGTCTTCTTCGGTGGCCTTGTAGCCCACGCCCGGCTTGAGGCTGATCAGCCCGGCCTTGGCCAGCAGCTGCAGGCCGCGCCCGCTGTTGATCGGGTCGTTGGCGATGGCCACGCTGGCGCCTTCGGGCAGGTCGTTGAAGCTCTTGTACTTTTTCGAATACAGCCCGACGTTGTTGATGATGCCCGGCGCATAAGGCACCAGGTCAAACCCGGCGGCGGCCTTGGCGTTTTCCAGGAAGGGGATGTGCTGGAAGTAGTTCACGTCGATATCGCCGGCGGCAAGGCTGACGTTGGGGGCGATCCAGTCGGTGAATTCCACCAGTTCCACTTTCAGGCCTTGTTTGCCGGCTTCTTCCACGGCCGCTTCCAGGGGAATGGCGAAGGCGGCGGTGGTGCCGACTTTCAACGGCGCATCGGCGGCGAATACGGCCGTGCTGAACAGTCCGAAGGCCAGGGAGAGCACTATTTTTTTCATATGAGTTTCCAATTGTAGGAGCGAGCTTGCTCGCGAAAAACTTGAGGACGCATCGGTAAACCAGATGCACCGCGTTATCGTTAACGGTCTTCGCGAGCAAGCTCGCTCCTACAGGGGTTAGTGTCGGTAGGTAGAGCCGGTGTGTTGTTCGGGTAAGCGAGCCGTGCCGTGGAAGACTTTTTCGCGCAGCGTGCCCTGCTCATATTCGGTTTTGTACGACCCGCGCTTTTGCAGCTCCGGCACTACAAGATCGATAAAATCCACATAGCTTTCCGGCGTCACGATGCGCGTCAGGTTGAAGCCATCCAGCCCCGTTTCGCTGATCCAGGATTCCAGCTCATCCGCGACCTGCTCAGGCGACCCAACCAGCGTGATATAGCGCCCGCCCAACGCGTGCTGCTCGAGCAATTTGCGCCGGGTCCAGTCGTTGTTCTGCAGGTTTTTGGTGGCCGACTGGATCGCATTGCTCTTCACGTACTGGATCGGCTCGTCCAGTTCGTATTCGGAAAAATCGATCGCCGTGGACGCCGCAAAGTGCGCCACGCCGGCCTCGGCGCTGGCGTAGCTGAGGTACTCCGCGTGCTTGGCCCAGGCCAATTCTTCGGTCGCACCGACGATCACGTTGAGGCCCATGAACACTTTGATGTCATCCGGATTGCGCCCGGCCGCCACCGCGCCGGCACGCACCTTGTCCACCTGGATTCTGGTCGAGGCCTTGTTCTGCCCGCTGATGAACACGCACTCGGCATGACGCCCGGCGAACTGCAGTCCGCGCTCCGAACTGCCGGCCTGGAACAGCACCGGCGTGCGCTGCGGCGAGGGCTCGCACAGGTGATAACCCTCCACTTGGTAGAACTCGCCGTGATGCTCGACCTTGTGCACCTTGCCCGGCTGCGCATACACCCGCGCCTGGGGATCGTTGACCACCGCGTCATCTTCCCAACTGCCTTCCCAGAGTTTGTACAGCACCTGCAGGTATTCATCGGCCTGGTCGTAGCGGCGGTCATGCTCGACCTGTTCGTTCAGGCCCATGGCCTTGGCGGCGCTGTCGAGGTAGCCGGTGACGATGTTCCAGCCCACGCGGCCGCGGCTCAGGTGGTCGAGGGTGGACATGCGCCGGGCGAACAGATAGGGCGGCTCGTAGGTCAGGTTGGCGGTGAGGCCGAAGCCAAGGTTGCGGGTGACCGCCGCCATGGCCGAGACCAGCAGGAGCGGGTCGTTGACCGGCAGCTGGATCGATTCTTTGAGCGGCACGTCGATGGACTTCTGGTACACGTCATACACGCCGACGATATCGGCGATGAACAAGCCGTCGAACAGCCCGCGCTCGAGGGTTTGCGCCAGGTCGGTCCAGTATTCGAGGGTCTTGTACTGGGTGGACGTGTCCCGTGGATGGGTCCACAAGCCGTGGTTGATATGCCCGATGCAGTTCATGTTGAAGGCATTGAGCAGGATTTTTTTCTTGCTCATCAGATCGTCCCCCGCAGCGGCGGGTTTTCGGCGTTGAGGTAGTAATTGCCCACGGCGTGATATTTCCAGCGCACCGGGTCGTGCAGGGTGTGAACCCGCGCGTTGCGCCAGTGGCGGTCCAGGCCGTGCTCGGCCAGGGTCGCCTGGCTGCCGGCCAGTTCGAACAGTGTGCTGCCGGCGGCGAGGGATATTTCGGTGCTCAAGGCGCGCACTTCGGCGACGGCGATGGAGGCGGCCGCGACGGTCTGGGCCGTGCTGTCGGCCTGGGCGCGATCGAGGAATTCGCCCGAGCGCTCGAGCAACGCTTCGGCGGCGTGCAGGCGAATGCTCAGGTGACCGAAGCTTTTCAGGGTCAGCGGGTCATCGGTGGCCTTGTCGCTGCCTGAGTCGATCCAGGGGCGGGTCTTGGTGCGCACAAAATGCAGCGCATCTTCGAAGGCGGCGCGGGCGATGCCGGTGTCGATGGCGGCGTGCAGAATCTGCGCCAGGGGGCCGACGGTGGTCGGGCGTTCGAACGCGCTCTGGAACGGCACCACATCCCGGGCGTCCACCCACACGTTGTCGAACACCACCGAACCGCTGCCGGTGGTGCGCTGGCCAAAGCCGCTCCAGTCGTCGATCACCGTCAGGCCGGCGCTGTCGCGAGGCACGAAGGCCAGTTGCTGGACACCGTTTTCATCCACCACCGAGGTGGGGATGCGTTGCGCGTAGATCGCGCCGGTGGCGTAGAACTTGCGCCCGCTGATGCGAAAACCCTCGCCGTCGCGGCTGAGGCGGGTCACGCGGTCATGTGCGGTCTTGGTCCCCAGTTCCGCCAGGGCGTTGCCAAAGCGCTGGCCGGCCAGCACGTCGGCGTACAGGCGCTGCTGCTGTTCGGGGCTGCCGTTGACCCGCAGCACTTCGAGGGCATAGAAATGGTTTTGCGGGATCTGGCCCAGGGAGGCGTCGGCCTGGGCAATCAGCGCAATGACCTTGGCCAGGGTGACGTTGGACACACCGGCACCGCCGTAGGCCTTGGGCACGCTGATGCCCCACAGGCCGGAGCGGGAAAACACGTCCAGCTCGGGCAGCGGCAGGCGACGTTCGCGGTCGCGCTGGGCGCTGTCGCGGCGCAGGTCTTCGGCCAGATCGCTGGCGACAATAAGGGCTTGTTCATCGCTGGTAATGACCGCGACGTGATGGGAAAGCGTCATGTGTTCTCCAGAAGCTCGTGGAAAAAGTGTTCTGGGCGGTCAGATCCAGGAATGTCGAGCCGGCAACGTGCCGTTCAAGCGGTAGGCACCGATGGCGTGATACTTCCAGCGCACCGGGTCATGCAGCGTGTGGACCCGCGCATTGCGCCAGTGCCGGTCAAGGTTGAATTCGGCGAGGGTGGCGCGGCTGCCGGCCAACTCGAAGAGCTTTTCGCTGACCAGCAATGACACTTCGGTAGTGAGCACCTTGGCCTCGGCGACTGCGATAGACGCGCGGGCGGCGGACTGCGCGGTGATCGGTGCAGCGCTGACCTGGTCCAGTACCTGACCGGCCTTGCGCAGCAGCGCCTGCGCGGCATGCAGCTCGATCTTCAATTTGCCGATATCGGCGATGACATACAGGTCGTCGCTGGCCCGTTCGACCTTGGCGTCGATCCAGGGGCGTGAACGTTCGCGCACAAAGGCGATGGTGTCCTCGAGGGCGCCCTGGGCGATGCCGGCGTCGATGGCGGCCTGGATCAGCTGCGAGACGGCGCCCTGGATATTCGGGCTTTCGCCCAGGCGCCAGTTGTCCACCACCAACTCTGCGTCCACCGGTACCCGGTCAAGCAGTACGGTGCCGCTGGCGGTGGTGCGCTGGCCAAAGCCCGACCAGTCATCGACGATGCGCAGCCCCTCGCTGCCACGGCGCACAAACGCCATGACTTGCTTGCCGTCATCGTTGAGCGCCTTGATGGCCACCCAATGGGCGAACAGTGCGCCGGTGGAGTAGAACTTCTGGCCGCTGACCACATACCCGTCGCCCTCGGCGGTGATGCGCGCCTTGAGCTCCAGGGTATTCTTCGTGCCGCGTTCCGGGCCGCCGTTGCCGATGCGCCAACCCTCGAGCACGCTCTGGAACAGGTGCTTTTTCTGGCGCTCGCTGGCGGTGCTCTGCAGCAGGTGCAGAATGCCGAAATGGTTCTGCGGGATTTGCCCGAGAGCCGGGTCGGCCGCGCTGATGATGGCGAAGACCTCGGCCAGGGTTACGAACGAAACCTGCGGACCGCCGTATTCGCGGGGAATGGAAATGCTGCCCAACCCGCTGCGGGTGAACTGTTCGATCTGCGCCCATGGCAATTGGCGTTGCTGGTCGCGCCTGGCGGCTTGCAGGCGCGCGGCGTCAGCCAGCTCATGGGCGGCGCTCAGCGCCTGGGCGTCGTTGCGCAGCACGGTGGCCGGCAACAACAGCGGCGCTGCATCCACATCACTCTGTGGGGGGGTTAGAGCCAAGTTAGACATCAGCGCCGCTCCTTGGCTGCACGTAATGCCCTGGCGTTATGCACCGGGGTAATTCTGACCATACCGACCTCGCATTCAATGAAATGAAAACAGAAAATTCAGGAATGTCCGGTGGTCCGGTGCATATACCCTAAGCGTGTTTATTTTTTAAATAAACTAACTTTTAGGAATATGCATAGAAGGGTCATCACCCCGGTTCGCAGGGGGAGCCGAAAGGGCGAGGTCGATACGTGGCCTCGGCCCTGTCCGAGCTCGTGGGAATCCAGGGGGCGATGCGCAAGGTACGGGCCGGCGCCCAGCGCGAATTGTTGCCGACGCGATCCAGGATGCAGTACGTCACCTCCAGGCGGCAGTCGTCACCGCCTTCGATAATGACCGTCGAAGGCACCCAGACCTGAACGGGCATGCCGACGCTCCCGGCCTGGATTTTCGGCAGGTCCATGCGTACGTCGCCCCAGCGCAGGGTGATGGCGTCGCCGCTGGCCATGTTCGCGTAAGGCTCGATGGACAGCGGAATACCGCGTTGCACCTGGCGACTGTTGACGCCGTGGCGGCGGATGGTCTCGGGCAGGCTGACGGGGGCCAGGTTCTGGTTTTCGTCGCTGTACAGGTTCGACGGCTGCCCGCCCGGGTAGTTGGTCTTGACCCGTACCTGGGTGGTGGCCGAGCGCGCCGGGCCGTGCCCGATCTGCATGATTTGGTAGTGAACCCGGGCCGGGCCATCCTGTACAAAGCTTTCCGGCACCCGCAGGTGGGTCGGTGTGCCGATTTTGCCGGCCGTCACCCGGCGTGAAGCGGCAAAGCAGTTGTTCCAGAACAGCTCGATCAGGTCGCCTTCCTCCATGCCGGGGTAAGGGGCGATGTCGACCTGCAGTTGCGCGGCCGCGTGGGCACTGATGCCGTTTCGAACGGCCTGGGGCAGGGTGGGTGCGGTCAGCATGGCCGGGATAGTAGTGTGCGTCATAAGTGATCTCCTTGATGCAGCCAGCAGCAATCGTTCCGGGCCTTGGGCGCGGGTGCGCAAAGGGGCCGAAAGAACGATTCAGTGAGTAGCCGGGATAGGATCCAATCCTCTGGACGCTAGATAAGAGGGTTGCGCCGGGGGCGTCAATGGCGGCAAAGGGCTAAACGGCGGCTTGGCGACGATTCAGAAGGGTCTGACGGAGCAGGGGATTTAAAGGCGCTTATGACGGGGGTTTTTACGCGATGAGAGGGTAACCCGTTGTAGGAGCGAGCTTGCTCGCGAAGAACGTTAACGATAACGCGGTGAATCAGATTGACCGAGTTGCCTGGGCGTTTTTCGCGAGCAAGCTCGCTCCTGCAGAGGGGGCGTCAATGGGCGAGAAATTTGCTCAGGAACTGCCGGGTACGCTCTTCTTTGGGGTTGGCGAACAGCGCCTTGGCTTCACCCTGTTCGACGATCACGCCCTTGTCGAAAAAGATCACGCGGTTGGCTACATCCCGGGCAAAGCTCATCTCGTGTGTGACGATCACCATGGTGCGGTTTTCTTCGGCCAGGCTGCGGATGGTCGCCAGCACTTCACCGACCAGTTCCGGGTCGAGGGCCGAGGTGGGTTCGTCGAACAGAATCACCTCAGGCTCCATGGCCAGGGCCCGAGCGATCGCCACACGCTGTTGCTGACCGCCGGACAGGCGCCGTGGATAAGCCGCTTCCTTGCCCGCCAGGCCAACCTTGGCCAACAGCCTGCGACCCAGTTCGGTCGCGGCGTCGCGGGGCATCTTCTTGACCACGATCGGGCCTTCGATGACGTTTTCGAGTGCGGTGCGGTGGGGGAACAGGTTGAAGTTCTGGAATACAAAACCCACATGCTGGCGCAGACGTCGCACCAGGCCCTGTTGCTGGTTGAGCGGTTTGTTGCTGTCGATCTCGATATCGCCCACCTTGATACGGCCGCTGGTGGGTTCTTCGAGAAAATTCAGGCAACGCAGGAAGGTGGTCTTGCCGGAGCCGCTGGGGCCGATGATGGCTACGACTTCGCCGGCCTTGACCTCAAGGTCGATGCCGTTGAGCACCACCTGACCGTTGAATTGTTTGGTCAGTTTTTCAACCACGATCATGCTTCAAGACTCCAGGTCATGCCGGTTGACCCGGTCTTCCAGACGATTTTGCAGATGCGCCAGGATGCTCGCCAGGATCCAGTAGATCAGGGCTGCGGACAGATACATGGTGAAAATTTCGAAGGTGCGCGCCGAGACCAGTTGAGCCTGCCGGAACAGCTCGGGCACCTGGATGGTGGCGGCCAGCGCCGTGTCCTTGACCAGTGAAATAAAACTGTTGCCCAGCGGCGGCAGTGCGGTGCGCATGGCCTGCGGCAGGATGGCCCGGCGCAATGTCTGCGCACGGGTCATGCCGATACTCGCAGCGGCTTCCCACTGGCCACGCTCGATGGACGCGATGGCGGCCCGCAGGATTTCACAGGCGTAGGCGGCCATGTTCAGCGAAAAGCCGATCATGGCGGCCGGAATCGGGTCCAGCTCGATGCCCACTTGCGGCAAGCCGTAGTAGATCAGGAACAATTGCACCAGCAGGGGCGTGCCGCGAAAGAACGACACGTAGACCCGCGCCGTCCAACTCAGCAGCTTGAAGCGCGACAGGCGCATCAAGGCCAGGCCGAAGCCCAGCAGCAGACCGAAGAACATCCCGCCCAGGCTGAGGATTACCGTGTAATACGCGCCCTTGAGCAGAAAGGGCGCGGAGTCCAGCGCGAGTTGCAAACCTGCTTCCATTATTGAGTGACGTCAGCGTTGAAGTATTTCTCCGACAGCGTCTTCAAGGTGCCGTCGGCGCGCAGCTTGTCGAGCGCCTTGTTCACCGCGTCCAGCAACTCAGGCTCGCCTTTGCGCAGGGCAATACCCGATTCCTGGCGAGAGAAAGCGTCGCCTGCCGCGGCGGTATCCGGGGCTTTCTTGGCGTATTCCAGAGCGGCCAGGCGATCGATCAGGATGGCGTCGATGCGGCCGATGCGCAGGTCCTGGAACTTGGTCGGGTCGTCGTTGTAGGTCTTGATGACGGCTTTAGGCTGGTTGTCCTTGAGCCATTGTTCGTAGTTGGTGCCCAGGCCTACGCCGACTTTCTTGCCGGCCAGGTCGTTGGCGGTCTTGATCGCGTCGACGTTTTTCTTCAGCACCAGCGCCTGAATCCCGGACACGGTGTAAGGCTTGGAGAAGTCGTACTTTTTCTTGCGCTCTTCGGAGATGGTCACCTGGTTGACCACCGCGTCCAGGCGCTTGGATTCCAGGGCGGCGAGGATGCCGTCCCATGGGGTGGCCTGCAGCTTGACCTTAACGCCCAATTCTTTGGCCAGCGCCTCGGACAGCTCCACCTCGAAGCCGCTGAGCTTGCCGCTTTCATCGACGAAGCTGAACGGTGGGTAGGTGCCTTCCAGGCCGATCTTGATCTCGCCGGCTTTCTTGATGGCGCCCAGTTGCTCGCCGGCAACCGCCTGGCCGAGCATGCCTGCGCCAAGCGCCAGGCCCAATGTGCCGAGCAGCAATGTGCGACGCAATACAGAAATAGTCATGAAGAGCCCCTATGGTTTTTTATGGTGAGCGAAGCCGGTGACGCAGTAGCCGTATCCTGCCTTAAAGCGCGGTGCGCGTCTTCGCCTTCGGCGCGATGATAAAGCGGGTTTTTAAGACTTGAAAATAATAAAAAATGAACTTCATATTCTATTTTAGAATATTCAGGAGGTCCAATGTGGGAGGGGGCTTGCCCCCCGATGGCGGTGTGTCAGTCATTTCATTTGTATCTGACCCACCGCTATCGGGGGCAAGCCCCCTCCCACATTCAGTCCGCGTTTATTCAGCTGAACACTGAGTCATAGGCAAACAACGCCGGTGCCCCGCCCGTATGCAGGAAAATAATCGGCCCGTCCCCGAACCGCTGACGCCCGATGCCGTCCAGCAAGCCTGCCATGGCCTTGCCGGTGTAGACCGGGTCGAGCAACAGACCTTCCTGGCTGGCCAAAAGTTTGATTGCCGACAACGTGCCCGCGTTCGGTTCGCCATAACGCGGGCCGAAGTATTCGTCCCACAGGATCACCTTGAATGCCTCGGGCACCTCCACGCCAAGCAACTCGGCGGTGCGCTCGGCCAGGCCCTGTACTTTCGGGCGCTGGGCTTCGTCGGTGCGCGACACGGTGACGCCAATCACCGGCAGGTTCGGCAGCGCTTCGCTCAGCGCCAGCGCCAGGCCGCTATGGGTACCGGCGCTGCCCGAGGCCAATACCACCGCTGCAAAGTCGAGGCCGCTGTCATCGATCTGCGCCGCCAGCTCCAGGCCTGCACGCACATAACCCAGCGCGCCGAGGGCATTCGAGCCGCCGATAGGCACCAGGTAGGGCTTCTTGCCGTTGCTGCGCAGGCGGTCGGCGAGGGCGTTGAGCTGGTCGTCGACATTATCGAGGTTCTCGACCAGCTCCACCTTGGCGTCGAACAGCTCAAGCAGCAGACGGTTACCGTTGCCCAGGTAGTTGGGGTCGTGGGTGCCGGTAGGATTTTCCAGCAGGGCGACGCAGCCCAGGCCGAGCCTGGCGGCCAGCGCGGCGGTCTGGCGCACATGGTTGGACTGGATAGCGCCGGCGGTAACCAGCGTGTCGGCGCCCTGGGCGAGGGCGTCGGCGGCCAGGTATTCAAGCTTGCGCAATTTGTTGCCACCCATGGCCAGCGGGGTGGTGTCATCGCGCTTGACGTAGATGTCCCTGCCCAACCAGGTCGACAGCCGCTCGAGTTTTTCCAGGGCGGTGGCGCCGCCCAACAGGTCCAGGCGGTTAAAGCGGTCAAGCTGTTGTTTGATCATGGCTACGCACGGTGGCTGAGTAATTGGACGACTATAGGCAGGCACTTTTCATCGGGCAACGGCCAATCGCTTATGTCGGATGGTTCTTGGCCTCATACCATTGGTTCTTAAGGGTTGCCTGGGTGCATACCGTAAAGTGATGGCCATTTCGTCAGGAGTGAATACCGTGAGTGAGCGTTCCAGCCATTGGCAACTGCAGACCATCGTCAGCCAACTGCGCAGCGCCCGGGACCAGTGGCGAACGCGCAACGGTCGCTTGAGCGGCGAACACGGTGGTCGCGAATTACCGTCCCGCGAAGCGGTGGCGCAGATTCTCGAAGCGTTGTGCGGCGCGCTGTTCCCGATGCGCCTGGGTCCGGTGGACCTGCGCGAAGAAAGTGAAGACTTCTACGTCGGGCATACCCTCGACGTCGCCCTCAACGCCTTGCTCGCCCAGGCCCGCCTGGAGCTGCGCTACGCCGCGCGTCAGGGTGGCCGGGATGACGGCCAGATCGACGCCGATGCCATTCGCCTGATCCAGGATTTCGCCCTGGCATTGCCTGCCTTGCGCAGCCTGCTGGACACCGACGTACTGGCCGCCTACCACGGTGACCCGGCCGCGCGCAGCGTGGATGAGGTGCTGCTGTGCTACCCGGGCATCCTGGCGGTGATTCATCACCGCCTGGCCCACCACCTGTACCGCGCCGGCTTGCCGCTGCTGGCGCGCATCAGTGCGGAAATCGCCCACTCGGCCACCGGTATCGATATCCACCCCGGCGCGCAGATCGGCCCGAGTTTCTTTATCGACCACGGCACCGGCGTGGTGATTGGCGAGACGGCGATCATTGGTGAGCGGGTGCGCATCTACCAGGCGGTGACGCTGGGCGCCAAGCGCTTCCCGGCGGATGAGGATGGGCAGCTGCAAAAAGGCCATCCGCGCCATCCTATCGTTGAGGATGACGTGGTGATCTACGCCGGCGCCACGATCCTGGGGCGGATTACCATCGGCAAGGGCTCGACCATCGGCGGCAATGTCTGGCTGACCCGCAGCGTGCCGGCGGGGGCGAATATTACCCAGGCCAATTTGCAGCATGATGATGGGGCGCAGAAGTAAAGAGCCTGCACGCTAATCCAATGTGGGAGGGGGCTTGCCCCCGATAGCAGTCTGTCAGTTGATATAACTGGCAATGACCCACCGCTATCGGGGCATAGGTATCTACACAACTCCGTAGCACCCACCCCACCGTAACCACGATGCGAAGCGAGCCGCTCTTGATCCTGATCTGCTTTTGATCTCAGGCGCCCCGTTAAACCACGCTGGCCGAACGCAGGCTTGAATCCGTGGGTAACCCGGCAGGACGCCGGGTTAGCCG
>NZ_CVTK01000041.1:0-30753 GCF_900004785.1 Pseudomonas sp. 28 E 9 | reverse complement strand
CAAGAGCGTTTTGCTTACTTTTGCGCTTTTCAAAAGTGAGCCGCTGTAAAAGCGGAACCTATATCAGCCGTTACCGCAGAAACGGATATGTACTAGGTCCAATCCACCATCCTGGTCGGCCCAGAGGCCGCCATCGGGGGCAAGCCCCCTCCCACATTTGAATGCATTTCATCTTCACGTCGCTGAACGATTTGCCCCCGTAACCCGTCATACCAATCCCTGAGCTAGTGTAGGAATTGCCTACCACTCAGCCCCGAAATTAGTCCCAGACCGCCCATTCATGTTTAACTTGAACGCTCGTTCAAGTTAAACCGGTGGTTCGCTGCCCGCTCACAACAGGAGGCTTACCTTTGCTGAGTCCGTTATATACAGCCACATTTCACACCTCGGGGGGGCATCACTCATGAGTGCATCGTCCACCCCACCCAGCGGTCTGGTGCGCATGAATGCGCCCGTTTTCTACTTTGCCGCCACAGCCATCCTGCTGTTCGGCATCACGGTCATCGCTATCCCGCAACAGGCCGGTGCCTGGCTGCTGGCGGCGCAAAACTGGGCGGCCAATACGGTCGGCTGGTACTACATGCTGGCGATGACCCTGTATCTGGTCTTCGTGGTGGTCACCGCGCTATCGGGCTACGGCAAGATAAAACTCGGTGCCGACCACGACGAGCCCGAATTCAGTTACCTGTCCTGGGCCGGCATGCTGTTCGCCGCCGGGATCAGCATCACGCTGTTTTTCTTTTGCGTCTCCGAGCCGCTGACGCACCTGGTGCAACCGCCCCAGGGCGAGGCCATGAATGCCGATGCGGCGCGCCAGGCCATGCAGGTCCTGTTCCTGCACTGGGGCTTGCACGGCTGGGGCGTGTTCGCGTTTGTCGGCATGGCCCTGGCGTACTTCGCCTACCGGCATAACCTGCCGCTGGCGTTGCGCTCGGCGCTGTACCCGTTGATCGGCAAGCGCATCAATGGCCCGATCGGTTACGCGGTGGATGGCTTCGGCATCATTGCCACGGTATTCGGCCTGGGGGCCGACATGGGTTTTGGCGTTTTGCACCTCAACTCCGGCCTGGATTACCTGTTCGGCATCGCCCATACGCAGTGGATCCAGGTGGGCTTGATCACCTTGATGATGGGCGCGGCGATCATCGTTGCCGTGGCCGGTGTCGACAAGGGTGTGCGGGTGATGTCCGACATCAACATGCTGCTGGCCTGCGCACTGCTGCTGTTCGTATTGTTTGCCGGGCCCACCCAGCACCTGCTCAATACCTTGATCCAGAACATCGGCGACTACCTTGGTGCGTTGCCGACCAAGAGCTTCGACGTGTACGCCTACGACAAACCCAGCGACTGGCTGGGCGGTTGGACGGTGTTCTACTGGGCCTGGTGGATCGCATGGTCGCCGTTCGTGGGCCTGTTCATCGCGCGGATTTCCCGTGGCCGCACCATCCGCGAATTCGTGTTTGGCGTGCTGCTGATCCCGCTGGGTTTCACCCTGGCGTGGATGTCGATCTTCGGTAACAGCGCCATCGACCAGGTGCTCAACCATGGCATGACCGCGTTGGGCCAGTCGGCCATTGATGAGCCGTCGATGAGCCTCTATCTGCTGCTGGAAACCTACCCGTGGAGTAAAACCGTGATTGCGGTCACGGTGTTTATCAGCTTCGTATTTTTCGTGACCTCGGCGGACTCAGGCACGGTGGTGCTGTCGACCCTGTCGTCCAAAGGCGGCAACGCCGATGAAGACGGGCCGAAATGGCTGCGCGTGTTCTGGGGCGCGATGACCGCCCTGGTCACCAGCGCCTTGCTGTTTGCCGGCAGTATCGATTCGTTGAAATCAGCGGTCGTGCTGACCTCGCTGCCGTTCTCGCTGATCCTGCTGCTGATGATGTGGGGGCTGCACAAGGCGTTCTATCTCGAATCGCAAAAGCAGATCGCCCAGTTGCATTCGCTGGCACCGATCTCGGCGTCGCGCAAAGGCCGTGGCGGCTGGCGCCAGCGTCTGAGCCAGGCCGTGCATTTTCCGTCGCGCGACGAGGTGTACCGTTTCCTCGAGTCGACGGTGCGCCCGGCCATCGAAGAAGTGACGGCCGTATTTGTCGAGAAGGGCCTGAACGTGGTCACCCAGCCAGACCCGGCCAACGACAGCGTCAGCCTGGAAATTGGCCATGGCGAAGAGCATCCGTTCATCTACCAGGTGCAGATGCGTGGCTATTTCACGCCATCGTTCGCCCGTGGCGGCATGGGTTCCAAAGAGATCAACAACCGCCGCTACTATCGCGCCGAAGTGCACCTGCGTGAGGGCAGCCAGGATTACGACCTGGTGGGCTACACCAAGGAGCAGATCATCAACGACATCCTCGACCAGTACGAGCGGCACCTGCAGTTCCTGCATCTGGTGCGCTGATTCGCGCGCATAAATGCACGTAATAGCGTTCCTCTCAAGTGGGTCTTTGCTGTAAAAGGGAAAGGCAGACTTAAGCGATTCAGCGGGTTAAAGGCTTGGGAATAACCTTATTCCCAGGCCTTCTTTGCCCCAACGCCCAGAGAGGATTCGATGACGTACATTGCTGCCGAAAACCGCTATGAATCTATTCCTTACCGCCGCGTAGGCCGCAGTGGACTGGTGCTGCCGGCACTGTCCCTGGGGCTGTGGCACAACTTTGGCGACAGCACCCCGATCGCCACCCAGCGCGCCCTGCTGCGCACCGCGTTCGACCTGGGCATCAATCACTTCGACCTGGCCAATAACTACGGCCCTCCCTACGGCAGCGCCGAGATCAATTTCGGTCGTTTGCTGCGCGAAGACTTCAAGCACTACCGCGACGAACTGATCATCTCCAGCAAGGCTGGCTGGGACATGTGGCCCGGGCCTTATGGCCAGGGTGGCGGCTCGCGCAAATACGTGCTGGCGAGCCTGGATCAGAGCCTGCAGCGCCTTGGCGTCGATTATGTGGATATCTTCTACTCGCACCGTTTCGACGCCGACACGCCATTGGAAGAAACCGCCAGTGCGTTGGCCACTGCCGTGCAGCAGGGCAAGGCGTTGTACATCGGTATCTCGTCCTACTCCGGGGTAAAGACCCGGGAGATGGCAGCGCTGCTCAAAGAGTGGAAAGTGCCGCTGTTGATTCACCAGCCGGCCTACAACCTGCTCAACCGCTGGGTGGAAAAAGACCTGCTCGACACCACCGACGAACTCGGCGCCGGCGTGATTGCCTTCACGCCGCTGGCTCAGGGCTTGCTCACCGATAAATACCTCAACGGCATTCCTGCCGATGCCCGGGTGAATCGTCCAGGGGGTGGCTCGCTGCAGGCCCAGCACCTGTCCGAGGAGAACATTGCCCACGTGCGCGCCCTGAATGAGATCGCCCAGCGTCGCGGCCAGAGCCTGGCGCAATTGGCGCTGGCCTGGACCCTGCGTGATCCACGGGTGACCAGCGCGCTGATCGGCGCCAGCCGGCCGGAGCAGATCATCGAGAACGTCGGCGCGTTGAAGAACTTGAGCTTCAGCGCCGAAGAGCTGGCGCAGATCGATCGGTTCGCCCAGGAAGGCGGGATCAATCTGTGGGAAAAACCGTCAATGGCTGAGTAACGTCAGCGTGCCTGCTCGATAGAGGCGCCGACCTTTATCGTGGCAGGCACACTGCAGCTGTTTGCTCAGCGCAGGGTTAGCACTCGCCGGGCATCTTGGAAGCCCGACTCAGACAACTTGACCTTATTCCCATAGAGGTCTGCGTAACCGTCAATCACGGCGACCGAGTGCCCACCGGCGTCTGCGGTACCCAGGCCTTCTTTGGCCAGTTGAGCCGGGTTGGTCCAGCGCCGTTTGGCATGTAGGCCCAAGCGATTGGTGGCATCTCCCGGCATTTCCCCGTCATTCAATGAGGCCATTGCGTCTTTGAAGCTGCGCTTGGCGCTGCCTTCGTGATTTTTCATCTGAGCCCGCTTGGCGCTGGCGGCATACAGGAATACCGCGTCCTTGAGCACGTCCGGATCCTCGCCCTCAAAGCCGCTGCCGGTCCTCGCCAGCATTAACTCTTCGTGGGATATGTGCAGCTTGAAACTGTCCTGCATTGTCACCTCGAACCCCGTTTTTGTCGGGGTTATGAGTTTGAAAATCCCCTGTGGGTGATGACCGTATTTCATCATCGCCAGCTTGATCGCCGACACCGTGACGCAATTGCCTTCAATGCCCTGCCAGAACCCACGCCAGATATCCTCGGGCTTGGTGCCGATCGGCACCGAAGACATAAATGGGCTCTCGTCAGGCCGGGGCTTGTCCTGGGGGGTGACAGTGGGCAAAGGGGCTGGCGAATCGCGATCAACCTTATGAGGTTCTGCGTCAACCGCAGGTGCAAAGGGGCTGGGGCGCTGTGTGATGGTTTTGAGAAAGGTGTTCAGTGAGTTCAGTTGTCGAATGATAGACGCGTAAAGGTTTTGGCCGTTTTCCGCGCCGGCCGCGACGGATGTTTCCATCGGGGCCTTGGCGTTCGTCACGCCTGTGCCGGCGCAGAGACCGGGAAGTATTGACGTATTAAGCGCTGCGGTGCCGCTGGCTGTGTTGAGTAACATGGGCCGCCTCGTATTCAGTAGTGTGAGTGAGCGATTCAGTGAGGGTCGAGTACGTAGCCGTGGCCCTCATAAGGCAGATACTGATGCGCCTTTTCATTGCCCAGAACCAAGCCGAAACCGTACAGAAACCCGACGGTATCCTGGTCTTCCAGTTCACTCACATGGACATGGCGCATATGGCCGATCATGCCGATATTTTCCAGGACAGGTTTGATATGCCGGCCATTCTGGATCGCATCACTGAGGGTCGTCTCGAAGTCGGACCTTGCCACCGGATCTTCATGTTCCAACTGCTGACGTTTCATAAAAGCCGCAAATATGAAGTTGGCATCCTTTATCAGCTCGCTGTCGTCACCGGACAGTTTCAAAGCTTGCCCGGCCCGTTGTAGCTCCTGGCGAGAAACATGCACTTCATAACCATCTTTCATCGTCACGTCGTAGCCGTCACCTGCCGCGGCAACCCGTTGAAAGCAATCGGTGGGGCTTTGCCCGAACGTCATCATCATCAGTTTTATTGCGTCAACGTAGGCTTGCGTGTCGCGAAACTCGCCAAAGCCCTGAGGTGTGTTACTCAAGCCAGTCAATATATTGGCTGGACGTTCACCGTTTCTTTTCGAGGAAATATCCGGCATCGCGCCGGGGGAGGGAGGGTCGAGCGGCGTTACAAGGGGTTTGACGTTGGTTTGCGGGGGGGGAGGCGCAACCCGCGCAGGGCGCGAGTCAGTGGACGGTTCGGCCAGCCTGGTGGCTGCGGGTAAATCCGACAGTATGTAGGCCGGCTTTTTCAGCCTTAACTTCGAAGGTGTCCCGTGGAAATCCTCGTGACCGTCGACAACCAGCATGGACTCCCTATTCGAGACAACCGTGATACCCGGTTTTTGACCCGTGCCCAATGACTCGGACTTAACCTCTTTCATATGGTTTTCCAGGCCCATGAGCTTCAATACGCTGCCGGCATGTTCGCCTTTATTGGTATTGCGCAGGGTCATGGAATAACTCGCTTGTTCGGCGGGGTCATTGCTTTGTAGCTGTTTTCGCTTGACCAGGGTCGCATACAGAAAGTTGGCGTCTTTCAGCATGTCTTCGTTGCCCAGCAGTTGCGAACCTTCTTTGGCAAGGTCCAGCTCTTTGTGCGAGATGAATAATGTGAAGCCATCTCTCATCGTCACATTGAACCCGTTATTCAGGGGCGTGACTTGAGCGTAAATATCGGTTGGGCTTTGACCAAAGTGCTGCATGGCCAACTTGATCCCGGCGACATGAGAACTGTGCGGTGTGGTCAGTGAGCGGTAGGTTTCATGGGGCGAAAAGAACAGGCCACCTAATACGTCGTCGGGTTTTTGTTTGTCCTTTTTATTTGAAAGGTACTGCGTACTATCAGGGCGCACCGTTGAGTGGGTGGTCGCTGCAACGGTTGCGGGTGTATCAGGCTTGACGGGCGTGGCGCCGAGGGCCTTCTGGAGTGTGTTCATCAAATTTTCAAGCTCGCTTAACACGGCAAGCAAACTTTCGCGTCTGTCGGGCGCGGCGGTGGGCGGTTTCAGTGTTTCAAGTGTTGTGCCTGTGGCTGAAGGGGCGGGTTCAGCAGGCTGTGACGCAAAAGCGTTCAGCCACGGCGATACGGTTGAGATATTCATTTAAGCACTCAATGGATTCAGGTAAGGGTTCACTGCGCAGGCGTTTTGGACGCACGATGTCAGTGGTGAGCCTTACCTTGTGCGTTCCTGAAAGTGAGTGCTTGACGAGTTACAGAGCGTGTCGTGAGCCACATTTTTCCATAGGAAAAATCTTGAAATTAACGGTTTTTTCGCCATTCGAGGCAGTTGGATTAAAACGGTGCATCGCCCAGGATGGTTGCCCGGTGCATGACGCGGCGCTGTGGACGGTAGTCATCCACCGCGTAATGCTGGGTCACGCGGTTATCCCAGAACGCCACGTCATTTTCCTGCCAGCGCCAGCGAATAGTGAACTCCGGGCGGGTGGCGTGAGCAAACAGCAGCTTGAGAATCGCCTCGCTTTCGGCCGGTTCCAGTTCGTTGATTCGGGTGGTGAAGCCGTCATTGACGAACAGCGATTTGCGCCCGCTGACGGGGTGTGTGCGTATCACCGGGTGTGACAGCGGCGGGTTTTTGCGGCGGGTTTCTTCCCAGCGCGCCAGGTCTTCGGCGGTGTTGCCGAAGCGCTCCAGCGGAAAGGATCTGGTGAAGTCGTGGGTGGCGGTGAGGCCATCGAGCAAGGCTTTGAACGGCTCGGACAACGCCTCATATGCCGCAATCCCGCTGGCCCACAAGGTATCGCCACCAAATGCCGGCAACTGCTTGGCGCTCAGCACCGCGCCGAGGGCAGGCGTGGGCAGGAAGGTCACGTCGGTGTGCCACACGGCGTTGTCACGCACATCGGTCACGGCAGTGTCGAGGATCAGCACTTCGGGCTGTTCCGGCACGTTGGGGTAGATCGGGTGGATATGCAGGTCACCGAAATTCGCCGCAAACCGTGCCTGCTGCTGCGGGGTGAGCGGCTGGTCACGGAAGAACAGCACCGAGTGCCTGAGGAGTGCTTGTTCGATGGCGTCGCGCTCTTCAGGGCTCAGCGCCCGGGTGATATCGACGCCACTGATCTGCGCGCCAAGCGCCGTGCTTAAAGGGGTAACGGTCAGGCTGCTCATTGTGTGTTCATCACTCAGTGTGCCTGGCCATGCCACGGCACTAATTTACGCTGCAGGGCGCGCAGGCCCATTTCCATGGCGAAGGCGATCAGTGCGATCACCAGGATGCCCAGCACCACCACATCGGTGACCAGGAACTGCGCCGCCGACTGCACCATGAAGCCCAGACCGCTGGTGGCGGCAATCAATTCGGCGGCAACCAGGGTCGACCAGCCCACGCCCAGGCCGATACGTACTCCGGTGAGGATGTCGGGCAGGGCGCTTGGCAGGATCACATGACGAATCAGTTGGGCACGGGTGGCGCCCAGCGACTGCGCGGCGCGCAACTTGGCCGGGTCGACCGTGCGTACACCGGTGGCGGTGGCGATGGCAATCGGCGCAAAGATCGCCAGGTAAATCAGCAGCACTTTGGACAGCTCGCCGATACCGCACCAGATCACGATCAGCGGCAGATAGGCCAGCGGCGGGATTGGCCGGTAAAACTCGATCAGCGGGTCGAGAATGCCGCGGGCGATGCGGTTGGCGCCGATGGCAATCCCCACCGGCACGGCCGTCAGCACCGCGAAACCCAGGCCCAGGCCGATGCGGCTGAGGCTCGCGCCCAGGTGCTGCCAAAGGGTCGAATCCATGTAGCCGGATGTCGCCAGCAACCAGCCTTTTTGCAGCACGGCAGAGGGCGGCGGCAGGAACAGGGGCTCGATCAGGCCGCTGGCGGTTACCGCCCACCAGACAGCGAGCAGGACCGCCAGGGTCAGTACGCTGATCCACCGTGTGCTGAGGCTGCGGCGTGCCGGAATAACCGCATGGGTCAGCGGCTTGGCCGCTGTGGCGGGAAGTTCATAGCTGCTCATGCGTACACCTGCCGTTGCGAGAACACTCTGCCCAGTACGTGTTCGCGGGTTTCGATAAAACGCGGGTCGGACTTGATCGCCCGTGCCGATTCGCCGGCCGCGTAGCGTTGGCCGAAATCCAGCTGCAGACGCTCGACGATCTGGCCGGGGTTGGGCGCCAGCAGGATCAGGTCCGTGGCGAGGAACACCGCTTCTTCGATGTCGTGGGTGATCAGGAACACCGGCTTGGCCGTGCGTCGCCAGACTTGCAGCAGCAATTCCTGCATCTGTTCGCGGGTGAAGGCATCGAGGGCGCCGAAGGGTTCATCCATCAGCAATACGCGCGGGTCGGCCGCCAGGGCGCGGGCGAGGCCGACGCGTTGCTTCTGGCCGCCGGAGAGTTGCCAGGTGCGCCGGCTGTCGAAACCACTGAGGTCCACCAGCGCGAGCATTTCACGGGCGCGCACTTCACGTTGCGCCTTCGGCACGCCGGCCAGCGCCAGGCCGAAGGCGACGTTGGCCAGCACGTCCTGCCAGGGCAGCAGGGCATCGTCCTGGAACACCACGCCGCGTTCGGCGCCAGGACCCTTGACCGGCACGCCATCGAGGGTAATACGCCCGGCCGAGGGCTCGACAAAGCCGGCAATCAGCTTCAACAGCGAAGTCTTGCCACTGCCGGAGGGGCCCAGGGCCACCAGCAATTGCCGGGGGCCAAGCTCAAGTGAAATATCCGCCAGTACCGGTTCCGGGGCGCCTGGGTACTGTGCGCTGATGCGCTCCAGCTGTAGCAAGGCCATCGCGATGAACTCCTTGAATCAGTGAGTGATGAACTTGGCGCTGACGTAAGGGGCGTAGTCCGGCAGCACCGCGTCGACCTTGCCTTGCTCCTTGAGGAACGCGGCGGTATCGGTGACAGCCTGGGTGGTCGGTGCGCCCAGCAGGGTGACCTGGTCAGCGGCCAGCGGGTAGACATTGCCTTGCAGCAGCAGCGGGATATCGCTGGCCTTGGCGCCGGAGAGCTTCACCAGCTTGTCGACGTTGGCTTTGTCGGCGAGCCAGGCCTGTGGGTCTTTACGGTAAGCGGCGTAGGCATCCAGCGTGACTTTGGCGAAGGCCGTGACGATTTCCGGATGCTTCTCGGCGAAGTCCTTGCGCACAATCCAGGCATCGAAGGTCGGCGCACCGAACTTGGCCAGTTCGCCGGACGTGATCAGCACCTTGCCGTTTTCCTTGGCCACGCCCAGGGCCGGGTCCCACACATAGGTGGCGTCGATATCGCCGCGCTTCCAGGCGGCGATGATGGCCGGTGGTGCGAGGTTGAGGATGGTCACGCTCGAAGGGTCGATGTTCCAGTGCTTCAGCGCGGCCAGCAGGCTGTAGTGCCCCGTGGACACGAACGGTACGGCGACCTTCTTGCCGACCAGGTCCTGGGGGCTGTTGATCCCCGACCCATCGCGCGCCACCAGGGCTTCGGCGCCGCCAATTTGGGTGGCGACCAGGAAGGTCTGCACCGGCACCTTGCGCGTGATCGCAGCGGTCAACGGGCTGGAACCGAGGTAACCGATCTGCACGTCACCCGAGGCGATGGCGGCGATGATATCGGCGCCATTGTCGAATTTGCGCCAGTCGATCCTGGCGTTGATGGCCTTTTCATAGGTGCCGTCGGCCTGGGCGACTTTGGCCGGGTCTACGGTGGTCTGGTACGCGACGGTCACATCCGCCGCCTGGGCAAACAGGCTGGCACCGGCCAGGGACAACGCCGCCAGCAAGCGCAGTGGAGTAGGCAGTTTCAAAGGGAAGCTCCTCGATCAGGCGGCCAGGGAGGCGGCGTGTGAGGAGACTAAATGATCTAAGAATCCGAAAATAAATAACATTTTCGCATTAGCTTATGAGCAGAAGGTGAAGCGAGTCGCGAGCCTGGTGGGGTCCAAGTGTGGGAGGGGGCTTGCCCCCGATGGCGGTGGTTCAGTCACTGATTGAGTGGCAGACACACTGCTATCGGGGGCAAGCCCCCTCCCACATAAGGTTTAGTTGCTGATGGCCAGAATGCTCGCCTGGTACGACCCGACAAACACATCGAAATCGCCCACTTCGTTCTGCTCAAGCTCGGCCTGCTGCGCCAGCGACTTACGCGCCAGTTCTTCAAAGCGCGCTTGTTCCTCGGCCGGCAGCGGTTCCTTGCGGAAGAACTCGGCATGCACCTCGCTTTGATGCAGCGAGAACTGCGCGAAACTTTCCTTGCGCTCGGCCATCGCTTCCAGCACCTGGGCCGAAGGCGTCAGTGACGGGTCGTTGACCTTGGCCAACTGAGCGTCCAGCGCCTGGCTGTGTTCAGTGATGCCATGGCTCTCATCGAGCAGGGCGGCCAGAGGCGCAATCTGCTCCAGCAGCTCGGTGGCCCAGGCTTTCATGTCCACCGCCTGGCCCTGACGCTGCAATTGCAGGCCCGGACGGCGACCTTCCTTGACCACACTGAGGAAGTTGGACGTGGCGTTGCCGCACTCGTTATTGGCGAACAGCGGGCTGTCGTTCAGCGCGCAAAACAGCAGGAAGGCGTCGAGAAAGCGCGACTCCGGCAGATCGATGCCCATCGGCAGGAACGGGTTGATGTCCAGGCAGCGCACTTCGATGTACTGGATGCCGCGCGCCATCAGCGCCTGGATCGGCCGCTCACCGGTATAGGTCACGCGCTTGGGACGGATGTTGGAGTAGTACTCGTTTTCGATCTGCAGGATATTGGTGTTGAGCTGCACCCACTCACCGTCCTTGTGCGTGCCGACTTCGACATAGGGCGCGTAGGGCGTTGCCACCGCTTCGCGCAGGCTGTCGGTGTAGCTGGCCAGGTCGTTGTAGCACGGCGTGAGGCCGGCCTGGGCGTTGCTCTGGTAACCCAGGTCGCTCATGCGCAGGCTCGTGGCGTACGGCAGGTACAGGGTATCGGCGTCGAGCACTTCAAGCTGGTGCGAACGACCGCGCAGGAAGCCTGCGTCCAGGGCCGGCGAGGCGCCAAACAGGTACATCAACAGCCAGCTGTAGCGGCGGAAGTTGCGAATCAGCGCGATATAGGCGGTGGATTGATAGTCGCGGTCGGTGCCGACAAAGCCTTCGGCGTCCTTGAGCAACGGCCACAGCTGTTCCGGCAGGGAAAAGTTGTAATGGATGCCGGCGATGCACTGCATGGTCTTGCCATAACGCAGGGCCAGACCCTTGCGGTAAACGTACTTGAGCTGTCCGATATTGGAGGTGCCGTAGTAGGCAATCGGAATATCTTCCTCGGCCGGCAACGGGCACGGCATCGAGGGGCTCCACAGGTATTCGCTGCCCAGTTTGGTGTAGGCAAAGCGATGGATCTTGTCCAGGCTGCTCAGGGTATCGGCCGGGTCGGGCAGTGCGGGAGTGATGAACTCCAGCAGCGATTCCGAGTAGTCGGTAGTGATCTGTTCGTGCGTCAACGCGGCGCCCAGGGCTTCCGGATGCGGCGTTTGGGCCAGGCGACCCTCACTGGTGACGCGCAGGCATTCACGCTCGATGCCATGCAGGCAGTGCTCTAGCAGGGAGAGGTGTTCGCGCTTGCCGAGCAGGGCCAGGCGGCGGTTGAGAAGTTCGCTCAAGTTGGATTCCTTCACGCGTCAGTCGCCCCAATATGGGGGTGGTCAAGACGGTCTACAAGGGTGAAGTTGAAACTGGCGTGATCGCCTGGTTCTGAGTCGATAGGACCCGCTCTGAATGTGCCTACTTCACTCCATGAATTGGGCTACAGCGCAGCGAGAAAATTCCGACGCTGTTGTCACAGCGCCGAAATTAACTCAAATCATGTGCAGGGAGCTATAGGACAGCGAACGTGCCCTGTGCTTTTGCGACAAGTCTTTCGTCCTGGTACACCTCGGCTTCGACCACCAGGGTGCGCCGGCCGGCGTGGATCACCCGGCTGGTGCACAGCACGTCACCGTCTTCAACGGCGCGGATATAGTTGATCTTGCATTCGATGGTCGCGCTCTGCTGGTCGAACCCATGGACGCTGGAGCATGCCAGTCCCATGGTGATGTCCACCAGGCTGAAAATCGCCCCGCCGTGCAACTTGCCCCCGCGATTGCGCAACTGCGGCGCCAGGCTCAGGGCCACCTCGGCAACGCCTTCGTCCAGGCGCTGCAGGCGGCAGCCGATCAGTTCGCTGAACGCGCTCTGGGTCAAACCGGCCGGAATATCCATCAACGCTTCTTCAGTTGCTTGGCGTTGGCGAACAGCGAGGCCATGGCGTTGTTGCTCGGTGCGGCTGTCGCGGTGTCCTTGCGCGGCGCAGTGTTCTGCGACGGGCGCGGTGCCGAGCCAGGGCGAGCGCCACGGGCGCCGTCGATTTTCTCGCCGGGGGTGTCGCTCATGCGCATCGACAGGCCAACGCGTTTGCGTGGGATATCGACTTCCATCACCTTGACCTTGACCACGTCACCGGCCTTCACCGCTTCGCGCGGGTCCTTGATGAACTTCTCCGAAAGTGCGGAGATATGCACCAAGCCGTCCTGATGCACGCCGATATCCACGAACGCGCCGAAGTTGGTCACGTTGGTCACCACGCCTTCGAGGATCATGCCCGGTTGCAGGTCCTTGAGGTCTTCGACGCCGTCCTGGAACTCGGCGGTCTTGAATTCGGGGCGCGGGTCGCGGCCGGGTTTTTCCAGCTCTTGCAGGATGTCGGTAATGGTCGGCACACCGAAGGTTTCGTCGGTGTACTTTTTCGGGTCCAGGCGCTTGAGAAACGCGGCATCGCCGATCAGCGAGCGGATGTCGCGATCGGTTTGGGCGGCAATTCGCTGTACCAGCGGATAGGCTTCCGGGTGAACCGCCGAGGCGTCCAGCGGGTTATCACCGTTCATTACGCGTAGGAAACCTGCGGCTTGCTCGAAAGTTTTTTCGCCCAGACGTGGGACTTTTTTCAGCGCCGCGCGAGTTTTGAAGGCGCCGTTCTCGTCGCGGTGATTGACGATATTCTGCGCGAGGGTCGCGTTCAGGCCGGAGATACGTGCAAGCAGCGCCACGGAGGCGGTGTTCACGTCCACACCCACGGCGTTCACACAGTCTTCCACGACCGCGTCCAGTCCACGCGCGAGCTTGAGCTGCGACACGTCGTGCTGGTATTGGCCGACGCCGATGGATTTGGGGTCGATCTTCACCAGCTCGGCCAGCGGGTCCTGCAGGCGACGGGCAATGGACACGGCGCCGCGGATGGACACGTCAAGGTCCGGGAACTCCTTGGACGCCAACTCCGAGGCCGAGTACACCGAAGCCCCCGCCTCGGAGACCATGACCTTGGTCATTTTCATCGCCGGGTACTTTTTGATCAGCTCCGCGGCCAGCTTATCGGTTTCGCGGCTGGCGGTACCGTTGCCGATGGCGATCAGGTCCACGGCGTGCTTGGCGCACAGCGCGGCCAGGACGGCCAGGGTCTGGTCCCACTTGTTGTGCGGTACGTGCGGGTACACGGTGGCGTGATCCAGCAGCTTGCCGGTGGCGTCGACTACCGCAACCTTGCAGCCGGTGCGCAGGCCCGGGTCCAGGCCCAGGGTGGCGCGTGGGCCCGCCGGTGCGGCCAGCAGCAGGTCATGCAGGTTGTGGGCGAATACGTTGATCGCCTCGGTTTCGGCGCCTTCACGCAGCTCGCCGAGCAGGTCGGTTTCCAGGTGCGTGTAAAGCTTGACCTTCCAGGTCCAGCGCACGACTTCACCGAGCCACTTGTCCGCAGGACGATTCTGATTCTGAATGCCGAATTGTTGACCGATCATGCCTTCGCACGGGTGCATGGTGCCCGGCAGCTCGTCGCCGACTTTCAGCGCGGAGCTGAGAATGCCCTCGTTGCGACCACGAAAGATCGCCAGGGCGCGGTGGGACGGCATGCTTTTGAGCGGTTCGTCGTGTTCGAAGTAATCGCGGAACTTGGCGCCTTCTTCCTCTTTGCCGGCGATGACGCGGGCGCTGAGAATGGCTTCCTGTTTCAGGTAGGTGCGCAGCTTTTCCAGCAGGCTGGCGTTTTCCGCGAAGCGCTCCATCAGGATGTACTTGGCGCCGTCGAGGGCGGCCTTGACATCGGCGACGCCTTTTTGCGCGTCGATAAAGCGCGCGGCTTCGGTTTCAGGCGTCAGCGACGGGTCGTTGAACAGGCCGTCGGCCAAGTCGCCAAGGCCGGCTTCCAGGGCGATCTGGCCCTTTGTACGACGTTTCTGTTTGTACGGCAGGTAAAGGTCTTCGAGGCGGGTCTTGGTGTCGGCCAGCTTGATGTCGCGTTCCAGCTGCGGGGTCAACTTGCCCTGTTCCTCGATGCTGGCGAGGATGCTGATACGCCGCTCGTCGAGTTCTCTCAGGTAGCGCAGGCGCTCTTCCAGGTGCCGCAGTTGGGTGTCGTCAAGGCTGCCGGTCACCTCTTTTCGGTAACGGGCGATGAAAGGTACCGTGGAGCCCTCGTCCAGTAGCGCGACGGCCGCTTCGACCTGTTGTGGGCGTACACCGAGTTCCTCGGCGATGCGGCTGTTGATGCTGTCCATAAAACCACCTGAAATTCTGAAAAGCCGCTCGCAGGCCCGGAAAACAAGGCCTTGCGAGGCTGGTTGAGCGGCCCGACCGGCGCCGCTGCCTGGGTCAAGAGGCAGCCTATTGACCCGCGAAATCGAAAAAACACGAGAAGCGCGTAAAAAAAAGCCCGGCAGTAAACGGTAACGATCTGACGTTGCCCTGCACGAAAGCGCCGCATTATAACCAGCGTTCCGCCCTTGAGGGCTACTGGGCCGGTAGTTGCAGGACATGGCTTGGCTGGTAGTAGAGGAAAAATCTGCTAACAATGCACACGGTGCGTATAACGGCAGCTAGGCCATAATGCGCGCCGAGATAAGAGGAGCATCTAATGAGCAGCACTGCACAAACTGCTGAAGGCGAAAAAATTCTCATCGTTGACGACGATCCGGGGCTGAGCAGCCTGCTGGAGCGCTTTTTCAACTCCAAGGGCTACCGGGCGCGCGCGGTGCCGAACACCGAGCAGATGGACCGTCTGTTGGGGCGCGAAGTATTCAATCTGGTCGTGCTCGACCTGATGTTGCCTGGCGAAGACGGCCTGACCGCCTGCAAGCGTCTGCGTGGCGTGAACAACCAGATCCCGATCATCATGCTCACTGCCAAGGGCGATGAGCTGAGTCGCATCAGGGGCCTCGAACTGGGCGCCGACGACTACCTGGCCAAGCCGTTCAACCCTGACGAGCTGATGGCGCGGGTCAAGGCCGTATTGCGTCGCCAGGCACCGCCGGTACCGGGTGCGCCGGGCAGCGAAGACGAAAGCGTGACCTTCGGCGACTACGAGTTGTCCCTGGCGACCCGCGAGCTCAAGCGTGGCGACGAAGTGCACATGCTCACCACCGGCGAATTCGCGGTGCTCAAGGCCCTGGTGATGAACGCTCGCCAGCCGCTGACCCGCGACAAGCTGATGAACCTGGCCCGTGGCCGCGAATGGGACGCCCTGGAGCGCTCCATCGACGTGCAGATCTCCCGACTGCGCCGGATGATCGAGCCGGACCCTTCCAAGCCGCGGTATATCCAGACGGTGTGGGGTGTGGGTTATGTGTTTGTGCCGGATGGCACCGCAACCAAGTGACCGATGATTTGCAGGGACGGGCATCCGGCGTTTGATTCCATGAGGATCGACGGGGTGTCCGGTGTCTGCAATTCTGCGAGCGCCGCTCGTTCCTGCAAGGTGTCTAGCTGTCTCCTATGAAAACCCCGCTGTGGTTCCCGCAAAGTTTCTTTTCCCGCACCCTTTGGCTGGTGCTCATCGTCGTTCTGTTTTCCAAGGCACTCACACTGGTTTATCTGTTGATGAACGAGGACGTGCTGGTGGATCGGCAGTACAGCCATGGCGTCGCCTTGACGCTGCGTGCCTACTGGGCCGTAGACCCCGAGAACCGTGAAAAGGTAGCCAAGGCTTCATCACTGATCCGGGTCGATGGTGCCGGCGTGCCCGAGGGCGAGCAGCACTGGCCCTACAGTGAGATCTACCAGCGACAGATGCAGGCGGAACTGGGCGACGACACCGAGGTGCGGCTGCGCATGCATGTTTCGCCTGCGCTCTGGGTGAAGGCGCCCAGTCTGGGCGATGCCTGGATCAAGGTCCCGCTGTATCCGCATCCGCTGCGCGGGCAAAAAATCTGGAACGTGTTGGGCTGGTTTCTCGCCATCGGCCTGCTTTCAACCGCGTCCGCATGGATCTTTGTGCGCCAGCTCAATCAACCGCTCAAGCGCCTGGTATTTGCCGCTCGCCAACTGGGTCAGGGGCGTAGCGTGCGCCTGCCGGTCAGCGACACCCCCAGTGAAATGACCGAGGTGTACGGCGCGTTCAACCAGATGGCGGAAGACGTCGAACAGGCCGGACGCGAGCGTGAGCTGATGCTGGCGGGGGTCTCCCATGATTTGCGCACACCCTTGACGCGCCTGCGCCTGTCCCTGGAGTTGATGGGTAGCCATACCGACCTCACCGATGACATGGTGCGTGACATCGAGGATATGGACGCGATTCTTGACCAGTTCCTGGCGTTCATCCGCGATGGGCGTGATGAGGTCGTGGAGGAGGTTGACCTTACCGATCTGGTGCGTGAAGTGGTCGCGCCCTACAACCAGAGCGGTGAGCAGGTGCGCATGCGCCTGGAGCCGATTCAGCCGTTTGCCTTGCGCAGGGTGTCGATGAAGCGCCTGTTGAACAACCTGATCGGCAACGCCCTGCATCATGCCGGTTCGGATGTGGAGGTGGCGGCGTACGTGTCGGGTGACAGCGCGGCGCCCTATGTCGTGCTGAGCGTGATGGATCGCGGCACGGGGATCGACCCGGCTGAACTGGAAGCCATCTTCAACCCGTTCACCCGTGGCGACCGCGCCCGAGGCGGCAAGGGGACCGGTTTGGGGTTGGCGATTGTGCGGCGGATCGCTTCGATGCATGGCGGCAATGTTGAGTTGCGCAACCGTGAAGGGGGCGGGCTGGAAGCCCGGGTGCGCTTGCCGCTTGGGTTGATGTTGCCCAGAGACGCAGTCTGACAAACGACATGGATCAAATGTGGGAGGGGGCTTGCTCCCGATTGCGGATTGTCAGTCACCTATGTGCGGACTGACACACCGTTATCGGGGGCAAGCCCCCTCCCACATTTGGTTTGATGTTGTGTCAGGGGCAGAGCTTTTAGCCCTTGCCCTTGGTCCGAGTCATGTTCGGCCCGCCATTTTTTTCCAGATGCTGAATGATGATCCCCGCCACATCCTTGCCGGTGGTGGTCTCGATCCCTTCCAGGCCCGGCGATGAGTTCACCTCCATGACCAGGGGGCCGTGGTTAGAGCGCAGGATATCCACACCTGCCACGGCCAACCCCATGACCTTGGCCGCACGCAATGCGGTCATGCGCTCCTCCGGGGTAATCTTGATCAGGCTGGCGCTGCCACCACGGTGCAGGTTGGAACGGAATTCGCCCGGCTTGGCCTGGCGTTTCATGGCGGCAATCACCTTGTCGCCCACCACGAAGCAGCGGATATCCGCACCGCCGGCTTCCTTGATGTACTCCTGCACCATGATGTTCTGCTTGAGGCCCATGAACGCCTCGATCACTGACTCCGCTGCCGTTGCCGTTTCGCACAACACCACGCCGATGCCCTGGGTGCCCTCCAGCACCTTGATCACCAGGGGCGCGCCATTGACCATTTCGATCAGGTCGGGGATGTCATCCGGGGAGTGGGCGAAGCCGGTCACCGGCAGGCCGATACCTCGGCGCGACAGCAGTTGCAGCGAGCGCAGCTTGTCCCGCGAACGTGCGATGGCCACGGACTCGTTGAGCGGAAAAACGCCCATCATTTCAAACTGGCGCAGCACTGCGCAGCCATAGAAGGTCACCGAGGCGCCGATGCGTGGGATCACCGCATCAAAGCCTTCCAGCGGTTTGCCACGGTAGTGGATCTGCGGCTTGTGGCTGGCAATGTTCATATAGGCCCGCAACGTGTCGATCACCACCATTTCATGGCCACGTTCGGTGCCGGCCTCGACCAGGCGGCGGGTGGAATACAGACGCGGGTTTCGCGACAGCACAGCAATCTTCATGCGGCACCTGGGGCAGAGATAGTGGAGACCGGGAACACCGGCTTGTCTTGTACGTATTTTACGGCCGGGCTGACGACCAACTGGCCGTCAATCAGCGCTTTGGAGCCCAGCAGCAGGCGATAACGCATGGCCTTGCGGCAGGCCAGGGTGAATTCCACTCGCCACACCCGATCGCCCAGCGCCAGGGTGGTGCTGATCACGTAGCGCACCTGCGCATGGCCGTTGGAGCTCTTGATGGTTTTCATCGTTACCAGGGGCGCTTCGCAGCGCCGGTGACGCAGTTGCACCACGCTGCCCAGGTGCGCGGTAAAGCGTACCCACTTCTCGCCGTCGCGTTCGAACGGCTCGATCTCGGTGGCGTGCAGGCTTGAGGTGCTGGCACCGGTGTCGATCTTGGCGCGCAGGCCTGCCACTCCCAGGTCGGGAAGGGCCACCCACTCACGCAGACCCACAACGGTCAAATGGTCAAATGTCTTCAAATGGGGGTACCGTCATTTTGTCCAGGCTTGAGGGGCAACCTTGGCCAGGGCATTGAATGCGGGCCTGGCGAACCAGTAGCCTTGCATCAGAAATATTCCACAGTCGGAGAGGAAATCCCGCTCACCGGCACTTTCGATGCCTTCGGCGATGACAGTAACCCCCAACTGCTCACAGATTGTGACAATCCCCCGGACGATCACCTGGCGGACACGGTCCTGGTCGACATCGCGAATCAGCGCCATGTCGAGCTTGATCAGGTCAGGTTGGAAATCGGCCAGCAGATTCAGCCCCGAATAGCCCGCGCCGAAATCATCGATGGCGGTCTTGAAGCCGAATTGGCGGTATTCACGCAGAATATTCGTCAAATGGCGATAGTTATCTACATGCTCGCTTTCCAGGGTCTCGAAAATCAGGCGGTCCAGCGGGAAATTGTGCTCGCGGGCGGCGTCGAGGGTGCTGCGGATGCACAGTTCGGGACGGTAGACCGCATTGGGCATGAAGTTAATGGAAAGATAGGTTTGCATGCCCAGGGTAGCGGCGCCGGCAATTGCCTGGGTGCGGCAGCGCTGGTCGAAGCGATAGCGATTGGCTTCGTTGACATGTGCCAGCACCGATAACGCGCCTTCACCCTGTGTGCCGCGCACCAAGGCTTCATGGGCAAATATCGAACGGTCACGCAGGTCTACGATAGGCTGGTAGGCGAAAGCAAAATCGAACCCCAGCGGCTCGCTTTGCTGGCAACCCACGCACCGCTGGTTGGGCGAGGTGAGTGAAAGGGGAAAGTCGGTCACGGCGTATCCTCGCGAAAACAGGGTGCTACCTGGCGTATCTTAGGTGAGCCTTGGGGTTTATGCGTCGAAGGGTTTCAACGGTAAGGTTGCGACATTTTTCAGAGCGAGGAATTCAAGTGGCTCAAAAGCAGGAAGAGGAAGAAAAGGTCCGTTTGGACAAGTGGCTGTGGGCCGCGCGTTTCTACAAAACCCGTGCCCTGGCCAAGGCCGCCATCGAGAGCGGCAAGGTGCACCATCGCGGCGAGCGCTGCAAGCCGGGGAAGGAACCGCGCGTCGGCGATGAGTTTCAGATTCGTACAGGGTTTGATGAAAAGACTGTCGTCGTGCAAGCGCTCTCCATTGTGCGCCGGGGTGCGCCTGAAGCACAGGCGTTGTACGCGGAAACCGAAGCCAGTATCGCCAAGCGGGAAAATGCCGCAGCCATGCGCAAGGCGGGGGCCTCAGGCCTGACCACCGACGGCAAGCCGAGCAAGAAGCAGCGTCGCGACCTGTTCAAGTTTCGCGGCAGCGGCAATGATGATTGATTGCACAATCTCCACGCCGCAGGAGATCAAAAATGTGGGAGGGGGCTTGCCCCCGATGGCGGTGAATCAGTCAACTTATATGTAGCTGACCTGCCGCTATCGGGGGCAAGCCCCCTCCCACAGTTAGCCCGCGCCGTTAAGGGATTGTGCGCATGACGCTCAGTCGCCCGATCACCGGCAGTTTGCCAAGCAGCCCGAACATAGGCGCGGTTACCCGCAACAGGAACCCCGACACTTTCGCCGCAAACGGCGTGTAATACCCCCAGCCCAGGGCCAACAGCGCCAGCAATACCCCGCCGATATAATCGTCCTGTCCCCAATGCGCGCCCGCTACGAGCCGCGGCATCATGAATAACAGCGCCAGGCCCCAGATCACCAGCACCTGGCCGATGCGCTTGGCGAACACGCTCATGAACATCGCCCAGATCAACAACACCGAAGCATGATCGCCAGGAAAGCTCTGGCTCGAACGGTCTTTCAATTCCCAGGTTTTCTCAAGCCCGGGGAAAAAATCACTCATCTGAATCGCGCCGTCGATCACCATCGACGGGCTGCTGTGCTGCCAACCCATGTGCGCCGCGAGCTTGGAAAACAGCATGCGGATAAACAGCAACAGCAGCAGAATACCAAGGAAGCCAAAGAACGCCTGGCGCACCTGCATAACCTTGAACACCCAGTCGCCGCGAATCAGCACTGCCAGCAGAATCACCCCGACGATCGCATCGAAGGGCCGCAGGCTCGCCACGGCCCACACGTGCAGCCAGGTCGAGTTGCTGGCCAGCGGACCATTGAGCAGGTGAAACAGCCACTCGTCGAAAATCACACACAGCATCTGGCCCGTGGGCCACAGCCAGAAACACAGCAGCCCGATAGCGACTAGATTGCAAAGAGCCCATCGCCGGAGGTTCCAGTTCGCTTGGAACAAACCCGGATTGTTCATAAACTGTCCCTCATCGCTCTTTAGCTCCTTGTTTCAGGAGAAATCGCACCAATGTGGTGCTAAAGCGTTTAATTTTATAAACGTTGTAATCATTTTGTCATCACTTCAGATACCCAAACCTATGACTGATCTACCGGATACCGACTTCACCCAACGCTTTATCTTTGACGAGAACGACGCCCGCGGCGAGTTGGTCTCGCTGGAGCTCAGCTATGCCGAAGTCCTTGCCAAACACGCGTATCCGGAGCCGGTCGCGCAATTGCTCGGTGAGTTGATGGCGGCGGCTGCGCTGCTGGTGGGCACGATGAAATTCGATGGCTTGCTGATCCTGCAGGCGCGTTCCGAAGGTCCGATCCCGATGTTGATGATCGAGTGTTCCAGCGAGCGCGAAATTCGTGGCCTGGCCCGCTATGACGTCGACCGGATTACCCCGGATGCCACGTTCTCCGAGCTGATGGCCGATGGCGTGCTGGCCATCACCGTTGATCCCACCGAGGGCCAGCGCTACCAGGGCATCGTTGACCTGGACGGCGAGACCCTGTCGGACTGCTTTACCAACTATTTCGTCATGTCCCAGCAGGTCGGCACCAAGTTCTGGCTCAACGCCAACGGCAAGCGCGCTCGCGGCCTGTTGTTGCAGCAATTGCCGGCTGACCGTATCAAGGACGAGGATGAGCGCACCGATAGCTGGCGCAAGCTGACCGCCCTGGCCGGCACCCTGACTGCTGAAGAATTGCTGGGCCTGGACAACGAGACCATCCTGCACCGCCTGTACCACGAAGAAGCGGTGCGCCTGTTCGACGAGCAGTCCCTGCGCTTCAATTGCAGCTGCTCGCGCGAGCGTTCAGCCAATGCCCTGGTCAGCCTTGGCCTGGAAGATGCGCAAAATCTGGTGGTGGAACACGGTGGTCATATCGAGATCGACTGCCAGTTCTGCAATGAGCGTTATCTGTTCGATGCCGCCGATGTCGCTCAATTATTCGCCGGCGCAGGCAGCGACACCCCTTCCGACACCCGTCACTAAAACGTTTAAGCACAGGTAAATCACCTGCCAAATGCCGGATTAGAGGCGTTCTGACGGGAGGGCCCTACTCTTTTTGGGCTTTTCTGGCATAATCCGGCCCACTTTTTTCGCGGTAGTAGTGCGCAACTTTCTACTACAAAACGTTTGGAGCACTCGGCCACAGGCCGACGGGGAACCTCATGACGCAAGCCAATAACGCCGTATACACCGATCTGAGTGTTGACGATCTGGTCAAAGAAGCCCTGCAGCGCGGTGAAGGCGTGCTTGCCGATACTGGCGCGCTGGTCGTAGAAACGGGTCACCGCACTGGCCGTTCGCCGGTCGACCGCTTCATCGTTGAAGAGCCTACTACCCAGGACGCAATCGCCTGGGGCCCGATCAACCGCAAGTTCCCGGCCGACAAGTTCGATGCCCTGTGGAACCGCGTAGAAGCCTTCAACAACGCGCAGGAACACTTTGTTTCCCACGTTCACGTAGGGGCTTCCGAAGACCACTACCTGGCCGTGAAAATGACCACCCAGACTGCCTGGCAGAACCTGTTCGGTCGTTGCCTGTTCATCAACCCGGCCCAGTACAACCCGGCCGGTCGTGACGAGTGGCAAGTGCTCAACGTGGCCAACTTCGAGTGCGTGCCAGAGCGTGACGGCACCAACTCCGATGGTTGCGTGATCCTCAATTTTGCCCAGAAAAAAGTGCTGATCGCCGGCATGCGTTACGCCGGTGAAATGAAGAAAGCCATGTTCTCGGTGCAGAACTTCCTGCTGCCGGCCTCCGACGTGTTGCCGATGCACTGCGCCGCCAACATCGGCGAAGCAGGCGACGTGACCCTGTTCTTCGGCCTGTCGGGTACCGGTAAAACCACCCTGTCCGCCGACGAAAGCCGCTACCTGATCGGTGACGACGAACACGGTTGGGGCGAAGGCGTGGTGTTCAACATCGAAGGCGGTTGCTATGCCAAGTGCATCGACCTGTCCGAGAAGAACGAGCCGGTTATCTGGAAGGCCATCAAGCACGGCGCCGTGCTGGAAAACGTCGTTATCGACGAGGCCGGGCATGCTGACTACACCAATGTCAGCCTGACCCAGAACAGCCGCGCCGCCTACCCGCTGGAGCACGTTGCCAAGCGTTCCGAGAAGAACCTGGGCGGCGAGCCCAACGCGGTGATCTTCCTGACCTGCGACCTGACCGGCGTATTGCCGCCCGTGTCGATCCTCAGCGAAGAACAAGCGGCCTACCACTTCCTGTCCGGCTACACCGCATTGGTGGGCTCGACCGAAATGGGTTCGGGCAGCGGCATCAAGTCGACCTTCTCCACCTGCTTCGGCGCACCGTTCTTCCCACGCCCGGCCGGTGAATACGCTGAGCTGTTGATCAAGCGCATCCGCGGCTTCGGCTCCAAGGTCTACCTGGTCAACACCGGCTGGACCGGCGGCGGCTACGGTGTCGGCAAACGCTTCAACATCCCGACCACTCGCGGCGTGATCGCAGCGATCCAGAGTGGCGCGTTGATCGGTGCCGAGACTGAGCACCTCGACACCATCAACCTCGACGTGCCGTTGGCTGTGCCAGGCGTTGAGACTGGCCTGTTGAACCCGCGTAACACTTGGGCTGACCAGGCTGCCTACGATGAAGCGGCGAAGGCGCTGGCCGGGTTGTTCGTCGAGAACTTCAAGAAGTTTGACGTGAGTGATGCGATCAAGGCTGCTGGGCCTAAGTTGTAAGGTTCGTAAGTTGTGAAAAAGCCGCCCCTCGTGGGCGGCTTTTTTGTGCGCGACAGGTTGTATCCCACTCGCCGGATTTGCGCAGATCCCATGTGGGAGGGGGCTTGATTCTCGGTGTACTTCAGGTCAGCTCAGGTTTTCCAGCGTTTGCGTATTCCAGCTGTGGGTCTTGATCGCGAGGTAGAGCATGTTGATCGTCAGCGGCACTTTTTCGCCACGGCCCTTGGCCCGACGTTTGAGAAATACATCAAACACCGGCGGATTGAAGTAACGATAAGTGTCGAAATCGCCCAGGTCGAGCGCGAATTCCTGTTCCAGCGTTTCCATCAGTTGCTTGGCCTCATTGCCATCACAGCCCAGGTCGAAGTTGAGTGAGGTTTGCAGGCGGATGGTCCTGTGCTTCGGCAGGCCAATTTCTTCGTGCAGCAATTGCAGGAGCTGCTGCATGACGGGGTCTTCGGGGAAGTCGGGGGCGAGGTTCATGGTTGCGGCTATGAATAAAGGGTGAGTGTTTTGTGCTTTGCAATAAAGATTCTGGGTGCTCAATAACCCGATTCCTGTCACAAGGGCAACTATCGGCAGGCTTTCCAGGTGCGTTTCTTTGATCCAATGGGTGGCATGGAACAGAAGCGCTGGTCCCGTTATAAGAAGGCAAAGTCCAAGCCATTTTCTGAGTACTGACAGCTTTATTGTCCTCTCAATTATTGCAGCGAGTACAAGGAGGAACAGCAGATTGATCCACTGGGTGTAATCGGTCATCGTATTAGCCACCCTGAAACTGTCGGACCATGGCCGACAGTGATCGCTGAGGGCCGATACCGCCGTTGACCTGCGCGTCGAGACCGATAATGACATCGCCGGCGTGATAGCTGCGAATGATCCCTTTGACTATCAGGCTGGCGGTCGTCCCTACGATGCCTCCGATGGGTCGAGATACCAAGCTGACAGGCGCTGCCAAAGCGCTGCCTATCAACCCTGCAAGGATTTCCCCTCGTGTGTTAAGCAAGTCTGCCTGCTGTCGACTCAGCGGCTTTGAAATCGCGACTGTTATTTTGCAGGGCAAGTCACGGGCAAGCATTTTTTCGTAAAGATCCCTGAGGTGATTGCGTACCTCGTTTGCGGAGTCTCCTGCTTCCAGCGGGCATAGGTCGACCAAGGCGTGGCGATTTTCAGGTAAAACAGTGAAGCGAATCACTGTGAAGATGACGCCATAGTGGCCAATGTGTTGAGTCCTTTCGATGTTCACGGGGTTCTGCCGAGCAGTTGAGACCGCGCTATTTTCATTCAGCTACGCGTAACTTCTATAGAGGGTTGGGCGGGTATTTGAAGCAGTTTGGGAAAGGGATGGCGCAACGTTTGGTGGTTTCCTACAGTGGACTCCGGCATTTATGGCTTGGCAGTGATTTAACAGGCGAAACTGCTCAATTGTATGAGCGAGCTTGCTCGCGAAAAACTCAAGGACGCCGCGTTCTTTCTGATTTACCGCGTCATCGTTGACGATTTTCGCGAGCAAGCTCGCCCCTACATAGGGCGTTGCTTAGATTTGCGCTTGTTCAGGTTGCAGTTGTACGTGTTGCGCGGCTTCCAGCAAATCACAGCCGTCCTGAACGAGCAGGTACAGGGCATTGATAATGTGGGAAATGTCTTTGAGGTCGGCGTGTTCGAAGGTCAGGCAGGAGAAAGTTTCGAGCAAGTCCGTGGCTGCGCGGATGCGTTGATGGGCGGCGGACTGGATGTCTTCGGCGTTGGCTTCGGTGTCGATGAGAAGTGGGTGGGTGTCGGTGAAGTTGGTGCGTAGCTGACGATAGCGCTCCATCGTTTCAGGTGTTTGCATTTGGAGGTACTCGGTTTGCTGTTAGGTAACCGACATCACCGTGGCCAAACGGTGGGTGGCGGACTGTGCGCGGGTTGGCCAACCGGAAACAGCACCGGCACGTCCGAAGACGTCCCCCACACAGCCGCCATAGCACTGCAATACGAGACGATAGACGTACGCAGAGCAGACAATGGCACTTATGTGTGCTGTTTTCTGGGTGACCAAACCCGGTCGCTGATTTGGCAGCGACGGAACGAACCTTAGAAGTGAGTGTGTTATTGGGCAATAAACAGATGGTTTAATCGTTCGTGATGCAATCACCCACTGACAGGCTTGCTGATACACCGCTCAAAAATCGCCTCCAACCCCCGATAATCACACGCCACCGCATCAATATTCGCGGGTACCCACGACGCGTGTTTCACCAGCCACCAGTTCACCGAAAATCCGGCATTTACGATGATTTGTTCAAACAAAATCCGTTGCGCTCTGCCGTTGCCTTCGCGGAAGGGGTGAATGACGTTGAGGTCGCCGTAAGCCTCGGCAACCTGCTTTACCAGTTCGGCCTGGCTAATGGCGATAAACCAGTTTGCTTCCTCCATACGCCGAATGATCTTCGCAGCTTCCGGCAGGATGCGTTCTGGGGTACAGAAAAGGGTGTCACCTTTCTGGAGGTTGACGCTGCGCAGTTCGCCGGCCCAGTCGTAAATGTCGCCGAACAGGATGCGGTGGATGTGTTGCAAGCGGTTGAGGTCATAAGGCGGCGGGAAGAGGGCGAGATTACCTGCGGCGATTTCAGATAATTCCCGCTCCGCCTCGTGCAGGCTGGTTTCGTCAAGCAAATCGAGGCGGTTGCACAGGACGCTGCTACCGGGGTAGCAGTATGGGTCCTGGCCCACCCCGTATTTGTCGAGCATCAGCGCGGGGTATTGCGGTACTTGGCAAGCACGGCTTCGCGGGTCGGCAAGGGTTTGTCGACGTCGGCCGGTTGGGTGTCGAACCCTTCCAGGCGCAGGCTGGCCAGGTAATTGGAACGGCGGATCTTGTGATAGTGATCCTGTTTTTGCTCAAAAGTCAGTTCGCTCATTGCAGCGTACTCCTGGTTAGCAAGGCTTTGATTGTAGCGCAATGCATCAAGGGAAAGGCAGGATAAAAACCACGTCACATTCCTTATAAAAAATCCGCCAGCGCGCTGAATTCAGCGTATGTTTCACCGCAAAATCTTGTAGGGCGATTCCGCCCGTTACTTAAAGGGAGTTAAGCATGGGTTTGCTTCGTGTCGCTTCGGCGGTGTCATTGTGTGCGGTGGTTTTTTCGATCCAGGCCGAGCAGTTGCCGATCGAGGTGCTCAGCGCGGTGGTCAAGGACCAGAAGATCGCCGATGCCGAGGTGCTGTTGCAACGCAACGGTGCGCAGAACGTTGTAGGCCGCACCAACGCCCAGGGGCAGGTGACGCTGACCAGCGAGGCGGCTGACGACGCCAGCAATCTATTGATCATCAAGAAACCGGGCTACTCCAACCTGGTGGTGAAATGCCCGTGCAAGGGCATGACCTATGCCGTCAGCCCGGTCATGGAAAACCTCGATGGTCTGCGCGTGGTGCTGACCTGGGGCCAGACGCCGGACGATCTCGACTCCCATATGATCTTCCCCGGCAACAATATCTACTTCGAGAACAAGACTGGCACCGACGCCGAGCTGGACGTGGACGACACCGACAGCTACGGCCCGGAAACCATCACCCTGCAGAAGAAGCACTACGGCGAAAGCTACGTTTACGCCGTGCATGACTACAGCAACGGCGGCAATCCAGGTTCGCGCCAGTTGTCCAACAGTGAAGCCAAGGTGTTTGTGTACATGGGCCAATCCCTGGTGCGCACCTACTACGTGCCGAAAAACCGCAGCGGTAACCTGTGGACCGTGTTTCGCATGACCGGCAGCGGCGACTTCCAGGACATCAACACCTTCAACGGCGTGATGGTGGATGCTGCGAATGTGCTCAATGAAGTCAAACCGTTACTGGATGACAGTGTTGCGGTGGCGGCTGTCGCGGTCAGCTCTTCGGCCCAAACCGATGCCAAGCGTCTGAACGTTCAAGGCGAAGCGGCCTATCAGGCCGGGAACCTTGACCAGGCCATCGACCTGTTCCGCCAGGCCATCGAGTTGGACAATGGCTTCGGCAAGGCCTACGGCAATCTGGGCCTGGCATATCAGAAGGCAGGCAATACCGCGGAGTCGATCTGGGCCAACCGCAAGGCCATTGCCCTGGCGACGGGTGCCAATGCGGCAACCGTACGCGCGGGTGCCTACTACAACATTGCACGGATCTACGAAGCGGCAGGGCAGTTTGCCGATGCGTTGCGTCACTACCAGTTGGCCAAGGAACAGAAAGCCAATCCGGTGTACGACACGGCGATCGAGCGGGTGCAGAATCGCTGATCCTGCCTGAGTGAAGCTCTAAACTGTGGGAGCGGGCCTGCTCGCGAATGCGGTCCGTCAGTATCAAATATGCTGACTGATCACCGCCTTCGCGAGCAAGCCCGCTCCCACATTTGGATCTGTGTTTTCCTGCTATTACTTTGGAATATTCCTACTTCGGCCCTGGGCCATCTCCCAGCCTGTGTATCATCCTGTCTCTTTTTTCCATGCGACCTTTCTCGATTCGCTGAACTTACTGGGCTACGTTTTTAAGCCACGTTCAACGGTCAATGGAGTGACAGCCTATGCACGACACCCTCCAGCAGGTCTTTGGTTATCCGCAGTTTCGTCCGGGCCAGGAAGAAGCGGTCAGCGCCGTATTGGCCGGTCGCTCGGCGGCTGCGATTTTCCCGACCGGGTCTGGCAAGTCGCTGTGTTATCAACTTTCAGCCGTACTGCTGCCGCACCTGACGCTGGTGGTGTCGCCGCTGTTGGCGTTGATGCAGGACCAGTTGGGTTTCCTCAAGCGCCACGGCATTTCAGCGGGCAGTATCGATTCGGCCCAGAGCCGCGATGATGCCAACGATGTGATGGCCCGTGCACGTTCGGGCGAGCTGAAAATCCTGATGATTTCCGTGGAGCGTTTGAAGAACGAGCGGTTTCGAAACTTCCTGCAAAGCGTGCAGATTTCCTTGCTGGTGGTGGATGAGGCGCACTGCATTTCCGAATGGGGCCACAACTTTCGTCCGGACTATCTGAAGCTGCCGGACTACCAGCGCCAGTTCAAGATCCCGCAAGCGCTGCTGCTGACGGCCACCGCCACACCCAGCGTGATCGCCGATATGCAGGGCAAGTTTGCGATTGCGCCGCAGGACGTGATTACCACCGGCTTCTACCGGCCCAACCTCAACTTGCTGGTGGAGCCGGTGAGCGGCGCGGACAAGCGCCGTCGCCTTGTGCAATGGATGAACGAGCGGGCCGACCAGCCCAGCATCGTCTACGTCACCCTGCAGAAAACCGCCGAGCAGATTGCCGAGCACCTGAACCGCAACGGCATCCAGGCCGAGGCGTATCACGCCGGGTTGCCCCACGATAAACGCGAGGGCATCCAGCAGCGTTTCATGGGCGGGCGCTCCAACTGCATCGTCGCCACCATCGCGTTTGGCATGGGCATCGACAAAAGTGACATCCGTAACGTGGTGCACTTCGACCTGCCAAAATCCATCGAGAACTACAGCCAGGAAATCGGCCGCGCCGGTCGTGATGGCCGGCCCTCCGACTGCCTGGTGCTGGCCAACCGCGACAGCCTCAATGTGCTGGAGAACTTCGTGTACGGCGATACGCCGGAGCAGGAGGGTATCCGTCGGGTGCTGGAAGAATTGCAGGCCGCGCGGGGCGAGGGCCAGTGGGAGTTTTTGCTGAGGTCGTTGTCGGACCACAGCAATATTCGCGAGTTGCCGTTGAAGACCCTGCTGGTGCAGTTGGAGCTCAAGGGCGTGATCGCGCCGCGCTACGCGTTTTATGCCGAATACCGTTTCAAGTACCTGATCGAGCCCGAGGCCTTGCTCGCACGTTTCTCCGGCGAGCGGCAGCAATTTGTCGCGGCGATCATCCAGGTGTGCAAACGCGCAAAAACCTGGGCAACGGTGGATTTCGACGCGCTGTATCAGCAACACAATGCCGAGCGCAGCCGTGTGGTGAAGGCGCTGGATTACTTCCAGGAGCAGGGCCTGATCGAGCTGGAAAGCAAGCAGATGACCGAGGTCTACAGCCTGCTCAACACCGATTTCGATGCGCAGGTGCTGAGCAACGAGTTATACACAGGCTTCAAGCGCCATGAGACGACGGAGGTGGCGCGGATTCATGCCATGCTCGATCTATTCGCCACCGAGCGCTGCCTTGGGCAACGCCTGGCGCTGTATTTTGGCGATGAAAACGCACCGCAGCGTTGCGGGCACTGCTCGGTGTGCCACGGACATGTCGCGCACTTGCCGGCGCCGCCGAGCTTGCCGCCGCTTGTGGATAAAAACTTCATGGGGCTGTGCGGTGATTTTATCCACAGGCATCATGAGCACACCGGCCAGTTACCGGGTGCGGAACGGCTGACGCGCTTTCTGGGCGGGATCAGCGTGCCGTTGTTCACCAAGTTGAAAGCGCGGGGCATTCCCGGTTTCGCCGCACTGGAGGACTACCCCTACGCCGATGTACGCGAATGGGCCGAGGCCCATTTGAATGAGTTGTAAACCCACTTTCGCCCGAGGTGCCCATGCCTGACTCAGTGCCACAACGTGCCGACTACCCCCACTTTCAGCCGATCATCACGCGCTGGCACGATAACGATGTGTATGGCCATGTGAACAATGTGACCTACTACAGCTTCTTCGACACGGCAGTGAATACCTACCTGATCGAACAGGGCGGTTTGGATATTCATGACGGTGAAGTGGTTGGGTTTGTGGTGAGTTCGGCGTGTGATTATTTTGCGTCGATCGCTTTTCCCGAGCGCATCGAAATCGGCTTGCGGGTGGGCAAGTTGGGCAACAGTTCGGTGCAGTATGAGCTGGCGGTGTTCAAGGCCGGTGAGGAAGAGGCCTGCGCGGCGGGGCGCTTTGTGCATGTGTTTGTCGATAGAGCGTCGAACCAGCCGGTGGCGATTCCGGGGCTATTGCGCGAGGCGTTGCAGCGGTTGGTAGGCTGACCAAATGTGGGAGGGGGCTTGCCCCCTCCCACATGGGATTTTCGTCAGGCCTTAGTCATCATAGCGATGATGGCGCTTGTGCTTGTTCTTGCGGTGCCCATAGGCATGACCGCGGCCTGGGTGATCATCGCGATAGTAGCGACGGTCGTCACGGCCACGATAACGGCGG
>NZ_CVTK01000003.1:0-4491 GCF_900004785.1 Pseudomonas sp. 28 E 9 | reverse complement strand
GCCGACTTCGTCCATCACCAGGATGTAGGGTTCATTGGGCTCCTGCGCGGTGTCGACGCCGCACAGTTGCGCCAGTACGCGGCGACCGATGTCGCGCAGGTCGGCGGCGCGCTCGGCGAGCAAGGCATCCTGCAACGACTCCTGCTGCCGGGCAGCCGCTTCGATCACGCTCATCCAGGCCGCCTCGGCGCTTTCGCCTTGCTTGAGGCGCGTATCGACTTCGTCGGTCAGCTCCGGGTCGTCGAGCATTTCCTGGTGAGTGATGAAGATCTCGCGAATCGCCTTGGACTGGCTGCGTTCGATCAGGCCCTCGATATCGCGACGCACATCACTCAGCGCAGCCTGCAGGCGCTGGCGCTCAACCGCGCAGGACTCACCGCGCAGTGGGTAGTCGAATACCTGCTGCACCTGGATATGCGCGGGGCCGATGGCGATACCGGGCGCGGCGGCAATTGCCTGGATCTGGCTACCGGACAGCGGCGCGCTGATCACCGGTTCGATGTCGACGGTGGCGGGCTGGGCGCTGACGGTCGGCAAAGGCTCGACCGCTTCGCCCAGGCCTTCTTCAATTGCGGCCAACAAAGCCGGCAGCGCGTCCCCGGCAATGCTCGGCTCGGCGACGAATTCCAGCACCTGGCCACGCCGCGCGCCGAGGCTCAACAGCTTGCTCAGGCTTTTAACCGATACCGCGCCGACCGGACCATCGATAATGCGCAGGCGAATATCGCCGTCGAAGCTTTTCGCCAGTTGCGCGAGGATCTTCGCCGGGCGTGCATGTAACCCGTGGGCATTGGCCAGGGTGATGCGCGCGCTCGGCCAGTCGGGCGGCAGTTCGCCACCCAGCACCTCAAGCACGGCACGACTGCTGGTGGCGCGGCCCAATTCCTGGCCGCGCCCTTCGATCAGCAAGGCGCACAGGCGCTCGAGCAACGCCTGATGTGCTTCGCCCAGGCTGGCCAGGCAAAACAGGCCATTGAGCGGCTGGCCCAGGTAGCGCATGGGCTTGTCCGGCGTGACGAAGGCCAGGCCCGGACGCTTGACCGTCTGCTCGCTGTGCAGCCACCACAGGCCATCGCCCAGGGGCAGTGCATCGACTTGCTGCAACACGGCGGCAAACCCATTGCTCACGCAATCGGCCTGGCGCAACAGGCGCGCGCCGCGCCACACCAGTTCCTCGAAATCATCGGCCGACACGCCGAGGCTGATCATCTGTGCATCCAGTGCCAGTTCCTGCGGCGCGCCTTGCAGCAGTTTCAGCAAGGCGTCGGCGGAACCGGCACGGCGCAGCGCCTGGCCGAGGTCGGTCTCACCCAGCGCGCGGGTCAGCAATTGCAGCAGGCGCAAGTGTTCATCGGATTTGGCGGCAATCCCGATCGCCAGGTACACGACCTGGCCGTCGCCCCAGTCCACGCCTTCGGGAAACTGCAACAGACGCACGCCGGTGGAAAACACCTGGTCGCGGGTTTCCGGGGTGCCGTGAGGAATGGCGATGCCTTGGCCAAGAAAGGTCGAGCCTTGGGCTTCACGGGCTTGCAAGCCACTGAGATAACCTTCGGCAACCAGGCCATCGGCCACCAGTTTTTCCGCGAGCAGGTGCAAGGCCGCAGATTTATCCACCGCCACCTGGCCCATGGATATCTGCTCTACAGTGAGCTCGAGCATGCCGTTCTCCTAGTTAGTGCGGGATGCGCACTAGGTATTGTTTTGAATAAATCAGCTTAGCGGTGTTCAAAAGTAACTGACTGAGCGGTCAGTTGGCAGTAGCCACTCAGCGGCGAACATCGTAAAAATACCCTTGCTGAAACGTTTAATCTAGAATTTATGGCAGATTACGCGTTAATTGCGCAAGCTTGAAGGGCCACTCGGCGCCTGTTGTGGGACATTGGTCGTATGCGGGAATCGGTTACGATTGGACAAAATGTCGGGGCACGCTCAAAAAAACAAGGAAACCCGGTTTGAAACTCAGTGATATCGCACGTCTGGCCGGTGTGTCGGTCACAACCGCCAGCTATGTCATCAATGGCAAGGCCGAACAACAACGTATCAGCAACGCAACGGTGGAGCGCGTGCGGGCCGTGGTCCAGGCCCACGGTTTTACGCCTAACCCGCAAGCCGCCGGCTTGCGCAGCCGGCACACGCGCACCCTGGGCTTTATCCTGCCGGACCTGGAGAACCCCAGTTACGCACGCATTGCCAAGTTGCTCGAACAAGGCGCACGGGCGCGCGGCTATCAATTGCTGATCGCCAGCTCCGACGATGAGGCTGACAGTGAGCGCCAATTGCTGCAACTGTTCCGCGCGCGGCGCTGCGATGCGCTGTTTGTCGCCAGCTGCCTGCCCGCTGAGGATGACAGCTATCGCGAACTGCAAGCCAAAGGCTTGCCGGTGATCGCCATCGACCGGGTGATGGAGCCCAGCCAGTTCTGCTCGGTGGTCAGCGACGACCGCCAAGCCTGCCAGCAGCTCACCGGCAGCCTGCTGCAACCGTTGCCCAAGCAAATCGCGCTGATCGGCGCCCATCCGGAGCTGAGCATCAGCCAGGAACGTGCTGCGGGTTTTCGTGAAGCCCTGCAAGGCTTTACCGGCGAGGTGATCATCGAACAGGGCGAAGCCTTCAGCCGCGACTGCGGGCGACAGCTGATGGAGCAATTACTGCAGCGCCTGGGGCATCTGCCTGACGCGCTGGTGACCACGTCCTACGTGCTGCTGCAAGGCGTGTTTGACGCACTGCACGACTTCCCGCTCAAGTCGCGGCCACTGCGCCTGGGCACCTTCGGCGATACCCAATTGCTGGACTTCCTGCCGCTGCCGGTCAACGCCATGGCCCAGCAGCACCAACTGATCGCCGACACCGCCCTGCGCCTGGCCCTGGCGGCCATTGAAGAAGAACATTACCAACCCGGCGTGCACGGCATCAGCCGAACCTTCAAGCAGCGTATTCACGAGGCCTGAGTGTGGAGCTGATCGACACCCACACCCACCTGGATTTCGCGGACTTCGACAGTGACCGTCCGCAAGTCCTCGCCCGCAGCCGTCAACTCGGTGTGCGGCGCATGGTGGTGCTCGGGGTTTATCAGCGCAATTGGCAAAGGTTGTGGGATCTGGTGGTGGAGGATGAAGGCTTGTTCGCCGCCTTCGGCCTGCACCCGGTGTATCTCGATGAGCACCGCCCTGCCGACCTGCTGGAATTGGGCGACTGGCTGACGCGCCTGCAGGGCCACCGGCAACTGTGCGCCGTGGGTGAAATCGGCCTGGATTACTTTCTTGAGCATCTGGACCGAGCGCGCCAGCAAGCGCTGTTCGAAGCCCAGTTGAAACTGGCGGTGGATTTCGCCCTGCCCGCCTTGCTCCACGTACGCCGCAGTCACGCGGCGGTGATCGCCACACTCAAGCGCATCCGCCTGCCGCGTGGCGGCATCATTCATGCGTTCGCCGGCAGCCGGGAAGAGGCCCGCGAGTACATCAAGCTGGGCTTCAAGCTGGGCCTGGGCGGTGCCGCGACCTGGCCCCAGGCCTTGCGCATGCACAAGGTGCTGGCCCAATTGCCATTGGAAGCGGTGGTGCTGGAGACGGACGCGCCGGATATGGCCCCGGCCATGTATCCGGGCCGGCGCAACAGCCCACACCACTTGCCGGACATCTGCAGCGCCCTGGCCGAGCGGATGGGCATCAGCGCGTCACGGCTGGCTGAGGCGAGCACACGCAATGCGTGCGAGCTGTTCCAGTGGTAAGCGGCTGACGACTTGCAGGTTCAAGGTCATCCGTTGCCGGTGACGCACGTAGCGCAGCACCAGAAAGTGGATCAACAGCGTCGTCAGCGAAATGTTGAATTGCCCGATCACACTGAGCAGCCCCAGCCACTCTGCAAACAGCGCCGCCAGGAGGGTCGCGCAGGTCAGCATGATCATGCCGGGCGGCACCAGCGCCCAGTGGTCCAGGGCACGAAAGCGACGCAGCTGCTTGCGGCAACACAGCTGCAGGCATGTGTGGCAATAGGTACAGACGAAGGGTTCGTCGATGGCGATGGCGTTCAGTTGCCAGGGTTTGAGTTCAAACGTCATGTCGCAGTGGGCGCAATGCCCTTTGATGCCGATGACAGCGGCCATCGCCGTGCCTCCTTGAGACCGTGACCAGATGATACAAATGTTCACCCATTCACGGCACATTGAAAGGCCAGCAGCGAAATCAGGATAAGCGCCACGCGTGACGGGGTTAAATCCCACCGAAAATTCCTACATGCGGAACGCGCCATAGGTATCTACACAACTTTGGCGTGACGCCGAACTTGCTCCCCGTTGCTACCCGTAGGGGGCACAGCAGCCTATCTTACTGATACCCCACAAATCCAAATGTGGGAGGGGGCTTGCCCCGATGGCGGCCTTAGGGCCGACCAGGATGTTGGATCAGACCGAGTACATATCCGTTTCTGCGGTCATGGCTGCTATGGGTTCCGCTTTTACAGCGGCTCACTTTTGAAAAGCGCAAAAGTAAG
>NZ_CVTK01000029.1:65176-128207 GCF_900004785.1 Pseudomonas sp. 28 E 9 | reverse complement strand
CCCCATGTGAGAGTAGGTCATCGTCAAGATTAAATTCCAGAACCCCTGTTTGCTCACGCAAACAGGGGTTTTGTTTTGGGCGCTCGAAAAGCATCTCTTCAGCCGCAGCTCGCTTAGTACCGCACCCTCGCTTCTCTGGATGAAATAACCCGCCGTTGAGGCAAATCGATACAAAGTGTTTCTGCATTTTTGATATGGTGCAGCACATTTTCACAAGGATTGATCTTTATCCGCAGGATGCGGCGTCGACCTTTTTCAACGAGATGCTGTAGAAATGCCTGAACCGATACCCATCAAGGACCACGAAAAAGAACACCGTCTGGTCAACAAACGTTTGCTTGCCTGCGCACTCCTGGTGATCGGTATCACCTGCGCCCTGGTGGGCCGGATGTACTTCCTGCAGGTCGTGCAATACGACTATCACTCCACCATTTCCGAAAACAACCGCGTCCACGTGCTGCCCATCACCCCCACGCGCGGCTTGATCTATGACCGCAACGGTGTGGTCCTGGCCGACAACCGGCCCAGCTACAACCTGACCATCACCCGCGAGCGCACCACCGACCTCAAGGGTGAGTTGGACGCGATCGTCAGCTTGTTACACCTGCCCGCCGAAGATCGCGCTGTGTTCGACAAAGCGCTCAAACAGGCCCGCCATCCGTTTGTTCCCGTCACGCTGTTCTACGAGCTGACCGAAGAGCAGATCGCCGTCCTGGCCGTCAACGAGTTCCGCCTACCGGGTGTAGACGTTGAGCCCCAGTTCGTTCGCCACTACCCATTGGGTGCGCACTTCGCTCACTCCATTGGCTATGTCGGACGAATCAACGAGAAAGAGTCCAAGGCCCTCGATTCAGTGGAATACCGCGGCACCCAATCGATTGGCAAAACCGGGATCGAACGCTTCTACGAATCGGAACTGCATGGTCATGTCGGTTATGAAGAAGTCGAAACCAACGCTCAGGGGCGGGTGTTGCGGGTGCTCAAGCACACGGACCCTATCCCGGGTAAAAACATTGTCTTGAGTCTCGACGTCAAGCTCCAGGAAGCCGCCGAGGAGGCCCTGGGTGATCGTCGTGGTTCGGTGGTTGCCTTGGACCCGCAAACCGGTGAGGTGCTGGCCATGGTCAGCAAGCCGAGTTTCGACCCGAACCTGTTCGTCACCGGCATCAGCTTCAAGGAATATGCCGCGCTGCATGATTCCATCGACCGCCCACTGTTCAACCGCGTGCTGCGCGGGCTGTATGCGCCTGGGTCGACCATCAAGCCCGAAGTGGCTATCGCAGGTCTCGACAGCGGCGTGGTCACTCCACAAACCCGCGTGTTCGATCCAGGGTACTACCAGCTGCCGGACTTCGATCACAAATACCGCAACTGGAACCACAGCGGCGACGGCTGGGTAGATATGGACGCCGCCATCATGCGCTCCAATGACACCTACTTCTATGACCTGGCCCACAAACTCGGCATTGATCGCCTGCATGATTACCTGGCCGAATTCGGCCTGGGTCAGAAGGTGTCCCTGGACATGTTCGAAGAGTCCGCCGGGCTGATGCCTTCCCAGGCCTGGAAACGCGCTACACGCCGCCAGCCCTGGTTCCCCGGCGAAACCGTGATCCTGGGCATCGGCCAGGGTTATATGCAGGTCACCCCGCTGCAACTGGCCCAGGCGACTGCGCTGATCGCCAACAAAGGAATATGGAACAGGCCGCACCTGGCCAAGACCATCAACGGCGTGCCACCGGTGGATGAGAACCCGATGCCCAACGTAGTCCTCAAGGACCCGCGTGACTGGGAACAGGTCAACCACGGCATGCAACTGGTCATGCACGACCCACGCGGTATCGCCCGCGCGGCCGCGCAAGGTGCCCAATACCGCATCGCCGGCAAGAGCGGCACCGCGCAAGTGGTGGCGATCAAGCAGGGCGAGCGTTACAACCGCAACAAGACGCTGGAGCGTCATCGCGATAACGCCTTGTTTGTCGGCTTCGCGCCAGCCGAACATCCGAAGATCGTGATCTCAGTGATGATCGAAAACGGTGAGGCCGGTGGTCGTGTGGCGGGCCCCGTGGTGCGGCAGATCATGGATGCCTGGCTGCTCGACCAGGAGGGTCATTTGAAGCCGCAATATGCGACGCCGGCCAAAGCGCCTGGCGACCCGCACGTCTAGATCCCTATCACTCTCTTGGGCTATCCATGCGATAGCCCACACCATTGCACAAGCAACTTCCTTTCAAGCGTTCAGTCATAACCTATGACCAGGTCAAGGATGGGGACATCATCATCGCGCATAACCAAAAGTTGCGCATTGGTCGATGTCGCCTAGTGTTCAATGGAGGAGGTGACTTATGCACGTATTGGATCGGATCGAACGAAAAGTCCTGCTCAACGCATCACGTAAACAGGTGTGGGAAGCGCTCACCCATGCTGAGCGCTTTGGTGATTGGTTCGGTATCGCCCTCAAGGGAAAAACCTTTGTGACCGGCGAAACCCTCGAAGCGCAGATCACCTACCCAGGCTACGAACATGTGGTGTGGAAGGCCAGGATCGAACGCATCCTGCCGCAAACGCTGTTTTCTTTCTGGTGGCATCCCTTTGCGGTAGATAAGGATATCGACTACGACAAGGAAGAACCGACGCTGGTGGAATTCACCCTTGAGGATCGCGCGCCGGGCATTCTGCTGCGGGTGGTGGAATCGGGTTTCGACAACGTCCCCCAGGCTCGACGCCAGAAAGCGTTCAAGATGAACTCCCGGGGCTGGGATGAGCAAATGGGCAACATCGAAAACTATCTGAACAGCGCCAGGCGCGCCTGACGCGAATGGGCATCAACGCTGATGCCCATCGTCAACTGCCGTGTTGTTAGAAATCAATCGTCGCCGACAATTTCGCTACCCGCGGGTCGCCCTGGCTCAGGAAGCCACCCTGGGCCGATTCCCAGTATTTCTCGTTGGCGACGTTCTCCATCGTAGCGCCCAGTGTTACCTCACGTTGAGCCAGCGCGAAGGTGTAGCGCGCACCCAGGTCGAAACGGTTCCACGCGGGCAGGCTCAGGTTGTTCGCCGCGTCGGCATACTGGCCGCCCGTACGCAGCATGCGCCCATTGAGGGTCACGCCTTGCAGGCCGGGCACGTCCCAATCCACACCGGCGTTGAGCTGGAACGAAGGGACGCCGATGGCGCGGTTGCCGTCGTTGGCACCGTTGAGGGTGCCCTTGAGTTCGGTCTTCATCAGCGTCACCCCCCCAAGCAAACGCAGGCCACTTACCGGTTCGCCGAAGACGTTCAGTTCGACGCCTTTGTTGATCTGCTGGCCTTCGCGCACATAGCGCGCGGTGGTTGCATCGATGACTTGCGCATAACCCGCACCTGGCTGCTCGATACGGTACACGCCGAGGGTGGCGCCATAGGTGCCCATGTCGACCTTGACGCCCGCTTCGATCTGCTTGGAGCGCGCCGGTGCATAGGCTTGCCCGCCACCGATGATCGTCCGGTCACCGGATTTGAGCGGCGAGGTGGGGCCCTGGGCGAGGCCTTCGATGCGGTTGGCGTACAGCGACACGTGCTCCCACGGCTTGAACACAATGCCGTAGACCGGCGTGGTGATCGATTCGTCGTAGTTGGCCGTGCGTGTGCCGCTCATGTAGTTGTAGCCCTGCACCACCATCTGCTGGCGACGTGCGCCCAATGTCACCAACAGACGGTCGTCGAACACACCCAGGGTGTCGGACACCGCAGCGCTGCGCACGAATGTCTTGGCGGTAATGGTCGGGTCGCCGAAGTCGGTGCCCGGGGTATTGCGCGGCGTGTTGAGCGTGGGTGGGGCGCCGGTCACAGGGTTGTAGAGGTTGGTTGCCGCCGGTGAACCGTTGAACACATAGGCGTTGCGCGCCTGAGTCCAGATACCGGCCAGGCCGACGTTGAGTCGGTGGCTGACGGCGCCGGTCTGGAACTTTCCGTTCAAGCCGGCCATCAGGCTGGCGTTGTCTTCTTCGTGGGCAATGGTCGAGCGGCTGGAGGTGGCATTGCCGAGGTTATCGGTCAGGGTAATCGAGGAATATCGGCCCATTTCCCGGCTGTGTTTGGCACCGCCTGCAGCGTAACCCGTCCAGTTTTCATTCAGGTCGTATTCGGCGCGCAGCATGCCCAGGGTGTCCTCCAGGTTGGTGCTGCTCCAGCGGGGCGCATAGTTGGTATCCGCCGAAGGCGCATCCGGGACGCGGGTCGCGCTGCCCAGGAACACGGAGTTGCGTCCGCCATTGATACGCTGCTTCTGATACACGAAATCACCCGACAGGCGCAGTGCATCGCCACGGTAATCGAGGCCGGCCGCGAACAGTTTCGACCGCTGGTTTTCGTCGTCAATACCGGTGTCGCCTTCGCGCTGGGACAGGTTGAGCCGCGCGCCAAAACGGTGGTCTTCACCAAAGCGCTGCCCGATATCCAGATGCTCGCCCACCCGGCCGTCGCTGCTGATGTCCGTGCTGAAGCGGCGCAGCGGCACGTCACCGGCGCGCTTGGGTTGCAGGTTCACACCGCCGCCGATCCCCGAGCCGCCCGGCGTGACGCCGTTGATGAACGCGTTGGGGCCCTTGAACACTTCCACACGTTCCAGCGCGTCAGTGGACATAATCTGGCGTGGCAGGATGCCGTACAAACCGTTATAGGAAATATCGTCGCCATTCAACGGCAAACCGCGAATCATGAAAGTCTGGGCCTGGTTCGCATACCCTGACGCCTGGCGCACGGACGCGTCATTGAGCAGCACATCGCCGACCGTTTCCGCCTGCTGGTCGCGAATCAATTGCTCGGTGTAGGAGGACATGCTGAACGGCACGTCCATGATGTCCTGGTTGCCCAGCACACCCAGTTGGCCGCCACGGGCAACCTGCCCACCGGCGTACACCGCAGGCAACGCCTCGGGCGCGGGGGCCTGGGCATCGATGCGCGTGGCGTCCAGTTGCAGGGTGTTGCTCGTATCGGCCTGCGCGGCAACGCTAAGGGCGCAGCAAAGGGCAAGCACGGTAGGGCGAAAGGGCACGGCGAGGCGGCTACACAGAGGCATGGTCAATCCGGACGGTGAACCGTCAATGATGAGGAAGGGGGCAACACAGTGCGCTTCCTCACTGCGCGAATACGACTCCGGCGCGAATGATAGTAATTGTTATTCATATTCCGCAACAGATTTGTGAGATGACAGTTAACCTGCCGCCTTGACCGGATGCCGAGTAGAATCACGCCCTGAAAGCAATTGCCGAGGTGCGGTACGGTGGATTTACAGCAGGGTTTTGTCCTGACCCGGCATTGGCGCGACACTCCGGCGGGTACGCAGGTCAGCTTCTGGCTGGCGACCGACCAGGGGCCTCGGTGCATTCGCCTACCCGTGCAGACCTCGGTGATGTTCATCCCCGAGATCCATCGCAAGCCGCTGGGCTGGCTGCTCAAGGACGAGCGCGACATCGAGTTGCGCGCGTTGCAGTTGTGCGATTTCCATCATCGACCGGTCCTGGGGCTCTACGCCCGGCAGCACCGCCAGATGATGGACATCGAAAAGCGTCTGCGCAGCGCCGGGGTCGACGTCTATGAAGGCGACGTGCGGCCGCCCGAGCGCTACATGATGGAACGCTTTATCACCGCCCCGGTGTGGTTCGGCGGCACTGCGGATGCGGACGGCACCCTGCTCGACGCGCAGATGAAGCCCGCTCCCGACTACCGTCCTCCCTTGAAGCTGGTGTCCCTGGACATCGAAACCACGGCGCAGGGCGATCTCTATTCCATCGCCCTCGAAGGCTGCGGCGAGCGCCAGGTGTACATGCTCGGTCCGCCCAACAAGCGCGACGCGGTGGATTTCAAGCTCGACTATTGCGACACCCGCGCCCAACTGCTTGAACGTCTCAACCAATGGCTGGCCACCCACGATCCGGATGCGATCATCGGCTGGAACGTGGTGCAATTCGACCTGCGCGTACTGCACGAACATGCCCAGCGCCTGAACGTGCCGCTGCTGCTCGGGCGCGGCGGTGAAGCCATGACCTGGCGCGAACACGGCAGCCGCAATCACTACTTCGCCGCAGCCGCAGGCAGGCTGATCATCGACGGCATCGAAGCCCTGCGCTCGGCCACCTGGAACTTCGAGTCGTTCAGCCTGGAGAACGTCGCGCAAACCCTGCTCGGCGAAGGCAAGGACATCTCCACGCCGTACCAGCGCATGGACGAAATCAACCGCATGTTCGCCGAGGACAAGCCTGCCCTGGCGCGCTACAACCTCAAGGACTGCGAGTTGGTCACGCGGATTTTCGAGAAGACCGGCCTGCTCGAGTTCCTGCTCGAACGCGCCAGTGTTACCGGCCTGCCCGCCGACCGCAATGGCGGTTCCGTCGCGGCGTTTACCCACCTCTACATGCCGTTGATGCACCGCCAGGGCTTCGTCGCACCGAACCTCGGCGACAAGCCGCCCCAGGCCAGTCCGGGCGGCTTTGTCATGGATTCACGCCCGGGCCTCTACGAGTCGGTGCTGGTGCTGGACTACAAAAGCCTCTACCCGTCGATCATCCGCAGTTTCCTGATCGACCCGGTGGGCTTGATCGAAGGCCTCAGGTATCCGGACGACAGCGACTCGGTGGAAGGCTTTCGCGGTGCGCGTTTTTCCCGCACCCGGCATTGCCTGCCGGCCATCGTCACGCGTGTTTCCGAAGGCCGCGAAGTGGCCAAGCGCGAACGCAATGCACCGTTGTCCCAGGCCCTGAAGATCATCATGAATGCGTTCTACGGGGTGCTCGGTTCCAGCGGCTGCCGGTTCTTCGATACGCGGCTGGCGTCGTCGATCACGATGCGTGGGCACCAGATCATGCGCCAGACCCGTGAGCTGGTTGAGGCCAAGGGTTATGAAGTGATCTACGGCGACACCGACTCCACCTTCGTCTGGCTCGGCAGCGCCCATTCCAACGAGGACGCCAGTCGTATCGGCCAGGCGCTGGTGCAGCACGTCAACGACTGGTGGCGCAGCCATCTGCACACCGAGTACGGCCTGCAGAGCGCCCTCGAGCTGCAATACGAAACCCATTTCAGCCGCTTCCTGATGCCGACCATTCGCGGCGCGGAGGAGGGCAGCAAGAAGCGCTACGCCGGCCTGGTGGTACGCGCCGATGGCAGCGAAGAGATGGTTTACAAAGGGCTGGAAACCGTGCGCAGTGACTGGTCGCCCCTGGCGCGGCAATTCCAGCAGGAGCTCTACCGACGCATCTTCCATCGCCAGCCCCATCAGGAGTATGTCCGCGATTATGTGCGTCGCACCTTGAGCGGCGAACTCGACGACCTGCTGATCTACCGTAAGCGCCTGCGCCGGGCGCTGCATGACTACGAACGCAACGTCCCGCCCCATGTGCGCGCCGCCCGCCTGGCCGATGAATACAACGACCGCCTCGGGCGCCCGCGCCAGTACCAGCGCGGCGGCTGGATCAGCTATGTGATCAGCGTCAACGGCCCCGAGCCTTTGGAAGTGCGGCAAGCGCCGATCGACTACGATCATTACGTGACCCGGCAATTGCAGCCCGTGGCGGACGCGATCCTGCCGTTCGTAAACGATGATTTTGGCACTTTGGTGGGTGGTCAGATGGGCCTGTTCTAGGCGGATCGCCGCAACACCCGTTACTCAGGAGAAACGTCCATGTATACGCTTTATGGCACCGACGAGTCCGGTTCCTGCATGATCGAAATCGCCCTGCAACGCTGCGCCGTGCCGTGGCATCGCGTGGAGGCCAGTTCCTGGCAGGACAGCGAGGGCAGCGAAGCCCTTGCGCGCATCAATCCCCTGAAACAGATTCCCACCCTGGTCACCCCCGATGGCCAAGTGCTGACCGAAAGCGCCGCCATCCTGATCCACCTGGGCCTCGAGTATCCCCAGGCCGACCTGCTGGCCGGCAACTGCGCGCAGATTCTGCGCGGCCTGTTGTACATCGCCGCCAATTGCTATTCGGCCATCGGCATCATCGACTACCCGCAACGCTGGTTGGGCGACGCGGATCAAGCCCTGCAAGCGCAACTGACCACCGGCACGCGGCGCTATCTGCATCAGGCCTGGGTGGTGTTCGCCGATCAGTTTGCCGACCAGTTGTTTACCCCCGACAACGTCCCCAACGCGTTGGGCATCATGGCGGCGGCGGTGTCGCGCTGGGATGAGGCGCGTGAAGCGCTGCACAATCTGGCCCCAGGTTTTGCCCATACCCTGGAACGGGTGGACGCCGACCCGCTTGTGGCGCCCGTATTCGCCCGGCATTGGCCGGATTGGAAGGTCTCGTAATCAGAGGAAACAATCACCTTACCGCCCTGCAAACCCTTGCGTAGCGTACGCCCTGACCTACGCTTCTCAACGTGGCGTAGGAATCATCCTTGAATTTGACTGTCGCAGACATGAAACTCAAGAACCCTGCATGGAATTCAAAGGAGGTGCGCATGCTCATCCGGTCGCTGACCCTGGCTACCTTGATGGCTTTTACGGGGCCGTTGTTGGCTGCCGATGATAATCCGCTCAAGCTGGAGCTGGGCAAAACCCGCCCTCTGGTCGTGGTGGAACTCGATGCCGGTAACCCGACGTTGGCCACGCTCAAAAAACAACTGGAAGAGCCTGCCACCAGGCAGTCCTTCGAAGAACGCAGCATGGTGCTGTACACCGTGAAGTTCGGCAGCATCGGCGCCGAAGGCGAGAAGTTCGCCAAGGATCCCAAGGACAGCAAAAAGCTCACGCCGCCTGAGACCAATGCACTGATCCGCGCCCTCAAGCTTGGGGTCGGCAGCGGCACCAAGGTGATCCTGGTGGGCAAGGACGGGGACAAGAAAGTCGAGAAGAATGTGCCGCCGGATACGCTCGATCTGAAAGAGTTTTTCAGTACCATCGACCAGATGCCGATGGCCGAAAAAGAAGCGGCTGCCGCGCCGGAACCTGCACCGGTCGAACCCGCGCCAGCGAAGGGCGCGAAACCGGCCAAGCCGGGCAGCAAGCCCGCGCCGCAACAGCTGGACGACTGAGCATACACCGCCGTCTGTAGGAGCGAGCTTGCTCGCGAAAAACGTCAACGATAACGCGTGCTTTCTGAATGAACGCGGTGCCTGTGAGTTTTTCGCGAGCAAGCTCGCTCCTACAAAAAGCCTTAACTGGCTGGCATCAGGGCAAGCCCTCTCCTACATCAGTCCTGCTCAAGGTTTAGCCGCTTTACGCAGCGGAAACGGAAAGTAGAAAAACCGCAGGAATGCCACGCGCTTGATCACTTCCCCGATCAGCAACGACACCACCACCGCCACCACAAAGCCCACACACGCCGCCAGGAACGGATGCAGGCCCAGACGCTCCATCAGGTCGAAGGTCTTGTGCTGGATCTCGCCGTGGAAGATCAGCACGATCAAGGTGGATTGGCCGATGTAGGTCATCATCCGGGTCAGCAGGGTCGACACCATCAACACCCGCGCCAGCGCCCAGCACAGGTACACGCCGATCACCGCCAGCAGGCTGGTCCACAGCCAGTGGTCATAGCGACGCTGCGCCAGGTCCATGGTGTCGTGGCTGTAGAGGAACACCACGGCGAACAGCGCCACCGCAATCAGCAGGGTCAACAGCGAACTCTCATGCCGACGCAGCCAATCGCGCAGCAGGTAGCCGTAGATGAAGTAGGTGCTGCTGATCAGCGTCACATCGAGGCTGAAGGGCAGGCCGGGCATTGTCCAGGTCTGCTCGCCGACGCTGACCGGCACTTGCCAGAACCACGGCAGCGTCCAGATCCCGAGCAACAGTTGCGCGCCGGCCAGCAGGCAAGCGCCCGGCAACGCCAGCTTCAGGCGCTGGATCAGCCGCAGCATCAGCCAACTGAACAGGATCGCCACCCAGAAGTGCGGCAAAAACCACAACGCCTGCCACGGGATGGTATCCACCGAGGCGTAAAACACGCCGCCGATGTCCGGCAGCAACGGCTGCCCGCGCAGCACAGCGCGCACGATCACATACACCAACATGGTGAAGAAGAACGGCTTGAGCAAGCCATCGGCCTTGCGCACCGCCATCTCCACGAACGGCTGCTCGGGCTTGAAGAACACCCCGGACAAAAAGAAGAACAACGGCAGCACGAACGAGGCAATGATCGGGTAGAGCAAATCCACCGAGTTGGCGACAAACCAACTGTGGGCGTACACGATAACCAGGATACCGATGCCTTTGGCGATATCCATTTGAATCCAGCGATGTTTCATTTGAGTCTTCCCGAACGATCATTCACGCCTTGCGCCACGGCTTCAGCCACAGCCCCATACCCAGCAACACCATCGCGCCTGCCAAGGTGCTCAAGCCCAGTTGCAGCCACACGCCTTCGATTCGAAACAACAGCAGCGCCGCCAGCCCCATCAGCGCGGTGCTGATCAGCCAATGCCGGGCCCACGGCAGGGCGCCGAGCAAGGCCTGGCGCTGCATCAGCAGCAGCGCGGTGCACAGCACGCCGGCCAGCGCCGCCAGGGGGATGCCGGCCAAGCCAAACGCAAACGGCAGCACGCTCAGCAGCAGCACGTTGACCAGGCTGCCGAGCAGCTCGCAGCGCAGCGGCTGGCGCGTATCGCCGGCGGCGTAGGCGTAACGCGCGAGCAGGGCGTTCCAGGCGACGAATACCAGCGGCACGGCAAACCACGCCAGCAACAGCGGCAGCGGCGAGTCCGCCGACTGGCTGGGCAGCAGCAGCGTCACCAGGCTCGGCGCCGCCGCCACCAGGCCGACGCCGGCCGGCAAGGTCAGCACGCTGGCGGTTTCCAGGCCGCGCTTGAGCAGGGCCAGGCGTTCATTGCCCTGACGGCGGCTCATCATGCCCAGCAGCACTTGATTGAGGCTCATCAACGCAATCAGCGGCAGGTTCATCAGTTTGCGTGCCAGGTTGACCCAGGTCACCGCGCCTTCCCCCAGCAGCGATGCCACCAGACGCTCGATCAACGCCAGGCCCTGACTGGCACCGTTGCTCAGCAACAGGGGGCCGATGCGCTGGCCCAGCTCGCGCAAGGGCGCGAGCGACAGCTGCATGCGCCAGGGTCGCCAGCCCTGGCGCCAGATCGACGGCAGCAGCGCCAATGGCATCAACGCGCTGCCGACCAGGCACGCCAGCGCGAGGCTGTGGGGCTGGCTGGCGGTGCCTGCCCATGCGAGGTACGTCACCGGCGGCAGGTTGAACAGCAACGAGCCCAACCCCGCCAGCACAAACCGCTCGCTGGCCTGCAACGGCACGCTGAACAGCGCATGCAGCATCAGGCCCGGTACACACCAGGCCACGATCTGCAGGTTGCTCGCGGCCAGGGCCGTGGCGCCGGCGGCCAGCCCAGGGCCGAGCACCTGCACCAGCCAGGGCGCCAACAGCATCAGCAACAGGCTGGTGAGCAGGGCGATCAGCATCAATGCCGGGAACAGCACCGCCAGCCAGTCCAGGCGTTCGCTGTCCCGGCGTTGCAGATACAGCGGCAACGCGGCGGCACTCAATACGCCACCGGCCAGCGACATGCGCAGCGCCTCGGGCAGGAACAACGCGATCAGGAACGCATCACTGCGCTCGCCCGCGCCCCAGGCCGCCACCAGCAACCACTCGCGCGCAAACCCCAGGCACAGACCCAACAGGGTCGCCACGGTCAGCCATACGGCGGAGCCGAGCATCAGCGCCGCGCGCCATCAAGCATCGGTTTTTGATACAGCACCGCCTTGACCTGGGGCAGGCGCGCCGGGAACAAGCGGCGCGCCTCCAGCACGTTAATCCCTACCATCAGCCAGAACAGCGCCACCATCACCACGGCAAAGCTGAAGTAGTGGTCAAACAAACCGCTGACCAGCGCCGACAGAATCCCGGCCGTGCTGCCCAGCCACAGCGCATTGTCCTTGGTCAGGCGGATCGGGCCTTTTTCCGGCCGCGCTTCCCGCCACCAGCGCACGGTGACCGCGATAAACAACAGCATGCCGACCACGCCGGTCTTGTAGATGAAGTTCAGCCACAGGTTGGAGATGCCCAGCAAGTGCGTATCCGGTACCGGCGGGTCGACCTTGAAACCGATGCCGAACGGGTACGCCGCCACGGCCTGCGGGAACATGCGGTACTCGTCGAAACGCACTTCGGTACTGGCGTTGCTCGACGAGAAAATCGTCGCCAGGCGTTCCTGCAACGGCGGATACGCCATGACCAGCGCCACGGTCAGTGCCGCGCCGATCATCAGCAAGCGTCCGGTGTAAGGCACGCGCCGGCCGGCCAGCCATATCAGCACCAGCGCCAGGCTGACCATCGCCCCCCGGCTGCTGGCCAGCAGCAGCGCCGCGGCCCCCAGGCACGCCACGCCCAGGCCCAGCGCGCGTTTCCAACCCTGTTCGGTCATGCCGAAGCAGAAGGCCAGGGGCAACAGCAGCGCCATGATCCCGCCGATGGCATTCGGGTGCATCCACGGCGAACCCATGCGCGACGACATGGCTTCCAGGCCGAATTTCAACATGTCGAAGTTGCCGTAATTGAGCAGCGCCAGGATCGGCGCAATCCCCGCCCCGGAGCGCGTGCGCACGAACACCGCGATCGACATCACCAGCATCGCCAGGGTGCCCAGCAGCAGGGCGATCACCAGACTTTCGCGGCGCTTGTAGTCGACCAGCAACTTGGCCGTGAGAAACACCCCCGACAAATTCAGCAACCAGCGCAGCCAGTTGGCCACGCCGCTGCTTTCGGCGTGGATGCTGACTTGGCCGACAATGAACGGGAACACACTGAACAGCATCAGCCACAGCAGCGCCTGGTCGGTGGGGCGGCGGGCCAGGCGCGGCGCATCCGGCAGGCGTGACAGAAAACTGTGCCACAGCACCGCGCCCCAGGTCAGCGCAAGAATCGCTTCGCACACCGTACTGCGGATGCCCAGGTTGAGCGTGGAGTAGGGCATGAAGGTCGCGACCAGGGCGAACAGCAACAAGCCCCAGAAGGGAAAGCGCAGGATCGTCACGGCCGCCGCCAGGCCAATCACGGCGAGGAACGCCTTGGCCGGTGACAGCGCCAGGGCGACCACGCCGAACAGCACGCCGAGGAGGATGGCGACGAGGCTTGCCAGGGAGAGTCTCATTTCAGTTCCTCGATCAGTTCGGCCAGGCGCTGACGATAGGCGTGTTGATTGAAACGTGCGGCCCATTGGCGATGGTCTTCGGGTGTGCCTTCATCGCCGCGCTCACCCAGGCTCAGCATCAGTTGCACCAGGGCAGGACCGTCGGTGGGCGAAAAGCGCGGTGTCGCCGGCGGGGTGATTTCGTCCAGCGAGGTGCCGCTGGCCACGGCCACGGGGGTGCCGACGCTCAGCGCTTCAATCACCGGCAAACCGAAACCCTCGGCGTAGGACGGTTGCCACACACGTGACGCCTGGCGGTACAGCCCGTGCAGCTCGGCATCAGAGACGCCACTCAGCGCATGAATGCCCGCCAGCGTGCGCTGGGCTTCGGGCAAATGCTCCAGGCTGCCCACCAGCACCAGTTCCGGCACGTTGACGGACAGGCGCCGCGCCTGTTGCCAGGCGTCCACCAGGAACGGCACGTTCTTGCGCAATTCACGGGTGCCCACCAGCAGCCAGAAGCCCTTGGGCAATGGACGCGCCGACAGGTCCGCCGCCGGTTCGTGGAAACCGTTCACCTGATTGGGCAGCACGCGAATCTTGCCCGCCGCCTGCGGAAACAACCGCGCGGTTTCGTCGGCGCTGTACTGGGAGGGTGTCCACACCCGGTCGGCGCTGCGTACCGCATAGGCAATCGACAGGCGATCGGTAGTCTTGTACACCAATGCCTTCAGGCGATTGGCGTGGTAGTTGTCCAGGGTGATCTGGAACAGGTCGTGCAGCAGCACTACGGTCCGCAGTCCCTTGGGCCTGGGCGGCAACGGCAGGCCCATATTGAAGGTGCTGATGTACAGGTCGATGTGCTGTTCGCGCAGGGCGCGGGGTAAAAAACCGGCTTCGAAGCGCAGGCGATTGTGCGGCTGGTGCATCGCCATTTTCGCGCAGCCCCAGGCCGGGCAGTGCGCCTGCAACCGTGTTTCATCGCCCAGGGGCGCCACGGTAAAGCGCTCCAGTTCCAGGTCCGGCAAGCTGCGCAGGGCGCTTTCCAGCGCATACACCTGGCGGCTGATGCCCGATTGCGGGGAGGTGCCGACGGTGCGGTAATCCAGGCCTACACGCATGCGGGCTCCTTTTGATTGAGCGGCGACAGGGTGGCGTACACCTGCTCCAGTTGGCTGGCGGCAACGCTCCAGTCATGGGCCCGCCGCACATAGGCGCGACCGGCTTCACCCATGGGCGCGGCGATTTCGGGCGACTGCAACAGGCGCACCACGGCGTCCGCCAGGCCGGCGGCGGTTTGCCCGCCGAGGTAATCCAGGCCGTCCACCAGGTCCAGGCCCGACACCCCTTGTTCGGTGCTGGCCAGGGGCAGGCCGGCGGCCAGCGCTTCGAGCACCTTGAGCTTGGAACCACCGCCATGGCGTAACGGCGCGAGAAACACCGAGCAGGTCGATTGCAGGCTCAACAGGTCTGGCACAAAGCCTTGCCATTCGATGCGCGGGTCCTGCCAGCGTTCGCGCCAACCGGCGGGCATGCCGAAGCCGCACACACTCATGCGCGCGTCGGGGCAGTGTTCCCAGACTTTGGGCAGGATTTCATCCAGCGCCCATTCGATGGCATCCACATTGGGCGCGTACTCATAGTTGCCCAGGAACTGCACGCGGCGGGTCGACGGGTCAGGACGGGCAGCGGCGAAGTGATCGCAATCTACGCCATTGACCACCACCGGCACCGGTTTGCCGGCGATTTTTTCCAGTACCTGCGCATCGCTGTCGGTGACCGCCACTACCTGGGCGGCCTGGCGCATCACGCGACGCTCCCAGCGCGTGTAGCGCCATTGGTCATAGCGAATAAATGGCAGCGCCCAACGTGGCAGGCGGTCGTAGGTGGCCGCGCCAAGGGCCGACTCGACGTTGTGTTCGGTCAGCACGAAGGGTTGGGATTTACGCATCAGCGCGTCTTCGTAAGGTTGGAAGGTGTAAGTGTGCTCGACTTGCACCACGTCCCAGTGTTCGTTGAGCAGTTGGTTGAACCGGTCCTGCAGCGCTCCCGACAGGCCGTTGACGCTGGCCAGCAACGGGTAAGGCGCAAACAGCCCGGCCGCCAGGGTTTTCACGCTGCGCAGCGGGCGGCGCGGCAGGATGATCAATTGCTCGAGAAACGCCTCCAGCACCTGGCGATCGGTCAGCGACACCGGCTGCTTGTCGTGCAGCAGCAAGGTGATTCGGTGCCCACGTGCGGCCAGGCTGCGCAGCAAGTGGAACTGGCGCGTCTTGCCGCCGCTGGTGGCGGGCCAGGGCGAGTAGGGCAGGATCCATAAAATGCGCATGGCGGGCTTCAATCCCATAACAGAATTTGCAGGTTCGACTTGACCGGGACAGTCAACCCGTCGGTGCCGCTCACCGGTGTCTGGGTGCCGCGCAACGGGTCATACAGCGTCGCGCTGGCGAGGTTCGGCAAGTGCGCGTTGCCGCCACCGGCCGACCAGAAAAACCACAACTTGCGCCCATCGGCGCGGGTCCAGCCGATGCTGAACAGGCCGTCGGGCAGTTGGTCGGCGGTGGGCGGGTCGCCGGGGGTCAGTTGCGGGCCACTGACGTCGAGGAAATTTTTCAACGCGGTGTAGACCGGCTTGGGCTTGGCGTCGATATCGAGCAAGCCGTAGGCGCGGTCGCGCGCACTGGCGCGCTGATCCAGGTCGCTCAGGGTAAACAGGAAAATCTTGTCGAAATCCAGCGCGCTCATCAGCGCCAGGCGGCGTATCACGTAATCGGCCTGGCCCTGTTGGCTGATGATGTCCTGGGCTTCCTTGGGACCGAGGTAGTTCGACCAGCCCCACTCGGTGCTCCACAGGGTTTTCACGCCGCTGTTTCTCAGCTTCTGGTTGAGCGCGCTGGTCTTGGCCACGAAGTCGAGGTTGGCAGGGTCGTTGCCTTCGGGCAGTTGCGTGTACGGGTGATAGGACATGACGGTGTTCAGGCTCGGCACGCCGAGGGCATCGAGCGCGTCGAGCATGGTCTGGCCGTTGGGCATTTCGCTGAAAAACGCCATGCCGGCGGCCACCACCGGTTTGTTCGGGGCGACGGCGCGCAGTGCGGCGGTGGTGGTGCGCAGCAGCTGGGCATAACCGTCCGGGTCAGCCGCCGGGCGCCAGAAGCCCAGCAGGTTCGGCTCGTTCCACACCTGCCAGGCGTCGACGCTGGGGTAGCGCTGGGCCAACAGCGCCATGCGCAGCGCAAACACATTCGGGTCTCGCGGCGGGTACTGGTCCTGATACGGCGCACCCGCCGGCGCGGTGGTGATAAACGGCGCCGAGCCGACCAGGTAAAACACCGACTTGAGCTGGTTGTCTTTAAGCTTGGTCACCAACTGGTCCAGGGTCGCCACCTGGTATTGGTCGGCGACGGGCTCCAGCTGGTCCCAATGCAGGTCCAGGCGCACCCATTCCAGGCCCAGGTCCTTGAGGCGGTCGATCTGCAACTGGTAGCGCTCGGGGCTGAACCACAGGAACTGGGCGTTCACGCCGAGGAAGTCCTTCCACACCACCACCTTGTTGCCTTTGAGCACGTGGTTCTCGGCGTCGGCCGGGCGCCCCCAGATAAAGGCGGTCACGCCGAGGACGGCGACCAGCACAAGGGTGGCGAAATACGTCCGTTTACGCGCCATACGGGGCTCCCGCAATTGCCTGTTCGAAAAGCTGCTTGAAGTGCTGCGCCGTCAGCGGCCATAAGCGTTCGCGGCCGATGGCTCCGGCGCGTTCGGCCCAGTCCCGGGCCAGGGTCGGTGTACGGGCCAGGCGCAACAACTGCTCGCCCAGCGCGGCCACATCGCCTTCGGGATAGATCGCACCGTTACCGCTGGCGACTTCCTCGGCAAATGCCCGCGCATCGGAGGTAATCGCTCCACGCCCGCACGCGGCGGCCCAGGACAGCGCGCCACTGGTGCCGCGCTGGCGGCCGAGCAGGCCGAGTTTTTTTGATTCGCGATACGGCAGCACCATCACATGGTGGGCCTGGATCGTCTGGGCAATGTCGCCAGCCGGCAGGTTCAGCCGCCAATCGATGACGCCTGCCAGGCCGAGGTCGGCGATCTGGCGGTTCAACTGCTCCAGGTAATCACCGCCCGCGCCAAACGCCATTTCGGCGGCAGTGCCACCGGCCAGGGTCAGGCGCACACGGTCACGCAATTGTGGGGCTTGCTTGAAGACGGCGGCCAGGGCCTGCAACAAGTCTTCAATGCCTTTGCCACGGTAGATAAAACCGAAATACAGCAGGTGCAGCGTGTCCAGCGGCGGCAGGGCCACGGCTGGAATCGACAGGTTGGCGTGATGGATGACCGCCACCTTACCGGCCGGCAGTTGCATGCGCTGGCTGAGGCAATCGGCGCCCAGGCGCGTCAGGGTGATCAGCCGCGTCAGGCCCCGCGCGACCTGGCGTTCTTCACGCAGGGTCAGCGGGTCTGCCAGCACCACTGCCGCCTGCGGCAACGGGCTGGGCAGGCGCGCCAGCAGGTTGAGCGGGAAGGGCAGGTGCTCGCGCCGCCACACGATGCGCTCGGGGTCATGCACGGTGGCCGTCAGCGGCAGGTCCGGGTAGGCCTTGCGCAACTCGCGCAAGGCCAGGAACTCCCCCAGGCGCCCGCCGCCCAGCTCGGCGTGGACCAGGTCCACGCTGCGCCAGTCGAACGCGGCAACCGCCTGCCTGATCGCCGCGCTCGAGCCTTCCACGCCGCTCAACGGTGTCAGCACCGTCACGCCCAGTTGCTCCAATGCCGTCTTGAAATGGTTCGCATAGTCGGCGATCCCGTTTTTTTCCGGCGGCAAGGGTGCAAGCAGGGCGATGCGCATCAGAACGCCCCCCGGTATTTGCCGATGGTGCGCAGCACCTTGGCCGGCACTTCGAACTTGCGCCGGTTGATGATGATGCCATCGACTTTGCCGAACGCCGTATTGAGGATCGACAGCGCGTGCTCCACCACCGGCACCGTGCTCTTGCGGGCTTCGACCACCAGCGCGATCAGGTCGGCGCGCAGCAGGTTGACGAAGGCATCGCGGTTGTCCAGCAGCGCCGAGGCGTCCAGCAGCACCACTTCGCCTGGCGCCGCAGGATCAGCGCCGCCGATGCGCACGGTGATGCCGTTTTCCAGGAGCAGTTGACGCAGTTGCTCCACCACGAAGGTCACCCCTTCACCGTGGCGCGCCGAGGTCAGCCCGAGGGTCAGGCCGCGTTCGGCCACGCGGTCCAGCTGCAGCAGGCCGTACAACCGGTAAATGCTCGCATTGAACGCATTGGTGCCTTGCGCGGTGCTGGTGTCCAGCTCCGGCAACGTGGTCCACAGCGGCAGGCCGAACTTGCGTTCCACCAGGCCGCCATCGTGAATGCGCTGGTCGAGCAGGTAGCACAGGTAGACCACCAGCAGGCCGACGACGATGGCGAACGGGATCGCCAGCAACAGCATCAGCAGGGTTTTGGGGAAGATGCGGCCCGGGTTCAGGGTGGCTTCCTCGATCACCGCAATGTTGCTGATCTGGCTGTTATCCAACTCACGGTCGATGCGCGATTTCTCCAGGTTGTCCACGTACAGCGCGTAGTTGCGCTCGGTGGCGCCCAGCTCACGGGACAGGCGCGCCAGTTCCGGTTCAATCTCCAGCGCTTCCTTGCGTTGCGCCTCGAGGTTGACCAGTTGCTTCTGCTGTTGCACCAGTTGGGTACGCAGCGCCAGGTTGTTGCTGGACTCGTCGAGCAGCACACGCTGCAAGTGGATTTCCAGGGTGTTCGGTGCGCGGTTTTCCGAGCTTTGCACGGTGTTGCTTTCACTCGCGACCTGGACCCGCATCGCCTGAATCGACGCATCCAGGGCTTTGACCGGCGGCGCGTTATCGGTGTAGGTGCGCATCATGTCGGCTTTTTCCAGCAGCTTCTGGTTGAGCAGACGACGCAAATCCTGTTGCTGCGGGTTCAGCGCAATCTGGCGAACCGTGGTCACTTCCTTGGGTTGGGTCTTGAGCTGGGTGCGGGTGCTCGCAATGGCGCTGTCGGACGAGGCGATCAAGCGCGTGGTGTTGAAGGTTTCACCGCGCAACACGTTGATGCGCTCGGACAAATCCTCCAGGCGATCGGTGATGCTCGCCGCGCCGATGCGGTTCAATTGGGCAAGGATCTGCTCCTTGTAGCTCTTGATCTCGGTGGCGCTGTTGGACACCTGGCCTTCATAGAAGACGTACAGGCTCTTGCGCCCCAGGGCCTGGGTGCGTTCGTTGATGTAGATCTCGACCCAACTCTTGACCACCGCCTGGGCGATTTGCGGGTCGCTCCACTTGAAGCTGATGTCCATCACCGTGGAGCCGGCCGCGTGGCTGACTTCGAAGTTCTTCTCCAGGCCTGCGGCGAGGCGCTCCACCGGCGTGGTCCGTTCAATCACGCCCACGGTTTCCAACACCACGCGCACCCCATCGAACACTGCGCCGATGCCGTTTTTGACGTAGTACTTGGTGCGTTGCCAGACGCCTTCGGGCGGCGGCATTTTGTCGATGACTTCCAGGTAATGCTCGGCCACCGCCCGTACGATCGGGCGCCCGGTGAGCAGGCGTTCCTCATCGACGATCGGGTCGCGCTGGGTGCTGGGCATCACCAGCGCCTGGCGATTGCTGATCTCGATCGGCAGCGTCGAATCACGCCCCGGCTTGACCAGCAGGCGCGCGGTGGATTCGAACTTGGCCGGCAGCAGGAACGCCCCCAGCAGGATGATCACCAGCGCCGCGATGGCCGCCAGCTTGAACTCATGCCGGAAGATGAAGAACAGGCGCAGAAGATCGCGAAAAGAACGGATCTCGATCATGGGATGTCGCTCCTTTAGTTACTGCCGCCGCTGGTTCGGGTGTAGTTGTAGCCAACCCCGATCGACTTGGTGAATGGGATCAGTTGGTTCAGGTAGGTATCCACGCCTTGGATGCGCTCGCCCACATTGGATTTGGGCACGAACACCACGTCACCGCGTTGCAGGGGCACTTGTTTGCGTCCGTTGGGGCCGGTCTTGAGGTATTGGCTGAAGTCCAGGAAGTAGGCGCGATAGACGCCCTGGGTATCTTCGCGCAGCAGCGCGACCATGCTCGCATTGCCCGCCGGGTTCACCCCGCCCGCGCCGATAATGGCTTGCTCCAGGGTGTTGGCCACTGCGATCGACACCGAGGTCGGGTTGTTCACCGCACCGCCGACAATGATCGAATTGGCCGGCGCCTGGTTGATGTTCACCGTCACCCGCGGCTCGCGATACACCGGCGTGAGCTTGTTGGTCAGCTCGTTCGCCACTTCCGTCGGCGTGCGTCGGGCCACCTGGATCGGCCCCAGGAAGGGGTAGTTGATCTTGCCGTCGCTTTGCACCGTGTACAGCGTCAGCTCGTAGATCGTACTGACGTTGAACGCCGACAGCGTCGGCATTTCCCCGGCATCGCGCACGATACGCAACTGATCGCCGATGCGGATGCGTTCCACCGCCGGTGGCAGTTGGGCAAGCTGGTCGAGCGCGCGCTTGCCGTCCTCGACCGTCTTGTCGTCGGGCGCAACGATGCGCGCGGGCGTATTGCAGGCGGCCAGGGCCATCATGGCCAGGACGAGCAGGGTTCGTTTCATCAAATAGGACTTCCTGTAGGTCATGATGCTCACCTCCAATAACCGGGGAACATGCTGATGCGCCGCTTGAGGGCGAGGGGTAGCCGGCGTTCCTGCTGGCCCAGCCGATAGCCGAGCAACTTGAACGCGCTGCGCACCAGCACTTCGGGTACGCGGTGCCAGGCACCGGCTGCGCGCAATGCCGCGAGTTCAGCCAGTACATAGCGTTTACCTTCACCGCCGGCATCGCCAAAGGCCTGGCGTATCCACGGTTCGCGACCGTAGAACACGCCAATGTCGAAGTAGCGGTGAAACTCGTCCATGAGTCGGTAATCGTGGGAGTGGTACACCTGCGCGGAGGCGGCGTAGCGCACGGTGTAACCTTCGATCAGCAGACGTGCCGCGACGTAGGCGTCTTCGCTGCCGATCACATCAGCGGGGAAGCCGCCCACGGCGTGCAGGGCGCTGCGCCGGTAGACGGAAAACGAATCGGAGCTGAAACAGGTCTTGATCCCCAGTTCCGGCGCATCGGCCAGGCGCTTGCTGCGGCTTTGGGCCGGGTAATTGAAGTGACGCGACTGCGCGCCCAGCACACCGGCATCCGGATGCGGCAACTGGCGCCCGTAGGCCACGCCGTTGAGCGGGTCCTGCTGCAATTCCGCGAGCAGGTTGGCGAAGGTTTCCGGGGTCGCGGGGATGGCGTCCTGGGTCATCACGATCAGGGCGTCACCGCTCACTTGCTCGCTGGCCCAGCGCCGCGTGCCGCCATGATTGAAGGTGCGCGCGTCGATCACCTCGACCCGCGCACCGTAGTCGCGAAAGCGCGCCACGGTGTCATCGCTGGAGGCGCTGTCGACCACCAGCATGTCGTCCGGCTGCAGGGTTTGCATCTTCAGTGCAGGCAGCAGCCGCGCCAGGTGGCTGGAGGCGTTACGGGTCGGGATGATCAACGAAGTGCGCATGTCATTTCTTCACGTCGGCAGGCGCACGCCCGTAGATGTCATCGAACCGCACGATGTCGTCTTCGCCCAGGTACTCGCCGCTCTGCACCTCGATCATCACCAGGTCGATGATGCCGGGGTTGGTCAGGCGGTGTTTGTGCCCGGCCGGTATATAGGTGGATTCGTTGGCGTTGATCAGGAACTCGCGCTCGCCATTGGTGATCTGCGCCGCGCCGCTGACCACCACCCAGTGCTCGCTGCGGTGGTGGTGCATTTGCAGCGACAACGACGCCTGGGGCTTGACCACGATGCGCTTGATCTTGAAGCGGCTGCTTTCCTCCAGCACCGTGTAGGTGCCCCACGGCCGGGTGACGGTGCGGTGCAGGCTGAAGGCCGGATGGTTCTGGCGCTTGAGCTCGGCCACGATGTAGCGCACGTCCTGGCTGCGGTTGGCGTCGGCGATCAGCAGGGCGTCGGGGGTGTCGACGATGATCAGGTCACGCACGCCAACCGCACCGAGTACGCGCTTGGGCGAGTCGATGTAGCAGTTGTGCACGTCATGCAGGATCGCTTCGCCATTGACCTGGTTGCCCTGGGCATCGCTGGGGGTGAGCTGGCGCAGGGCTTCCCAGGAACCGATATCGCTCCAGCCGATGTCGCACGGCACCACGGCCACTTGCTGGGACTTTTCCATCAGCGCCACATCGATGGAGATGTCCGGTGCACTGGCGAAGGCGTCGCTGTCCAGTTCGCGCTGGCGCGAGGTTTTGTTTTGCAGGTGCTGGCTGTGTTCGAGGGCGGCACGTGCGGCGCTCAGCACGTCGGGCGCGTGGGTGTTCAGTTCGTCCACCAGGGTGCTGGCCTTGAAGCAGAACATGCCGGCATTCCACAGGTGCTTGCCGCCGTCGAGGTAGGCTTGGGCGGTGGCCAGGTCGGGTTTTTCGACAAAGCGCCTGACCCGGTTGCCCAGGCTCAGTGCTTCGCCTTTTTCGATATAGCCGAAGCCGGTTTCCGGGTGGTCGGGCTGGATGCCGAAGGTCACCAGATAGCCGGCTTCGGCCAGTTCGCGGGCCTGGGTCACCGCCTCGGCGAACGCGCTTTCATCGAGCACCAGGTGGTCGGCGGGCATCACCAGCAGTTGCGCCTCGCCACCGAAATGTTCCTGCACATGCAGCGCCGCCACGGCGATGGCCGCAGCGGTATTGCGTCCGAACGGTTCGAGCAGCAGGTCCAGGGGCAGGTGGGCCTTGTTGACGCTGCGGTAGTCGTCCAGGGTGCGAAACAGCAGGTCGCGGTTGGTCACCGTGAGCACGCTTTCCACACCGGGCAGGCGGGCGGCGCGCTGGAAGGTTTTCTGCAGCAGGCTCTGGCCGTCGCGCATGCGCATGAACGGCTTGGGCATGTTCTGCCGGGACACCGGCCACAAGCGGGTGCCCGAACCACCGGAAATGATGCAGGGAATCAATCCGTTGAGTGTATTCATCAATAGACTTCCTTGGTGGAAAGGACGGCCGGGACCGTCATGAAAACGATGTACAAGTCAAACCACACCGACCATTTGGAGATGTACTCCAGGTCGTACTCGACGCGTTTCTGGATTTTGAACAGGGTATCGGTTTCGCCCCGGTAGCCGTTGATTTGCGCCCAGCCGGTAATGCCCGGCTTGACCCGGTGCCGCGAGCTGTATTCGCTGACCGCCACCTCAAAGGCAACGCCTGCCGCCTTGGTTGCGGTGGCGTGGGGGCGCGGGCCGACCATGGACATGTTGCCCAGGAGTACGTTGAACAATTGCGGCAGCTCGTCGATGCTGGTTTTGCGGATGATGCGCCCGACCCGGGTGATGCGCGGGTCCTGACGGGTGGTCTGGCGTTCGGCGGTAAAGTCGCTTTGGTCGGTGAACATCGAGCGGAACTTGAACACACGGATTTCATTATCGTTGTAGCCGTAGCGGTTCTGGCGAAAAAGAATCGGACCCTTGGAATCGAGCTTGATGGCGATCGCCGTCAACAGCATCACCGGCGACAGCACCACCAGGGCGACGCTGGCCAGCAGCAAGTCTTCGCAGCGCTTGATAACGGGCGACCAGCCGCGCAGCGGTAACTGCGAAGTATTGAACATCAGGATGCCGCCCACATCGGTAATGCGGCTGTGGCCGTAGCGCAGGGCGGCCATGTCCGGCACCAGCATGACGTTCACCGACATCTGCCGCAGGCGGTTGACCAGCCCGTGAATACGCTGCTCGGCGGCCCACGGCAGGCAGATCATCACTTGGTTCACTTGCTCGGCGCGGATCAGCTTTTCCAGGTCGCGGGTATTGCCCAGCAAAGGCAGGTTGCTGAGTTCCTTGGGAATGCGTTCGGTGCGGTCGTCGATAAAGCCGATCAGGCCGGAGCGGATATCGCCATTGCGTTGCAGGTGGTCGGCGACATGTATGGCGGTATCGGTGAAGCCCAGAATCACCGTGCGCTGCAGGAATTTGCCCTTGCGCATCAGGCTGCGGTACAGGCGCAGCATCAGCAGGCGCTCCAGGCAGAACAGGGCGAGGCTGGCGAAATACCAGGCCACCAGGTTGCGTGGGGTCAACTGTGGGAAGAATTGCAGGATCTGGTACATGAACAGCAGGATGCAGAACGCCGCCGACCATGCCACGATTTTCGTGCGCAGGCGCAAGCGGTTGCTGAACAGTTCTTCGGAATAGATCCCCAGGGCCTGGAACAGAATGATCGTCAACACCGCGAAAAACAGCAACAGCCCGAGGAAGTGCGAGCGCATCTCGGGGTCCATCGGGTCGAGGACAAACGCCAGGAACAGTGGTGGGAAAATGGCGCTCAGTCCGTGGACCAATTTGACAAAAACAATAAAAAACTCAACGAACCCGGCCCGGGTCAGGAACAAGCTGACGACAGATGACTTCTCGCGCATACCAACATCCCTCATTGCATACCAGGTTCTTTGCGCGACTGATGGACCCAGTCGCCCGCGAGCTACATCTGGTTAAAACACAACCGTTCATTCACGTGGAGACATCCAAATGAATGCAATTTGGCGGAGGAAGTGGCTGAAAGAGTTTCTATTCTGACGTAGTCAATAAATTGACCATAAGGCGAGGATGGTATTTTATGCATCCTGATTGGTCCTTTGTATGACATTACTTTGACGTTCCTTGTGCTTGGTACTCGGGATAGCACTGTGATTTTGAGTGTAGGAACAAATGTCAGAATTTTCCTGTCCGTCAGGAAAGCTTTTTTTTGACGGGAGGGGAAAATGGGGACGCCGAGGGGCGGCTGCATCAGGCAGTCACCCTCGGAGAAGGGGAGGAGTCAGAAGTTGCATTGAATGCAGTGAGCGTCTCACCCGCCGCCGCGAATCCAGGCATTGAAACGCGGACACTGTGGGAGGGGGCTTGCCCCCGATGACGGAGTGTCAGCACCGGATGTATCAGCTGATCCACCGCCATCGGGGGCAAGCCCCCTCCCACATTTGGTCATTTATGCGCCAGTGGGAGCTCGGCTGCCAGCTCAACCCAGGCGCGCAGCCGCCCGCGCGACAATCTCTGCACGCACTCTGCGCGATTCTGCCGTGCGCTTGTTGGCTTCTTCCAGTACGTGCGTGGGCGCTGTATCCGGGCGGCCCGAGTCGAACGGTGGGGCCGGTGCATATTCGATTTGCAATTGCACCAGTTGCGCCGCCGCTTCGCTGTACAACTCTGCCGCCAGGGTCAGCGCAAAGTCGATGCCGGCGGTGATTCCGCCCCCGGTAAACAGGTTGCCGTCGCGCACCACGCGTGCTTGCACCGGGATGGCGCCCAATGGCGCAAGCAGGTCGTGGTAGGCCCAGTGGGTGGTGGCCTTGCGGCCGCGCAGCAAACCCGCCGCGCCCAGTACCAGCGAGCCGGTGCACACCGAGGTCATGTAGCGCACGGTTTGTGCCTGGGCCTTGAGGAAGTCCAGGGTGCCGGGGTCTTCCATCAGTGCGCCCACACCCGAGCCGCCGGGTACGCACAGTACGTCGAGTTTCGGGCAGTCGGCGTAGGTCATGGTCGGCGTAAACACCAGGCCGGTGCTGGAGATGACCGGTGCCAGGTCCTGCCAAACCAAATGCAGCTTCACGTCCGGCAGTGAGCCGAGCACGTCGTAGGGGCCGGTCAGGTCCAGTTGCTGGATGCCGGGAAATAGCAGAAAGCCGATGTGCAAGGTCATGGATGACGCTCCAATAAAGACGGTGGACGACTTCACTGTAGAGGCCTAGGCTTTGGCGAATACGCCATTAAACCCACAGATCTCGCCAAACTATGCCCAGAGTCATTCATGTCCTCGCTTTCGATAATGCCCAGGTACTCGACGTCACCGGGCCTTTGCAGGTGTTTGCGTCGGCTAATGACCTGGCCCGCCAGCGCGGTCTGCCGTTGCCCTATGCGGTGAATGTGATCGCTGACCAGGCCAAACCGGTGGTGACGTCTGCGGGCCTGGCGCTGTTGGCCGATCCGCTGCCCGCCGTCGATCAGGCGTGCGACACGCTGGTGATCGCCGGCGGCTGGGGCGTGTACGGCGCCGCCGAAGACCCGGCGCTGGTGCACTGGGTGCGGGAAAAGTCGCGGCACACCCGGCGCATGGCCTCGGTCTGCACCGGCGCGTTTCTGCTGGCCGCCAGTGGCTTGCTCGACGGTTGCCGCGTGGCCACTCACTGGACGCGCTGTGAAGAACTGGCGCGCAAGTTTCCCGCACTGACGGTGGAGTCCAATCCGATTTTCATCCGGCAAGGCGCGCTGTGGACCTCGGCCGGCGTGACCGCCGGTATCGATCTGTGCCTGGCCCTGGTGGAGGAGGACCTGGGGCGCGCGGTCGCCCTGGAAGTGGCGCGGCACCTGGTGGTATTCCTCAAACGTCCCGGCGGGCAGTCGCAATTCAGCGTGACGTTATCCCTGCAACAGAGCGACAGCCGCTTTGCCGAGTTGCATGCCTGGATCGGCGAAAATCTCACGCTGGATTTGAGTATTGCCACCCTGGCCGCCCAGGCCGGCATGAGCGAGCGCAGCTTTGTGCGCCACTACCGCGCCGAAACCGGCCAGACCCCGGCGCGGGCGGTGGAGCTGCTGCGTGTTGAAAGTGCGCGCCGGCAATTGGCCGACAGCAGCACCTCGATCAAGCGCATCGCCGTGCAGTGCGGGTTTGGCTGTGAAGAGACCCTGCGGCGCAGTTTCCTGCGGGCCCTGTCGGTGACGCCCCAGGCCTACCGCGAGCGATTTTCACCGCTGTAGCAATTCCAGCAGCGCTGCCAGGGTGGCCTGTGGCGCTTCCTGAGGAATATTGTGGCCCACGCCGGGCAACACGTGCCGTCGATAAAAACCGCTGAAATGCTCGATGTCGTCGTCTTCTGCAGGTGGCGGCCCCACGCCGTCATCGGCACCGCACAGCGAAATGCTCGGCACCGAAATCGGCGGTTGTTGCGCCAACGCCTGCTCGATGAACGCCAGCGCCGGGTCGCCCGGCGCGTATTGGAAGCGATGGCGGTAGGAATGGATCACCACCTCGACAAAGTCCGGGTTGTCGAACGATGGCGCGGTCTGCCCGTACAGGCTCGGCCCGCGCGTCCAGGACGGCGACCACAACGACCACAACAGCTCGCACAGTTCCCGCCGGTTGGCGGTCAGGCCATCCACGCCGCGCTGGGTGTGAAAGTAATACTGGTACCACAAGCGGTGTTCTGTCTCAGGTGCTCGCGGCTTGAGTGACTGGGCGATGTCCTGGATGTTGTAGCCATCGCCGGTCACCAACCCGCGAACTCGAATCGGCCACAGCGCCGCGACGATACACGCGGCCCGCCCGCCCCAGTCATAACCGGCCAGGGTGGCGCAGGGGATGGACAGCGCATCCATGAAGTCCAGCAAGTCCTTGCCCAGCGCCGCCTGCTGACCGGAACGCATGACCTGTTCGTTGATAAACCGCGTCGGGCCATAACCGCGCAGGTAGGGCACCAACACGCGATAACCCTGTTCGGCCAGGCCCGGCGCGATCTCGTCGTAGCCGCGAGGGTCGTAGGGGAAACCGTGCAGCAGGATCACCGGCTCACCGTCGAGCGGGCCGTGGGTTTCATAGGCAACATCGAGCATGGACGTGCGCACGTAGAGCAACGGGGCGAGGGGGGTCATGATCGGCTCCTAAGCAGGGGGAGAATCAGGGTTGCCATACCGTTTTCGCACCACTGAGTTTACGGTCCAGAAACGTCGCCGCACTGATCAGCGCCAAATGGCTCAATGCCTGGGGCGTGTTCCCCAGGTGCCGGGCCTGGCTGTCGAACTCTTCAGCGTAAAGCCCCAGCGGGTTGGCGTAGCGCAGCAGTTGCTCGAACTCCAGATGGGCTTTTTCCACCTGGCCGGCGCGGGCCAGGCATTCGACGTACCAGAACGAACATGCGGCAAACGCGCCTTCCGTGCCTTGCAACCCATCGATCTGGCTGTCGTCGTTGCGGTAACGATAGACCATGCCATCGCGGACCAGGCTTTTCTGGATCGCCTCCAGGGTCGACAGCCAGCGTGGATCGGTGGCGGCAACGAAGCGCACCAGCGGCATCAACAGCATCGAGCCGTCGAGGGCGGTACTGCCGATGTGCTGCACGAAATGCCCACGTTCTTCGTTCCAGAAGTTGCTCCAGATATCGGCATAGATCGCCTGGCGGGTCTGGTCCCAACGCGCGAAGGGTGCCGGTAACGAGCGCTTGGAGGCCAGGCGGATCGCGCGGTCCACGGCCACCCAGCACATCAGGCGCGAGTGCAGGAAGTGATGCTGCTCGCCGCGCATTTCCCAGATGCCGACGTCTTGCCGGTTCCAGATTTCGCAGACTTGATCGACCACTTCCACGGTGTGCTTCCAGCCTTCGTGGGAGATGGCCTCGCCGTATTTATTGACCAGGTACACCGCGTCCATCAGTTCGCCGTAGATATCCAGCTGCACCTGGTCGAACGCCTCATTGCCCACGCGCACCGGCTGCGCGCCACCATGGCCGCTGAGGTGATCCAGGGTGGTTTCCGGCAACTCCTGGCGGCCATCGATGCCGTACAGGATGTTGATCTTGGTCGGCTGGCCGCAACAGTCGCTGACCCGCCCCTTGAGCCAGCGCATGTAGGCGTTGGCTTCCTCGACAAAACCCAGGCGCATGAACGCGTAGACGGTAAACGAAGCGTCGCGGATCCAGGTATAGCGGTAGTCCCAATTGCGCTCGCCGCCGGGCGTCTCGGGCAGGCCGAAGGTCGCGGCGGCGATGATTGCGCCGTGTTTGCGCGAGGTCAGCAACTTCAGCGCGAGGGCCGAGCGGTTGACCATTTCACGCCAGCGTCCGCGGTAGTTCGATTGACTGATCCAACTGCGCCAGAACTTCAAGGTGCGTTCCAGGTAGAGGTCGGTGCAGGCGTTCGTCACGCGGGGATCGTCCTGGCCGCCGAGGACGAATTCAGCGCTCTCGTCCTGGGCCAGGGTGAAGCTGGCCGTGGCTACATGTTCTTCGAGGGTCAATGGGTGGCTGCCCGCCAGCCGCAGTCCGGGCTGACCGTCGGCGTTGAACAACACGCCTTGATCGACCGCTTTGGCGAGGGTCTTGGCGCGGGCATAGTCATGGCGCACGGCGCAGCGCAGATGGAAGGTCGCCGTGCCGCTGACCACCCGCACGCGGCGGATCAATAATGGGAGGTCATCGACCTCTTCGCTGACGGCCAGCAAATCGGTGATTTCCACCACCGCCGCATCGCTCAGCCAACGGGTTTGCAGCACATTGGTGTCGGGCAGGTAGATTTGCTCGCGGCGTGCATTGGGCAGGTCCGGGGTGAGCTGGAAGGTGCCGGCTTCGGGGCTGTCGAGCAACGCGCAGAAGATCGACGGGCTGTCGAATTCCGGCCAGCAGAAAAAATCGATACTGCCCCGGTCATTCACCAAGGCTGCGCTGCGCATGTCACCGATGATGCCGTGGGCATCGATGGCGCTTTGTGGTTCGTTTTTCAAATCAACCATTGCCACGAAACTCCGGATAAAGGCTCATGCCGCCATCGATGAACAGGGTGCTGCCGACCACGTAATCGGACGCGTCGCTGGCCAGCCACACCACCGCATTCGCCACATCTTGCACATCGCCGACGCGGCCATAGGGAATCAACTTGAGCAGCTCCTGTTCGGCGGCGCCTTCAGTGGCTGCACGGTTGATCGCCGTGCGAATCGCCCCCGGCGCAATCCCGTTGATGCGAATGCGCTGCTCGCTGACTTCCTGGGCGAGGGTGCGCATCAGCATCTCCACACCGCCCTTGGACGCGGCGTAATTCACGTGCCCGGCCCAGGGAATCACCTGGTGCACCGAGCTCATGTGGATGATCTTGCCGGCGGCGCGGGACACGCCCTCACGCACGCCCTGGCGGTTGAAAATCCGCACGGCGGCGCGCGCGCAGAGAAATTGGCCGGTGAGGTTGACGCCGATCACGGTGTTCCAGTCCTCAAGGCTCATGTCGACCAGGTTGGCGTCTTTTTGCAGGCCGGAGTTGGCGACGAGAATATCCAGGTGGCCGAAGGCGTCGAGGGTCTGGGCGAACAGGCGTTCGACGTCGGCTTCTTTCGACACATCGCCAGCAAGAGCAATGGCTCGGCCACCGTTGGCATTGATCTGCGCGGCCAGTGCCTCGGCCGGTGCCGCCTGGGAATTGTAGTTAAGCACCACCGCCGCTCCGGCTTCGGCCAGCGCCTTGGCGGCGCCTGCGCCGATACCGGAACTGGCGCCGGTGACCAGCGCCACTTGTTGCTGCAAGGAAATCTGCATCACCCACCCGCTGTTTAATGAGAGTCCCTTGTGCTGACTGATGCGGGGCAATGGAAGTTCAGCAATGCCGCTGCGCGGGACGACGGGGAACAACCAATGGAACTGTGATTTCTGACAGTAGACGCCTCTCCATCCTCAGTTGAACACTACGAGTGTTGGATTGCCCTGGGATGGATACCATGGACACAAGGTGGTGGGTAGGGGTGCTGGCAGGCTCTGGTTGCCTGCTGGCGACCGCGCAGGCCAGCGCTGGAAAAGAGGTTTTCATCGATCAACTGCTGGCGCAAATGACGCTGGAAGAGAAAGCTGGCCAACTGAATATCGTCGGTGTCGGTGTCGATGCGGATAAAGCGGCGCCAGAGGCGCTTGAACTGATCGCCAATGGCTCGGCCAGCGGGCTGGGTGGCATGCCATCCTGGCAGGTGGGCGTGGCGTTGCAGCGCCAGGCGGTGGAGCGCAGCCGCCTGAAGATACCGTTGTTCGTCGTGCAGGACGTCGTGCATGGCCTGCACACGATCTTTCCGGTAAGCCTGGGGCTTGCCGCGAGTTGGGATATGTCGGCGATCGCTACCATGGGGAAAGTCAGTGCCCGGGAGGCCAGCGCAGCAGGCATCAATCTGACATTCAGCCCTGCGGTGGACATCGCCCGAGATCCTCGGTGGGGCAGGGTTTCAGAGGGCTATGGCGAAGACCCTTTCCTGGCCTCGCGCATCGCCGAAACCCTGGTGAAAAGCTATCAGGGCACGAATTTTCGCGGCGCCGACAGCGTGATGTCGATCGTCAAGCATTTCGCCCTCTATGGCGCGGTGGAGGGCGGTCGGGATTACAACAGTGTCGAGATGAGCACGGCCAGCATGTACCAGTATTATTTCGCGCCCTATCGCGCCGCCGTGGAGGCGGGCGCGGGCGGGGTGATGATTGCTTTCAATGCCGTAGGGGGCGTCCCGGCGATGGCCAACCCCTGGCTGATCAAGCAGGTACTGCGTCAAGAGTGGGGGTTTGAAGGCGTGACGCTGGGCGACTGCGAAGCGATTGGTCAATTGGTCGATCACGGAGTGGCGGCGCAGTCGGCTGAGGCTGCGGGCCTGGCTTTGCGCTCCGGTGTTGACATGGCGTTATGTGACAGTGCCTACGTCGACGAACTGCCGGCAGCCGTCAGGTCGGGTGCGGTGAAGGTGGAGGACCTGGACGCGTCGGTACGCCGAGTCCTGGAGATGAAATATGCACTGGGATTATTCGACGATCCGTATCGCAAGTTGCGGCGCGCGCCGCCGGCACCGGTCGAATCCAGACTGCAGCGTGACGCCGCCCGCGACATTGCGCGCAAAACCTTCGTGCTATTGAAAAACGCTCGACACACCCTGCCGCTGAGCAAGCACGGCACCCTCGCCGTGGTAGGGCCTCTGGCGAAGAGCCAGCGGGACCTGTTGGGCAGCTATTGCGGTGATTGCGGCGCGCAACGAGTGGTCAGTATCCATGACGGCATAGCCCGCGCCGTGGCAGGCAAGGCAACCCTGCTCTATGCCAGGGGTGCCAACGTCAGCGACGATAGCGGGTTGATCGCCCGCATGCAGCGCTACCGCACGCCGTTGAACAGGGATGCGCGGGCACCGGATGCGCTGCGGGATGAAGCCGTGGCGATTGCCCGTCGGGCTGACGTCACGGTGGCGGTGGTGGGCGAGCCCTGGAGCTTCAATGACGAGGGAAGCAGTCGCGCGCGAATCGACTTGCCCGACAGCCAGAAACAACTGCTCCGGGAGCTGAAAGCCTTGGGCAAGCCCCTGGTGATTGTCCTGGTGAATGGTCGCCCGTTGGACCTGACAACCGAACACCAGCAAGCCGATGCGCTGCTGGAAACCTGGTACAGCGGCACCGAGGGCGGCAATGCCGTTGCTGATGTGTTATTCGGGGACTACAACCCTGCGGGCAAGCTGCCTATGAGCTTCCCTCGCTCCGTCGGCCAGGTCCCGGTGTATTACAACCACTTGAGCACCGGGCGACCCTACAACCCGGCTGCGCCCTACAAGTACACCACGCAATATATCGACGAAGAGGCGGGGCCGCTCTTTCCCTTTGGTTACGGTTTGAGCTACACCGATTTCAACCTGTCGAATCTGCAATTGGCGAGCACCGTATTGCCGCGCGGTCAGCCACTGAAAGTCAGCGTCGCACTGACCAATACCGGTACACGATCGGGTGAAACGGTGGTGCAGTTATACGTGCGCGATGTGGTGGCTTCGGTCAGTCGACCGGTCAAAGAGCTGAAGGGGTTTGAAAAAGTCATGCTTAAGGCGGGTGAGCGAAAAGTCGTTGATTTTTGGCTGAACGAAGAAGCGTTGAAGTTCTATGACGCTCAGTTGCGCCACGTTGCCGAGCCTGGTGAGTTCAGCGTGCAGGTAGGGTTGGACTCCAGGGATGTGATTGAACAGCGTTTTGTCTTGGGTGAGTAAAGCGATCGAACGTTGAATCGCCCCTGATTTCCCAGGCATTCCCTCACAGCGCCGCGTATGCGTCGCCCATTCGGATGGGGAACATTTCGCGGTTCGCTCTTCATCTGTCACGACCACCTTCCTACCCGCATTCAGAAGTTTTCAACACGTCTAGGAACCCAATGCCATGGCTTTGCCACACAGCAAATGCCTGCTGGTGCAGACCTGCGCCACGGTTTATTGATCGCTGGCACGGCTGCAGCAGCAAGGCACCGCCCTAAATCAGAACTGGAGCACCACATGTCGGTATCCGCATCCAATCAAGCGTACACCCCATCAACGGACAACATCGCGCAGCCCTCCGCGGGCGCACAGGCCAGCCCGGCGGCCAAGGCAGCAGGCGCGGCCGGCCCGAGTTTCGAGCCATCGGCGAGTCAGTCCGGCCCGGTTTTCGATAGCGCAACGCAGTCTTCGAAATCCGCCTTCAATCCAGGCCCGCCCCCACGGCCCAACCCCACGCTGCCGGACCCTTACTACGGCAAGCAGAGCAACGAGGTGCTGGCTCAGGGGCTGTTGAATAAATACAACGCCTTCAAACCCTGGTACGCCCCGACCGTTACGCCTGAGCATCTCAATAACCTGGCAGGTCGGCCCCTGACCGGTAACCCGGAGCGCGATTCGAATATCAGGCTGGCCAGGGAGGTGCTCAAGCGCCCGGGCCTGACGCAAGCCCTGGATCGAAATAGCGGAACCGGTGCTTTGGATCAGTCCCTGTCCAAGGACGACATCAGTAAATTCATTCTTTCGTCCAATCCACTGAAGCTTCAGGACGACAAGCAACTTGCCCAGAATGTCTTGAATAACTTCAACGCGTTGAAAGGGCCGTGGTGGAGCGCCGACAGAAACGCCATCGATGTCAATACGTTTGCAAAGTACGCCTCGCGCCCGCTTTATGGTCATGGGCCAACCGACAGCATCACCCAACTGTCGAGGGAAATCATGAATCGTTCGGAGCTCAAGGGCTCGATGGACAACGTTTTCGGGTTCCTGCGCGACGGCAAGATCACCCGAGACGATCTGTATCGGCTGCTGCGCTGAGACCTGCCCCCATTGCGTTGCATCGGCTGGTGCATGCCCGGCCGCACTATCGCCTGCCGGCGATGCGGGAACCATTTGCAAGTATTTACCACGAACAGAGCATCCATGGGTCCTGCCCCTGGATGCCTTCGTCTACTGGAACAGGTAATGGCCTATGAATTCGACATCATTTGAACCTCGCCAGTCTCACTCCCAGTACGCTGTTGCAAGCCTGCCTGCTCCGGCAACTTCGGCACCAAGCCCAGGCAAATCCCAGGCAAAGGGGCTCAACCTCACGTCTTCGCCGAAGTTCAGTTTCAAGGCGCCTACGACCGAGGATTTCGACAGGGGCTCGCGCGCCGCGGAGGACGGGCCGGCGCCCCGGTCCGCGTGGTCATTGCTTGAAACGCTGTGGAGCAAATTTTCACGTCGGCCGTGACGGGCCAGCCTGGTCGGTTACAAACGCTCAAGTTTTACCCGGCGCATGCCCAGGGCTGATAGGAACCATTATTTTTAGGTTGCCACACATCCGATGCTTGTCTGGTGCTGACAGTCGACGCGCGTTCGAAGACTGAGCACTCCAGGTTCAGTTGATGGAATCTAATAGGGTGGGAATGAACATGACGAACGGGATTAATCCAGGCTCTGGAATACCTTTCATACCGAATCAGGAGCCTGCGTCGGCCAGCGGTGGTTACACGCGACTCAGCGTCGTCGACAAGGCGATCGGTACTCAGCAGCCGCTGGCAACGGACTCGGGTTTTTTCTCGAACAGCTTGATGGTCAATGGCGCCAGTCGGCATTTCGACGGTCAAGGCTTGTATGGCGGCATGTCGAATGTGGGAAACCCCTATACCAGCTCGGATGACCACCTGCTGGCGACAGACCTCAACAGTAACTTTCCCATGCTCGATAAGTTCAAGACAGATGGCCATCTGACCCAGAGTGGGCTGCAAAAAATTGCCGGTGAGGATGTGCACAAAAGCAGCGTTTCCGAACGCACCATCATGTTGGCCAGGGAGATACTCAATCGCCCCAGGCTCAACGAAGCGATTCTGGTGGATGGCGGTAAAATCACGCCTGAAAGCCTGGCCAACGCTTCCGATCGGCTCACCGGTAACACCAGCCCCAATACTCAAAGTGCGGACCCGTTCCATAGTAAGTCCAATGCCCAGGTCGTTACCGCATTCAGGGGGATGTTCGACCAGTTGCGGGATAAATCGGAAGATTTCGTCTGGCCCTTCGATAAACACAGATTTGTAAAAACAGACACGCTTGTTGAAATGAGCAAAGACCCTGACGAACTGGACAGTAAAGGTAACGTTGTGCGAGACCCCGCCAACGGTTTCCCGAAGAAGAAATACAGCGAACAGTTGGTGTATCTCGCCAAAAATATCGTTGAAAGACCCGGCTTGCTGGACTCGCTGGACAGCTATAAGGCCAATGGCTACGAACTCACCGGAAGCCGTAACAATGATGGCTGGCTGAAGAACTACAGCATCGATCGATGGTTGGAAAACGACAAGAAAGAAAAGGGCAACTGAAGGCGCCGCAGAGGCATGAGCGGGTTGCATGAAGCAAGCCGCTCATACGGTGAGTTTATACGCGCAGTATCCTCCCACTGATTGCCACCGCCACCAGCAACCCACCGATCAGCAGGAAGGCGGTTGCCACGCTGCTGCCATGGGCAATGAACCCGATCACTGCCGGCCCCGCCAGAATGCCTGCGTAGCCCAGCGTGGTAATGGCGGGCACGGCAATGTGTTCCGGCATCACGTTCTGCTTGCCGACAGCGGTATAGAGCACCGGGACGATATTGGAGCAGCCGGCGCCGACCAGCGCGTACCCGAGCAGCGCCATTTCCCAGGCAGGGGAGAGCGTTGCCAGGAACACACCGGCCGCTGCCAGCGTGCCACCGCCCACGATCACTCGGGTAGCGCCCAGGCGCCGCACAATAATGTCACCGGTCAGGCGCCCGGCGGTCATGGTCAGGGCGAATGCCGCGTAGCCCAGGCCGGCATACGCTGGGTCCAGCCCGCGCTCGTCACTCAGGAACACCGCACTCCAGTCCAGTACCGCGCCTTCGGCCAGGAAGACGATGAAACACAAGCAGCCGATAAACAGCACCACGCCGTGGGGAATGGCAAACGCCGGCCCCGAGCTTTCACTGCCGTAGGGCAGCAAATGCGGCGCGGCCTTGAGCAGCGCCACTACCATGATGACGATCACTACCAGGGTTGCCTGCAGCGGCGACAAGCCCAGCCCCAGCAGGCCGGAGACCCCGGCCGCACCCACGATGCCGCCCAGGCTGAACAAGCCGTGGAAGCCCGACATCATGGTTTTCCCACTGGCGCGTTCAACAATCACCGCTTGCAGGTTGACGGTCGAATCCACGGTACCCAGGCCTGCGCCAAACAGGAACAACCCCGCCATCAACAGCGGAATCGAACTCACGGTGGCCAGCATCGGCAGCGCCAGGCAGATCATGATCGTGCCGGCGGTCAACACGCGCCGGCAGCCAAAGCGCGACGCCAGCACCCCTGCCACGGGCATCGCGAGAATCGACCCCACCCCCAGGCACAACAACAACAGGCCAAGCGTGCCCTCGTTGAGTTGCGCGCGTGCCTTGGCGTACGGCACCAGCGGCGCCCAGGCCGCGATGCCGAAGCCGGCGATGAAAAAAGCGATACGGGTGGACATTTGCTCCAGCCGCCCGGGAACCACGGGGGCGGAAGTGGGGATGGCAGTCATGAATAATCCTTGGCGTTGCGTTTAACGAACGATGTCCGGCGTGACATCCTTGCACATCAGGCCTCGTCGGGCGAGCCGGTTTCCCTGGGGATCAGCGCGCTGATTGACGATATGTCCACTCAAAGGCTGTCGACTGTATGCAGGTGAGTGTTCTGTAATACGCTGTTGCCTTCTTTTCAGTTAACCGACGAGCAGATCGATGAGATTTCTCAGGCCGTTTTCAGCGTGACGCGTTTCTACGATGCGCGGGGCAATATCTATGGGGTTGTCAGCCCGGAATACTTGCGTCGCCGGGGTGTGGAACTGCCAGACAGCGCCGACCTCGCCGCGAAGGCGCGACAGGCCTGGACCGTGTCGGCCATCGCTGCCGAATGCGGGTGGGGTGCGGTATCACCGGCAGCCGATGCCAAGGCCCATCGCTGCGATGGGTTGCTGGTGGGACCCTTTCAGGCAGCGCCGCCCTTTGATGTGCTGATCGTCAATACCGACGGCAGCCTCGCCGAGCGCAGCGGCAACGGGTTAACCATCTTTGCCCAGGCATTGACCGATCAGGGCCTTATGTCCGAGGGTTGCCAGTTGAGGGTGCATCACGATAAGGCGGATGCCGCGTCACCGGTGGTCACTCAGGTGGAGCCTGCGGTTTACAAGCAGGTCAGGGGATTCTGGCTGGCCTTGGGACAGCCGGCTTTCGGCCCGTCGGCCGTCAGCGCCGAGGAGGTTCAGAGTGTTGTCGCGCAGCAGGACGGGTTCAGTCATGTTGTCGCGCTGTCGGCGATAGATCCGCAATGGACACGCAGCCAGTTTGTGCGAATAGGCAACCCCCATTGCGTGACGCTCATCGAGCAGGCAGCGGCTTTGCCTGGCAACGACGCCATGGATCAAGCGGCATTGTTTGAGCGCTTGCAACAAATTGCATTTGCGCCGCCTGCGGGCAGTGGACGTCCCTGTGGTGCCGGGGTCAATTTGCAATGGGCAGCCCGTGCGTCGGGCAATCAGGTACTCGCGCGGGTATTCGAGCGCGGCGAGGGACCCACTGCTTCCTCTGGTACCAGCGCCGGTGCTGTGGCCTGCGCGGCTTGGCGGGCGGGTTGGGTTGGCGCCGGCGAAGTGGCTGTGGTGATGCCGGGGGGCACGGCGCCAGTGCGTTTGCAGGTTGAGGATGGAACACTGTCGAGCGTCAGTCTTTTCGGAACTGCATACCCACAGGCATAGGCAACTTACACGGCAATAAGTGTCGGCTTTTTCCCTGTCGGATATCTATCTTGAGAAGTACTGATGTAAGAAAGTTCTGTTGTTGATTATGTGTTTATTTGCATGAGTCTTTTATTTTGTAAAGGACACTTCCATTCTCGTCGTACGAATCTTCTGTTTTATTTTCAAAAGGCCGTTTTTTTCCTGAAATCGCTAAGCTTCAGAGCGTTCAGGCGCTTTTTCTCGGCCAGCATTCCGGCAATCAACGAGGAGAGCTTTTAATCAGCGGGTTATTGAGGGCGGGTAACAACGGATGGTTGACGCGTTTGTTTCGTCACGTTTCAAATTAATGATTCCAGGCGTCACTGCCAATTTGCAGGTACTCGCTTTCGAAGGCAGTGAGTGTCTTGATCAACCGTATTTCATACAGGTGCAAGTCGTCAGCGAAAACCCTGACCTGGATCTGGAGGCGTTGCTGCATCAGCCGGCCTATCTGGATCTGGGCGCAACGGATCAAGGCCTGCACGGGTTGGTCTACGCCATCGGCCGTGATGGCCCGGGGGCCCGGCTCACCCGTTACCACCTCACGCTCGCGCCGCGCCTGGCGTGCCTGGCCCATCGCCTTGACCAGCGGATTTTCCAGCAGCGCAGCGTGCCGCAGATTATCGCCAGCGTGCTTGAACAACACGGCATCCTTGCAGATGCCTATGCCTTCGAGCTCGGCCCGGTGATTTATCCGTCTCGGCCCTTTTGCGTGCAGTATGGGGAGACTGATCTGCACTTCATTCAGCGACTGTGCGAGGAAGAGGGTATCCATTACCACTTCCGTCATCGTGCCGACGGTCATTTCCTGGTGTTTGGTGATGATCAGACAGTGTTTCAGCGCCTGCCGATGCAGCGGTACTGCTCGACCCTTGATCCGATGGCCGCAACCAACGGGGTCCAGCGCTTCGATATACGCCTGGAAACCCGCAGTCGGCGAACGGTGCGCCGTGATCACGACTTCGAGCACCCGTCGCTGCGGCTGCAGGACGCCTCCGGCGATGCACCGGGCACAGCCCTTGAGGACTACCGTTACCCGGCAGGTTTCACCCGCCGTGCACGCGGGGCGCAATTGACGCGTCGCAGTCTGGAGCGGCATCAGTCCGACCGCCAGCGCGCGTCGGGCAGCAGTGACCAGCCCCTGCTGCGCAGTGGTTATTTCCTTGAGTTGCAAGATCATCCGGACCCGACCTGCAATGACCTGTGGTTGCTTACCTCGGTGCGCCACGAAGGCTATCAGCCCCAGGTCCTGGAGCAAGCGGCAGGCGATACGGACACCTTCGTGAGGTATAGCAACCGTTTCACTGCGACCCCTTGGCGTGCCGTGCATCGGCCACCCCTCAAACATCCCAAGGCCTCCATTAATGGCAGCCAGACGGCGACGGTTACGGGGCCTGCGGGCGAGGAGGTGCACTGCGACGCGTATGGTCGCGTGAAGGTGCGGTTTCATTGGGATCGGCTGGACAGGTCGGATGATAAAAGCAGCGGTTGGGTGAGGGTCGCAACCGGTTGGGCCGGTTCCGGGTTTGGCGCCATGCTGATTCCACGGGTGGGCATGGAGGTGCTGGTGACCTTCCTTGAGGGAGACCCGGACCAGCCGGTGATTAATGGTTGCCTGCCCAATGCACTGCACATGCCGGCCTTTTCCCTGCCGCAGCACAAGACCCGCAGCGTGTTGCGCAGTTGCAGTGTTCCGGGTGGCGCGGGCGGTAACGAGCTGCACCTGGAAGACCGCCGTGGTGAGGAACTGATCTACCTGCGCGCCCAGCGTGACCTGGAGCAGCACGTGGGCCATGACAGCCGTTTGCAGGTGCTCGGTGAGCGCAGTGAAGTCATCCGAGGCTTGAGCACGGTTCGTCTCGAGGGCGGTGAGCAGCGCCACATCACGGGCGAGCGTAGCGTTGTGCTCAAGGCAAGCGATCACCTCGCCGTGCAAGGCGACAGCCACACCCGGGTGGCTCAGGTCATGGTGATCGAAGCCGGTCAACAGATTCACCTGAAGGCGGGGGCCAGCCTTGTCATCGATGCGGGCGCCCAGTTGAGTTTCAAGGCGGGCGGCGAGCATTTGCAGATTCAGGCCGGCGGGATTTTCAGCAGCCGGCCCATTACTGTCGGTGGTTCGCCAGCCGTTGCAAGGTCGGCCAACCCTTCGTCTGTTGCGAGCCCCCCAGAGGTGTCGGTGGTGCAGGGCCCTATCACGGACATGGCCGGCCAACTGGATGCGGATTTTTGCCCCTTATGCGAGCGCTGTCGCGAAGGTCAATGCGCCAGCACCGGGAGGGCCGCGTGATGCAGCACGAGCCTTATCAATGGATGGCGCAGCAGCAACAGGCGGGGCGTCACCTGTGCCTGATACTCGAAGCCAGCAACGAGCACTGCCAGTCGCTCATGGCGGCTCGCGACCTCTCGCACTATCGCCCGCTCTATGCTGAAACCGCGGCAGCGGAACTGGCGAGCAAGGGGCCGGTGATCCTGCTGGTGGAGCAGATAGGTGAGCCTGCGCTGGTCAATCTTCTGCAACACCCCGAGGCTAATCGAGGGTGGCTGGGCAGTTTGCCCAACGATGACCTGGCCATTGTGGTCCGACATTGGCGTGAGCGCCTGCTGGTTGGGTCAGAAGGCGAAAAGGCCCTGTACCGTTTTCACGACAACCGCACCCTGGCCCGTGCCCTGGCGTATCTGCCGGCAGAGCAATGGCCGGCCTACCTGGGCCCGCTGACCAGCGTGTGCTATTGGCATGAGGGACGTTGGTGCAGCCACGACAACCCCGCGCCGGGTGCTTACCCGGTGCCCGATCCCGCGCCCTGGTTGCAGGTGCCCAATCCCCGGGCGTCGGCCATTCTCCAGGCCAATATCCTGCGCTACCTGCTGGCCGAACGCAGTGAAGACCTGGCGGCCCTGGTGGAGTTTCACGACCCCAGGATCTGGTTGGCCGGTGTGCTGGAACAGGCCCGTCTCTGGCAATGGCGTTCGTCTGAGCAACTCGAATTCCTGGTGGTGCGCCGGCTGGAGGAGGCGACCCGGAGCAGTGTCATTCGCTGGCAGCCGCGGGAGGGCGAGACACCTGCACAGCATTTTGAGCGGGTGCGGGAACAGTGGTGCACAGAAGGGCTTGGGAATGCGTAGGTGGATACGAAAAGTGTTGCTTGGTGTTGGGATGCTGTGGCTAACGGGGTGTGCGGGGAGGGCGGCGGATAGCTTTACGTTGGAGGTGGATTTGCCGGCGGGGTTTGACGCGTTAGGTGACGCTTCATACGCACCAGCATCAGGTGAACGCTGCAAACTGCCTGTAAGAAAGGGTAGGCGACCTGAGCTCAAAATATTCAAGGCTGTCAGAAAACCCGTCGCCAATAGGGTCAGCTTTGAGGTGCCATTAACGGAACAGGTAAATGGCTGCCCTCTCGTATTGCGCAGCCTCGTTTTCGTAATTAATGCCAGTTGGGGGCAGCGTTGGTCGGATATCGGAAGGGACTATGCCCTTATCTATTTTCACGATAGCTGGGAGCCTGGAATGCCTTTGATGCCTGAGACGGGAGTTCAAGAGCTTCCTGGGCAATGCCAATGGTTATTTCGTACCGCTGGCCCCAGACATGCCCTAATTAAAAGCCTTTGGTGCAAATCACAAGATGCTGCGGGAAAGCTCACGAGGGCGCGGCCTGGGGGGCATGTGCACCGTGACGGACTGTCCGGGAAAACGTTGAGGATGGTGTTGGCGTTCACGGAAGAGGAGCAACCCGCTTTTGGTGATAACTGGGTAAAAGTTGCCCGTGGCTGGAAACGCTGCAGGGGCGAAAGTGAGGAGGATTTGTTCGGGTTTTGTCGCGGCAATGTTTCCGATTTCAAGACTTTCAAAATGCCAGATGGGCGCTTATGCAGCGTTTATCCAACGTGTGATTGATAGGGAAAAGGTTGATGAAACAGGATGCATGGAAGCAGCAGTTTTTTAACGACAGGATGCCCGCTTGCCCATTACGCGGAGATTGGTTGTCTTTGGGGCTCGTTGATGAAACCGGGAGCGGCAAGGCCTACGGTGGTCTGCTTTATACTCTCCAGGACAGTGTTGGGAAACAATACAGGGGGCGGCTGGATGGGGATGGTTTTACCAGGCTGGAGGGTATCTATTGTGGCCCGGTAGTTCTCATGATGGATGAGCCTTATTCGGGAACAGAAATACCCTATATCACGCTTATGAAACGGCTTGACTACCCTTTGCCCATTACGGAGCTTCAAGTACGCGCGGAGCAAACTTTTTTTCTAAGCAGCGATGGCCCATGTGTCGACGGTAACCCGGCACGGCAAAAAGCAGACTGTTTTTATCAGGTGGAGGTAAGTGATTTGGTTCGGTACAAAGCCCACTTACCTCCAACGTCGTCTGGGGCTCACCGGCCCACGCGCAATGCGCTCAAGATGATGGCGGACCTGGGGTTTGGTCCTCCTGAGTCCTTATTCAAAGGGGTGGTGCTATTCCCAAACCAATTTACGGTTTTGGAGGTGCGTCCTTTACGAGCGCTACGGCCAATTATTTCCACTGATGATCAGTTTTGTGCACTGAACCTTTACCAGTTGGCGCTCATGGCCACATTGAGTTATTGCGAATTTGGTCAGGATCCCCCAACCGGAGTTGCGGATACGGTCACTTTTCCGCTGAACCCGAGCATAGGAAACGTGTTTGTAGAACAGTTGTCATGCTACCGGGAGGCTTGGAAGTTCGACTCAAAACAAGTACAGCGGTTTTATCCACTGTATGAAGACGTAGCCTACTCTCGTCGCTTTGAGATTCTGCCTTTCGACCCTGAATTATATGAGCGCAATCACCCGCCTGGTGAGCATCCGCAGCGTATACATTTTTTTAACGACGTTGAATCCGGAACTGACACGCAAGCTTTTATCTGCCATCACGATGAGGTTGTACTCATAGCTGTCCGTGGCACTGCCAGTGGCGCGGACGCTTTACGCGACGCAGATGCTCATCAAGTCCCTTTCCTCGAAGGCGCAGGTAAAGCTCACCGAGGTTTTTACCAAGCATTCCAAGCCACGTTTCACTTTGTTCTGGATTACCTTTCGCGATATCACATCGGTCAACGTGTTGTCATCTGCGGCCACAGCCTGGGTGGCGCGATCGCCCTGCTGCTGGCTGAAGGACTGCGCCGAATCCCGGACGCCCATTACAACCCACTCCTCTACACCTACGGTGCCCCCCGCGCCGCCGATTCCGAATTTATCGCCGGCGCCTCTGCCCTGGTTCACCATCGAATCGTCAACCATAACGACCCTGTCCCCAGTGTCCCGGCGCCGTGGATGAACACCACTGCCAAGCTGTGGGTGCCCGGGGCTGTCACCCTGTTCAGTGCGCCCACGGCCGGCGGTTTGCTGTTCGCCGCCGGCCTGGTGCGCGTCGGTGGCAATGCCTACCAGCACCATGGCGAACAACAGCACTTCATGCCTATCACACTCCCGGATGGCACGCATTCTTCGGTGCTATGGAAACCTGGCTGTGAATCGATCCAGGAACTGGGCTGCAATCGGGCGTTGCGGTTGCACGGCGACATGCCCGACCGCGACAACCTGTTGAGGCAGCTCTTCCAGGCCAACCAGCACTTCATGACCGCCAGCTATATTCCTGCGGCCTGGGCGACATTGCGCCGCTGGCAGCAAACCCTGGATAGCCAGGGTCCTCTGGTCACTGCGAGGGAATTGGAGTGGCTTGATCGAGCGCTCGAAGACATGCGCGAGCAACTGAGGGCCAAACGCCGCGAACTGGCCCGCATGCGGCCGGCCAACGACCGTAGCCATGAGCATAACGACGCTTTGAATGCAGAGATCGACCGCTTGCATACCAGTCGCGAGCGCCTGGCCAGCCTGCGCTGGCGCCGTCTTGATGGGCGCGATGTGTATGGCAGCCACGCCCAGGGCGCCCACCTGCAACAGGGCCTCAAGCGCTGGTTCACGCACCGGGAAAACCGAGTGTTGTCCCAGGTTGCCAGTATCCCTTCACCCATCCACAGCGACCTGGGCAAAGCGCAAGTGCTGGACATCGACTCGATCGTCTAGCGCCGCGTTACATAAATTCAACCTGGGCCGGCTGACGCTTCATCAGCACCTTGCCGTTGCGGATCGAATACAACGGCAGGCCCTGGCTGCGAATCACCTCATAGTCACTGTCTGCCGACAGCACCAACAGGTTGGCCGGTCGGCCGGGTGCCAGGCCGTAGCGGTCGCCGAGCGCCATGGCCTTGGCGCTGTTGTCGGTGACCAGGTCCAGGGCGCTCTGCAGGTTGCGGTAGCCGAGCATATGGCAGATGTGCAAACCGGCTTCCAATACCCGCAGGATGTTGCCGTTGCCCAAGGGATACCAGGGGTCGACGATGGAGTCCTGGCCGAAACACACGTTCATGCCGGCTTCGAGCAGTTCGTTGACGCGGGTGACCCCTCGGCGTTTCGGGAAGCTGTCAAAGCGACCTTGCAGGTGGATACTTTCGGTGGGACAGGAGACGAAGCTGATGCCGGAATGGCCCAGCAGACGAAACAGTTTGGCGCAGTAGGCGTTGTCGTAGGAGCCCATGGCGGTGGTGTGGCTGGCGGTGACGCGGGCGCCCATGTCGCGGCTGCGCGCTTCTTCGGCCAGCACCTCAAGAAAGCGTGAATGCGGGTCATCGGTTTCGTCGCAATGCACGTCTACCAGGCAGCCGGTGCGTTCGGCCAGGTCCATGAGGAACTTCACCGAACTCACCCCTTGATCGCGGGTGTACTCGAAGTGGGGGATGCCGCCGATGACGTCGGCGCCCAGGCGAATGGCTTCTTCCATCAGTTCACGGCCATTGCGGAACGACTCGATGCCTTCCTGGGGAAAGGCCACGATTTGCAGGTCGATCAGGTGCGCGCTTTCTTCACGCACTTGCAGCATGGCCTTGAGCGCGGTGAGGTCCGGGTCGGTCACGTCGACGTGGGTGCGCACATGCTGGATACCGTGGGCGGCGAGGGCCTGGATGGTTTTCTTCGCGCGAGTCCTGGTGTCTTCCTCGGTGATGGTGGCTTTGCGTTCGCCCCAGCATTCGATGCCTTCGAACAGGGTGCCGCTCATGTTCCAGCGGGGTTCGCCGGCGGTGAGCGTGGCATCCAGGTGGATGTGCGGTTCGACGAAGGGCGGGATCACCAGGTTGCCGGCGGCATCCAGATCGCCGGCCATTAACATCGGTACGCCTGTTTGCGCGGTGATGCTGGCGATCCGGCCGTGTTCCAGGTGCAGATCATGCAGGCCTTCACGGTCGCGCAGGCGGGCATTGATGATGTGCATGGTCAAGTTCCTCTTGGCTAAATTCAATCAGGCGACCGTCAGATTACCATTGGCGGTGCCCAGGCTCATGCCTGGACGTCAGCCAGCGGTGCGCGCACGCGCAGTACGGTGCTGAGCAGTACGTAGGTGAGCGACGCGGCCGCGATCCCCACCAGCGGTGCAACCCAGGGCGAGTTGAACGCCAGCAGCGTACCTACCGCGTACGCCGTCAGCCCGGGCCAGTTGAACGCGGGCAGGCGGGCATCTGCCAGGCGTGGGTACTGGCCGCGATAGCGATAGAAGAAGTCCGCCATGATCACCCCGCCAATCGGCGGGATCACCGTGCCCAACAGAATCAGGTACGGCACGAGCATGTCGTACATGCCCAGCAAGGCGAGCAGGGTGCCGATCACCGCACCGGCCAGGGTCACGGTTTTGCGCCGCCGGGTGCGCAGCAGGTTGCAACCGGCGACGGCGAAGTTGTAGATGGTGTTGTCCTGGGTGCTCCAGATATTGAGCAGCAACATGGCCATCGCTGCCATGGCGAACCCCTGCAACAGCAGGACTTCCACCACATCCGGTTGCTGATAGACGATGGCGCCGTAGGCGCCGATCAGCACCATCAGGCCGTTGCCGATAAAAAAACCGATCAGGCTGGCCAGCACCGCAACCCTGGCCGAGCGGGAGAACCGCGTCCAGTTGGTGGCCTGGGTCGCGCCGCTGACAAAGGTGCCGAATACCAGGGTGATCGCCGTGGACAGGTCCAACTCTGCGGTCGGCACCACCGCCAGCAGGCCGTCCAGCCCGCCGACCTTCACGGTGGCGACCCACATCGACAGCAACAGCAAAAGGCCCATGGCGGGCACCGCGATATAGGACAGGATTTCCAGCCCGCGATACCCCACGTACGCGGTCGCACAGAACACCAGGCCAAACACCACCATCAAGGCCAGCACGCTGCCCTGGCTCAACGCGAAATACTTGCCCAGCACCACGGCGGCGGTGGCGGTGCCCCAGGCGTACCAGCCAATCTGGGTGAAACCGAGGATCAGGTCACTGAGCTTGCTGCCGATTTCACCAAAGCAAAACCGCCCCATCAATACCGAGTTCAGGCCGCTCTTGAAGGCGATGTACCCCAGCCCTGCGGCGTATATACCCAGCAGCAGGTTACCCAGGGCCACGACGCCGAGCATGCCGGTAAAACTGAAGGCCACCCCCAGCTTGCCGCCGGCAAACATCGTTGCCGTAAAAAACGTGAACCCCAGCAGCACCATGGCCGTGGACGCAAGGCCCTTGCGCGCATGCAGCGGCACTTCACTGAGCGGGTAATCGTTGCCGGATTCTTGCTGGGTCATGTGCCTTGCTCCCTGAATGAAGACGCAGGCCTGTTGCACCGAGCGTGCCAAGCCTTCGGCAGCGGTGTATCGACAGCCAAGCGCAGGAAGGGCGTCGGCGCGAGGGTTCAAGGTGGCCTATCAAGCGCGAAAGCAGTGCAGTCGTGAAACAAATTGGATCAGCTGCGACCAGGCGTAAAAAAACCACCCGCAGGTGGTTCTTCAACGCTGGATCGCTTACTCGCCGCGATAAATGCAGCCGCTGGTGCACGTCTCATGGATGCGAATCGCGCTGAGTTCCGGCAGCAAGGGTTTCAATTCAACCCAGATCCACTTGGCCAGCACTTCGCTGGTGGGGTTTTCCAGGCCGGGGATGTCATTGAGGTAGTTGTGGTCCAGACGCTCGTAGAGCGGCTTGAAGATCGCCTTGATTTCCGAGAAGTCGCGAATCCAGCCGGTATGGGGATCCAGGTCGCCGCTCAAGTGGATCGCCACCTTGAACGAATGCCCGTGCAGGCGCCCGCATTTATGGCCGTCCGGGACGTGGGGCAGGCGGTGGGCGGATTCGAACGTAAACTCTTTGAAGATTTCCACGGTATAACCTGTAAGGCAGGGTTTTAAAGGGGTCTGTGCGTTTGTCAGTTACTGGTGTACTGATCAATGTACTGATTGGTCGTTGCTGGGCGTAATTGAGGTCATCCATTCAGCAATTGCCGACTGGCGCCAGGCGACTGAGTTGGGGCCTATTCTAACCTGTTTTGGGAAGGTGCCCTCCCTGATCCGACGATAAACGGTATTGCGCCCTAGGCCTGTCGTGTGAAGCACCTCATCCAGGCGCAGGAAGCGGTCGATATTTTCTGCCCTGTTCATGGCTCTCTCCTTGCGCCCACCGTGGGCCGCGCTGTCTTGATGATGTGGATTGCCAGGCCAAAGGTGATCAGCAGCCAGGCGCAGGTACCGGCGAAGGCGTAGATCAGTGCCTCGGTGGTTCCGGTGTCCAGCAGGTCGAGCCAGAACCAGCCGAACCAGCCGAGTGTTCCTACCAGGTACAGCAAAGCGCCCAGCAGTATCAGGGTGAGTTTCATAGCGAACATGGGGTGTCCTTGCCGCGCTTGGCGGCAGAAGGTGGGTTGGTAGGGTCAGGCTGTTGCGAACAGATCGATTTGCGGTACCGGCGTGTCGCGGATGGCGATCGCTTCGTTGATTCGCTGGCTCGCGGTCACGTAGATTTCGCGGTCCTGCTCGATGCCGATGAACCGCCGACCCAGCTGCATACAGGCCACGCCGGTGGTGCCGCTGCCCATCGTGTTATCCAGCACCACCGAGCCGCGCTGCGTGTAGGTGCTGATCAGGAACTGCATCCAGGCCACAGGCTTCTGGGTCGGGTGAAAGCTGCCGGCCTGCTTGTCGCTGGAGAAGAACTGCACCGAGCGCGGGTACCGCTCTGTCGAGTCGTATTCAGTCAGGGCCAGGGCCTTTCCGTAGCACTCGGAGTTGACCGTCTTGCGCTTGGCCGTCTTGCGTTCGTGACCGCTGGACATTTGCGGGTTGTAAACCGGCTGCTTGCGATAGAAAACCTGGGCGCTTTCGTGAGCCCGAAGCGGTTGCTTCTTGGCGTTGAGAAAGCCGGTGGCGTTTCCTTTCTCCCAGATCCACTCATACCGATAGAGCTTCGGGTTGCTCGCTACCAGCATCGACGCGAACGGCTGGGCCGCGCACAATACGATGGCCGCCTCTGGCTTGGCGATCCGCAAGTACTCACGCCAAAGCGGCTCAAGCGGGATGATGGTGTCCCAGGCGCATTGCGTGGTGCCGTATGGCAGGTCAGCCAGCACCATATCGACGCTGGCGTCGGGCAACTGCTTCATGACCTCCAGGCAATCGCCAAGATAGAGCTGGAATTCGCTCATGGTGATACCTCGCCCGCCGCTCACCGGCAGGCATGTAGGGGGATTGGGGCTAGGGGTAGTTCTTGCTGATGCGCTGAGCGATGGCTTCGAGCTTTTCGGCCATGCTCCACATCTCGTTGTTGTCGCGGCGGGATACCACTGCTGCGCGCTGGACGTTGCGGTCTATCAGGATCTTGGCTGCCAGCAGGATCAGCCAGGCTTCGGCTTTGCGCCGGAAGAAACGCTTCACGACTTCACCGCTGCGTGCCACTTTGCTTTGTACTCAGCGATGAAGTCCGCCGGGAACTGCGACACCCAGTTGCAATAAGGGCACTTGAACTGTTCGCCTGTCCAATTGGTGCGCGGCATACTGCAATGACCGTTGCCGCAGTACGGGGTGTAGCCGGGGCGAGTCATCAAGTTTTCGCGAACTATGCTCATTAATTCGACTCCCCCGCGATTGTGATGCCAGCAGCTTTAATGGCCATGAGGCAGCCATTGCGCATGCGTATCTTGGCGTGATGGGCATCAAGGAAGCTGTCGTCGATGGCGTCTTCCGGCGGTTCCGGCGAAGGGCCAACCGTCGGCAGGTCCACCACCAGAATTTCGCGGGAGCGCTTGAACCAGTACCAGGCCCGGGCAACCCGCGGCACGCTGTAGCTATCGCCAAGGCGCTGCAGCTTGATGAACGATACCGGCAGCTTGCCGTTGTCATCGCTGAACGCCTGCTCAAACTGTTCCTGCATTGGCTGCGTCATGGCCTTGGCCCCTTGTAGATGAGGACGTAGGCGAACCAGAGGGTGGCGATCATGGCGTCACCCGCTGGCCGAGCATCACATCGGAGACGATTTCCCAGAGCTGGGTCGGTGACCACTGGTAGCGATCGAAGTCAGTGTCTGGCTGAACGCCGAAAGTGCAGGTCGAGTGGGCGCCTGCCGGGTACTCGCCTCGCTTCGCCATGATCGTCGCCACCCGACCATCACCGCCCGGCGTAGTAGCGTGGTAGTCGTAGGCGATGGTGTTGTAGTCATTGCCCGCCGCTACCTTGAACTCACCGTCGATAACCAGATTGGCCCGGCCATCAGGTGTCCATGGCCTCCCGCCGCCGGCAGTGCGCGAACCTTCATGCAGATAAAGCATGTAGGCCCCGTCGTCGCATCGCTCCATCTTGAAGCAGTGATTCAACTGAGTACCGACGATTACGCGGGAGGTGAAGTTGAAGCGGTGGTCGTGGATCGCAGAGTGGGCAAAGCAGGCACGCCTGGGCAGTTCAGGGTGCCAGACGTGCAGGCGTTGATTGCCTTCCAGCTGGACCTGCACAAAGCCCAGGCCGTGCAGGGTGATCTTGTCGGTCATTACGTCGTCGATGATGCTCACGGCAACACTTGTCCTTGCCGCTATAGCGGCTGACTTTGAAAGGGGAGGGGTTACAGGTTCTGCGGGTGGAGTACATCCGTACTCTTTAGGGTTTGACGCCGAGCATCTTGCCGATTGCGTCATTGTGGCCGGTGACGTACTCATAGCTGTGCAGGCCGTCGGTCATGACCAGGCGTTCAGGCACCGACACTACCGGCGCGGGCTGCTCGGCGTAGAGCTTCACCTGATCGCCATGCTTGAGCGAAACAGTGCTGGCGTAGATCGCGTGGGTTATACCAACCGAGGTCATCACGCCCTCAATGATTGCGTCAGGGTGGCGTGCCACCGGCTCGCCCTGGGGCTGGGCGGCTGGCCGCTCGTGAGCCGGGTTCTTCGCGTAGTAGCCGGTATCGTAGCCAGCCTGCCAAGCGCGGTTGAGTGCTGACGTAGGATCGGTAGGCGCATCCAGCAGGGTGCGCAGCTCCTTTGCTCTTGCCCGCATAATTGCATTAGGACTATCCGCCACGTATGTCGCGAAGGCCGCCAGCAGCTCAAGCGGCGCCAGCACGCCGTCAATCGTTTGGTTGGTGGTCATGGCTTCTTGCTCTTCTTGAAGTGGCAGCGATCCTGCGGCGTAAGACACGCAACCCCATTCTTTCGGCATCGCTCGCAGACATGGACAATTTTTACAAAGTCATTCGATTTCTGCTGCATAAATCACCTCAGCAAATCAGTTGTTCCAGTGCCAGCAGGCACCAGCAGTAGGCGGGGAGTTGGGTTAGGGCTTGGCGCACTTCGGGCAGGAAGGCTTTCCGCCGATGCCGAACAGCTCTTCCGGTGTGTAGTCGCCAGCGTCAAGCAGCGCCTGATCCTCGGGCGAAACCGTGCAGCAGGGCTGATCATCCAGGCCATAGCCGCCCGCATCTGCCGGCTCAACCAGGCCGAAAAGCTCTTCTTCGTGCGCTGTCGATAGCAGCGTCTCCGAACTGTTCATGATTTTTCGGCACCAAGCCTCCAGCACATCCACCCGCTGCTGTAGTTGATCGCGCTCATCAAGCGATGAGGTGTAAAGCCGATCAAAGCTATCCGCCCGCTCATCCGCTGCGGTCAGGCGCTGTTGCAGTTCCTTCTCGCGGCGCTCCGAAGCAACGGCGCGCTCGGCGGCGTCCAGAAACAGGCGGGTCAAGTTGTCGAAGTCTGAGGCCCGCACGCACAAGACGTTAGATGCCTCGTGGCACCAGAAGCTTTTTACCTCGCTCATACAGCCTCCCTCGTTACCAGATCATGGGCATCCACAACGGTCATGCCGAGGCGTTTGGCGATCAGGACTTCCAGGCACGCGCCCTTTGAATGCTCCCAGCCGGGCAGGGTGGCCACGGTGTCGCACTCCATCAGGGCGGCAATGTCGCGGCGCATGCAGTCGTTCCAACTGCCGCCGTCCGGATTGAGCTCGGCGGGGTTGGTGACGGTGTGACCGCCTGCGCGCAGGCTGTCGGTCATACTGGCGAAGGCCGGGAAGTTTAGGTCGGGCAGGCCGGTCATAGGGCCGCTGAGGTAAATTCGTTTCACGGGGAGTCCTTGCCGGGCCATGCCCGGGCGGTGGAGTGGGGCGGGGAGTTATTCGCAAAGGCCGTAAGCTGAAGAGCAGCTGTTCTGGCTGTCGGTGCGGGCGATCAGGTCGACCATGTCGAACTGGCGGCCGCCGCGGGCGGTGTTGCTCCAGTCGACGATTCGGTCAATGCCGTGCGTGACTGCACTCACCTTGTCGTCCGACCTGACGGTGGGGTCGGTCACTGTGGCGAAGAACGTGGCGGCGCCGAGCTTGCTGGCGATGCTCACCAGGCGTTCCCACTCGCGTACACGGTCAACTTCCTCTGGCCACCTTGCGGCTATTTGCCTGAGTTCGTCTTTCGCACACATGATGCAGGGCATGCAGCCAACGCGATTGCAGCCTTGCAAGTACAGCGGGTTCGGCTTGATGCCGGCGGCCCGGTGAGCCTCGAAGACCGAATCAACCGTCCACTTCAAAATGGGCCGGTAGTTGAACAGGCCGCCTCCAACCTCATCGCACTCTGGTAGGTACTTCCGGGCCGGCGACTCATCAGCCCGAACGCCTTGCCAGGACAGCAGCATGTTTTCGCCATCCATGAGCGGCAGGTATACCTGCTCGATGATTGGATTGCGCTTGAGTTCGTCGGTGCAGAAGCGCGCTTTGGTGCTGGGGAACCGGCCTTTCCACAGGCACAAGTCTAGGAATGGGTTGCCGGTAGGGTGGAGAACCTCCAAAGCGCCCAGCACCACCGATTCCGCTACACCTTTTTCGCGCCACTTGGTCTCGATGAATTTGCGCTTGCCGGCGATCTGCCTGGAGAAGTCTGCCTTCACCCACCGGATGGGAACGCCAGTGGCTTCCGCCAGGTAGTGGATGTAGTCGTAAGTCTCTGGATGCTCATGCCCGGTGTCAGCTACTACAGCGCTGAGGTTCGGCACATCCAGCTCGCGGGCGACCAGCAGCGTAGCCGTGCTGTCTTTACCGCCGCTCATGCTGACGATGTTGTGAGTAGGCATAGGGGATCCTCGCCGGCTGGCGTGATTCATTGATATGGGGTTGGAGTTATTTCTTCTGGAAGGTCTTGGTCAGCGCTGCGTTCACGCTGTTGCCGCGCTTCAGCACGACGCGGGCGAGAGCCGCCCGGTCCGTATGGCTGTGGCTGGCCTGACTGAGCAGGCCGAAGTAGCTGTTTGCTGTCTCGCGCAGATCCTCGGCGGGCGCTGCGGCTGTTCGCTTCAGTGCCTGGGCTAGAGATCGCTTGCGAGTGGTGCGGCGCCATGGCTTGATGACGTGGCCAACGAAGTCGACGCCGCGATCCACAGGCTGCAGTATCGTCTTCGTGGGGTTCAGCTTGGCGCCGAGCCTGGGCAGGAATGATTCGACCTCGGCCATCCATTGGTTGAGCTGCTGCGGTGACTCATGCAAAAACACGAAGTCATCGACGTACCGGATGTAGTGCTTGGCGCGCAGCGTGTGCTTGGCGAACTGGTCCAGGGCGTCGAGGTAGATGTTGGCGAAGAACTGCGAGGACAGGTTGCCGATCGGCAGGCCGAGGCGGGCAGGCTGCGCTACCAGACGCTTGTGCTGCGGTACCCGGTTGAACAAGTGCGCCGGGCTGCGGGTCTCGTAATCCTCGCGCGGGTCGTGCATGAGGATCTGCGTAGCCAGGGCCAACCACCAGGGTTCGGTGATTCTGGCTTCCAGCTGCTTGCGCAGCACCGCCTTATCAATGGCGACGAAGAAGTTGGCCAGGTCGCACTTGAGGTAGAAGACTGGCTTCGACCAGTTCTCGCTGGCGCTCCGGATCTTCGATTCAAGCCGGTTCGCGGCGTACAGCGTGCCGCGCCCTGGAATGCATGCGCAACTGTCCGCTATGAAGCTGGCGTAGAAGCGCGGCGCCACATGGTTGTACATGAGGTGGTGGACGACGCGGTCCCGGAAGGCTGCTGCCCAAACTTCGCGGGCTTTCGGGCGGGTGACCACGAAACAAATGGATCGGCCTGGCCGGTAAGTGCCGGCAATCAGGTCGTCGTGTAGCTGGATCAGGTTCCGCTCCAGGTTCATTTCGAAAGCCAGCGCGCTGTCGCTGTTGCGCTTGGTGCGCCGGCAGTCGTAATAGGCCTGAACCAAATCCTGAAACGGGTAGGGACCCAAAGTTGAATCTGCGGACGGGGCGGACACGGAGCTCGCTGAACTTGTCGTTGTTGTTCTGATTGCCATCATCGAAGTTCATGTTGAATGCGTTGTTGGCTGAGCGCTGCGACCTATCGTGCTATCTACGTCACCAAGCCGAAGGCATAGCCGATCAGCAAGGAAACTGCGCGAGACCTGCACGGACGCTTTAGACCGTCGGTATCCCTGATGCGCATGGCGGTGACCTATCAGGTCAGCGGCACGACCAGATTCAATTCGCACAGACCAGAAAGCCGTAACCTTCAGGTAGCGGGCGCGGTTGGGGTGGAGCGTTTCCAGGCGTTGGCTTGCTTACCGACGGAGGCTGTTACCTCTATCGCCTTGGCATGCTGTTCGACACTGATAAATCGGCTGTCCTTGAATAGGCGCATCAGGAACTCGACCACTTGAACCCTCTCGACCAGCAGGGTCAGGTGTGGTCGCTTGTCCTGGGTTGCGTTTGCACGGGCGATCAGCATCACGACCTCGATGCATTCGTCGATCACTCGCTTGCCCAGCGATTGTTTGAGGTCTCGCGGGATATTGCGAGTCAGGAGGGTTGCCATGTGCAAGAGGCCCATGGCGGCCCGGTAGATCGACAGATCGGTGTGCATTCCCATTGCGGTACAGCTCCAAAAAGCAAAAGCAACCGGCCGCAAGCGACCGGATTAAATAAGCGAATTAATCGATAAATTCACTGCGGACGGGGCGGACACGGAGCTCGCTGAACTTGGCGCCGAAGTACTGATAGCCATCACCGAATGTCATGTAGAAAGCGTTGGTGGCTGAGCGCTGCGAACTCGACCAGTACCAGGTGTCACGGAAGGCTTCGGCGCCACCCTCCTGGAAGGCGGCATGAACGGTTTGCAGTGGGTCTTCGGCGCTATACAGCTGGCCCAACGGTTCGCTGTGCGGGTTTTCACCGTTGCGCGAGTTCTCCCAGTTCTCTTCGGTTGTCGGCTTGAAGTGACGGTATTGCAGCTCCTGAACGTCGCGAGCCGGGATCGCCCAGTCGGTGAAGCCGCTAATGTTCAGGTCCAGCACCTTCGCCGCCAGTTCGCTGCCGGCCGCTGCCATGGCCTGGGTATTGGGCAGGCTGTCTGTGAAGCTGTCGGCGCCTTCGATCTTCACGCCGTACTCGCCCCACTTACCGACCAGCTCATGCGCTGCGCCGGCAGTGATGTGTAGGGCGCGCTTGCCGGTTACCGGGTCGCGGGTAATGCCGCTGACGAAGCCGCCGCCGTAGGCCTGGCCGATTTCCGGGATGGTTACTGCTGCTTTCTCAACTGCGGACATGGTGCTTCCTCTTTTCGAAGGCAACAAAAAAGGCGCTGTGCGCCCTGGTGTGCCGGATCAAGAACGAATGAATGAAGGATTAAATAAAGAATCTGCGGACGGGGCGGACACGGAGCTCGTCGCCCTTGCCGGTGCCGTACTGACCGCCATCATCGAAGCCCATGCCGAATGCGTAGTAGGCTGAGCGCTGCGAACTCGACCAGTAGTAGCAGTCCTGGGCGAACACCTCGGGACAGTTCAGCCAGCCCTGGTACAGCTCGGCAGCGGCCGGCAGGTAGAAGTCATGATGACCATCGGCCTGGTACTCGGCGCACGCGTCAGCGGCGGGATACTTGCGCTCGTCGTCGTTACCGATCAGCACCTGGGTGTTGGTGTATCCGTCGGTCTTACTCAGGCCTTTCAGTTCCACTCCACGGCCGCCCCATTCATGGTCGCCAACGTCTTTGGTGGCGATGATCAGGTAATGCGCTGGCACGTCGCCGCGAGCTTGAACAAAGCCGCCGTTGAGACCGCCCTGGCCTGCCCATGGGTGGCCGATTTCCGGTACGGAGGACGGAGCTACCGCCTGCACATTCGCCGCCGGTGGCAACATCTGAGCGAACACGCTGGCCATGGCCAGCTTTGCCAGGGACGACGCGGGCATCTTGATAGACGCGTCACCGTGCTTCAGGGTGATCATTTCGGTTTTCATGCGATTACCTCAGATAGGCGCCGCCCTCCGGTTACCGGATGCAGCGAGTAGGGTGGTTTATGCGGGTTCGATGATTTCGTCGCCCGGGTCTTTCTGGATGGCGAGAAGGCTTTTATTTCGGAATTCCCGCGCCACGTTTTCGGTTATCTCGAATTCGTGGCGCGGCGGTTCAAGTATCGCTTTGGACTTTGAGCCCAGTTCGTGCAAGCGATGAATCATCAACGTCATCGCCTCGCCTTGCTCAGAAATGCCTGACCACTCCATCAGATCGGCCAGCGCCTGGCGCGTTCCGGGGCGAACCCTGAGCCTCAATTCCTCTTCGGCATTCGCCACGCGCTTCCTGGCAGACTTGGCCGAGCGTTCTTTCTGCGGTACTGCTGCCATGGCCTACCTCTTCTATTCCGCTGGCCGGCAGTGCGAGCCAGGTTTGACGTTTGCGTTGCTGGGTGCGGGCTATGCGGCGCATCGTTTTCCGCCTGGAGCCGACAATGGATAGTCGATCGCGTGATTTGCGAGGATGCGGGCCAGGGTCTTCGTGTTGATCCCGAGTTTCCCGCAGACCTTCCGGCGGCTGATTCCGAGCTCCATGAATGCCTTGATGCGCTCTGCCAGCTTGGCGTCTCGATCGGCGAGCGCTTTCATGTGCTCGGGGTTGCCATGCCTGCCACGAGGCGAGGTTTTGAACTTGAAGCTGAATTCCCGCGACATATTCAGCAGCGACCGGCGGCTGACACCGATCATCGTGGCGATTTCGCCCTGGGTGTGATGCGGCGCCAGTTCCATCACCTTCGCCAAGCGTTGCTTGCGCGCTTCGATCTGCTCTTCAAGCTTGGTGGGCAGCCTTTCCGGTACCGGTTCGACGCGGCGCCGAACAAACGGCTTCGGCGCAGGCGGCATCTGGTTACTGTAGGTAATTGGCTTGGGGATGTAGCCGCTGGCCGGGCCTTCTTCAATCTGCCCGCCGGCGGCCAAGAACTGCTCAACAGCGGCGGCCAGTTCGCTGGATGCCGGCCGAAGGCGTTCCACTTCGTTCTGTAGGATGCTGATCATGCTGCTTTGCTCCTGAGCGCCGCCTCGTACCCGTCGACCAGCAGTTTGAATTCCCACAGGTCTTCTTCGAGGCTTTCAATGTAGTCATTGTCCCGCTGGAATTCTTTCCACCAGAGCTGGCGGCCTACCGCCTTGAGTAGCGGGCAGTACATCCCGATGTGCCACCACTTGCGGTCAGTGATCCACATGCAGCCCTGCACCTGGTCAATCACCTCGCTGGCATCGTTGTCGATGTGAAAGGAGCGAAGCTTGTCGGGCGCCAGGAAGCACTTGTACTCCGAGCCTCCGTCGTCGCCGATGAATCCATCCGCGCTGGCGCCGAACACGCCGTCGTCGGTCTTCACCAAGCCAACCTGGGTGACGATGAGGCCGGTCTGGATCTCATGCTCCATTCGCGCCTCTGGTTCGAGTTCATGCCCTCGGCGCATTTGCCAAGTCTCAAACCCGCCATCCAGTGGCGCACCGCCGATACGCTCTACCGCTAGCTCAAAGGCGTACGACAGGGCCGCATTCGACGGCTCGCCGACTTTTTCTCCGTCCAGAGTGCGCTGAACGACTTCTGCTTTTGGCGCAGCCTTGTAGCCGGCCATATCACGGGCGCGGACTTCACTGTGTCCAGCGAGCATTGCCTCCACATACTTGCGCTGCTGCGCAGTCAGCCCGTTTACTTTGGAGCGAGCAGTGCTGAACATGCTGGCGGTGATCACCCCGGCGCGTCCTTGAAGCCACTCGGCGGACCCTTGTGTGCAGTTGACGATGATCATTGGCTTGCTCCTTCTTGCGGCGCGGCGCTGAGTTGCGAGCCGCGAGTGGTGACGGCGACTTTCAAAGCCTCGTAAAGATCGGTTGCTGTCTTGTTGTCGGTGACTTTCAGGTCCTGAGAGGCCTTGACCCCCTCTTGCCAGATTGCCGTGAGCGATTCTTTGGAGTCAGCTGCGTAGGCTTTTGGGATCCATAGGTTCATCAGCTCCCCAAGGCTTTGAGGCTGGCCCTCGTCGCCGTTTCCGTCGTTATCTTCGTTCGTCAGCACGACGTTGAAGATCATCATCGTCAGGTAGCGCCTGGCATAGCTGAAGGTTGAGCCGCTTGCATGCACCCCAGTCTTGTTTACGCTGCCTTTGATCCCCGCGGAGTCGATAGGGAGATCGACGTGATAGGTCTTTGTATGCCCGGCCTCATGCATGCAGTCGCATACGGTGCGGATATGGCCTGCCAATGGGCTATCACCAGTTCCAAACGACAGCGAAAACCCGTGGAGCGTGTACACCGGCGAAATCTTCCGATCAATCGACTCAAGCGCGGCATAAGCGCTATTTGTTTGCGCGTTGAATTTGTCGCGAAACACCGGGCCGATTTCAGATTGGGCCCGAACCATTGCCGCATTGAAGGCTGCCGCCGCCGTACGATCCGTGTGGCGTTCGTACATCTCCATCATCTTCTGCATTTTGTCTGCATCGAATGCTGGGTCGGTCGCGGCCCGCTGGATCATTGTCAGCATCGCGGTTGATTCGTTGGTGGCCGCCGGGCTGGCGACCTGCCGAGTCTCGGCGCGCTCGGCCAGGGCTGAGTTAGTCATGGCAACCTCAGAATTGAATGGATACGTTCGGCACTTCGCCGCGCGCGATCTTCAGGACGATGGCCTTGGCCAGCTCTTCGCTGATGTTCATGCCGATCAAAGCCTGCTTGGCTTCGCCCAGGATTTTCGACTTGTGCGCTACATCAGCCTGACGCTCCTGCTGTTGGCGCAGTATTTCGTCTGCCGCTGCGTTCGCCCGGGCAACCTCAGCCAGTCGAGCCTGCTCCACGGCTTCCTCTTGTCGGCGGATGGCCGCGAGTCGGTCTTGCTCGGCGCGCTGTTCGGCAGCGACACGGCTTGCTTCTGCCTGGGCTGCCGCTGTACGTGCCTGTTCGGCCTGTAGTTCCAGTTGCAGGCGTTGGCGTTCGGCGGCTGCCTCTGCGTCGAGCGCAGCCTGTGCAGCGGCGCGCTGAGTGGCGGCGGCCTGGTCCAGCAGTTCCTGTTCACGCCGTGCGGCAGCTTCGCGCTCTGCCTGGGCCTGCTGCTCGGCCTGGAGCCGGGCCTGTTCGGCGGCTACCCGTGCAATCTCTGCATCGCGGTCGCGCTGGGCCTGTTCTTCGGCGGCGGCACGCAGGCGGGACAGTTCTGCCTGCTCGGCTTCATACTGGATGCGCTCGGTGTGCAGGGTGCGCAGCTTCGCCAGAGTCTGGTCTTTCACCTGGGCGGCTTCGGGCAGGAACTCTTCCCATGTGTCGTTGATTTCAATGGCTTCGAGGTCGGCGATTACCCGGGCAACCACGGACGCCGGCGGCGTTTCGCCAAACAGCGCCATGTCCTTAATGCGCTGGATACCGTCGTTATGTTTTCCGACGCGGGCGTCTTCGGCGGCTTGCCAGTCGTCGAGCGGTTTGCGAACTTCCTTCTGCCACGACTCCAGTGTGTCCCATACGCGCTTGCGCTCGGCGTCGATCAGCTTGGGGATTTCCTTTTGCTTGGCTGAAATCTCTTTGCCTACTGCCTCAAGCGCGGTTTTCGATTTGGCGATCTGGTGCGCCATTGAGGCATAAGCTTCGCGACCCTTGCGGGTTGTAAGATCTGGCAGCACCTTGTTGAACTCGTCAACCTTTGCCCGAACCTGCTGAAGCCAGGGGTCAAGCCCATTGGTCGTGCTGAACACTGTCAGTGCGGTTTCTTTCGGTGGCACTACTGCCAGTTCTGTTACTGCGGACATGGGGATTCCTTGCCGCGATGCTCGCAGCGATTGAAGGTGTTGGTTATTGAGTGATTCGATCAGCGAGGGCGCTGAGCAACATCAGGAAGGTGAAGAGGGCGAGGACGGGGAGCGAGCCGCGCCAGATGAGTAGGCGCCGGGTTCGCTGGCGGGTTGTCACGGCCGAACCCTCACCGCGATCCGTCCGCCCTTCATTGTCGGCGCCAGACGCTGCGGCAGATCGCGCACCAGGTCTTCGCGCTTGCGGCCGATGAGTTCATTAAAGGGAAGGCCGAAGCCAAGCATTGCGATTTTCGACTCGATGTCGTCGAGCTGGCTGTCGATGAGCGATTTAACTGGCGCGGTAGTCATGCTGCGGCCCTCTTAAGCTCTGCATTGCGCTCGACGAACTTAGCGTCCAGCGCATCGCGGTAACGGTTGGCGGTAGGGGAATCGACCAGATCGGCGAACTCGGCCATTTCGATCATGCCCATCACGAAGGTTCGATCAGGTACCGGAGTGCACGACTTCTTCATCTTGGCGATTTCCAGGCCAAGGCGGGCGAGGGCGGTATGGGTGTTCATAGTTCGTCGTCCTCGGCCTGTGCGGCCAGTGCATCGTCAGCGAGGGGCCGAAGTAGGGCCTCTGCAATTTCGCCAAGCTTGCCGAAGGGATGATCGCTTCGCCCCAGCAAGTCGGCGGCGGCGTCTTTGTCAGCCCGGCCGCAGTTGTTGGCGATCAGCAGCCAGCCGAGCGCCGGAGTACCGACCTCACAGCTCGCCTGCCGGTTGTTCGCCAGCTCGTCCGCCGCCAGTGCCAGTTCAGCGACCGTGACGACCTGAGGCCTGCGCAGGCGCCGCTGAACCTTCACGTCCTGACCGAAGCGCACCAGCTGCTCAGTGGCGTTGTACAGCCACTCCATGCGGGCAATCTCCACCGCCGACTCGCTCACTGGAGGCGGCAACTGAGCGTCGTAACGCTCCTGGCATATCTTCAATGCTGCGTTCATGGTCGCCTCCAGGGTGGCGGGTCAGTCGTAATAGTCTTGGTCGGCCAGATACTCGGAATGCTCGTTTACAAGCCATTCCTCCATCGAGGCAATCTCGGATTCATTCATGAAGCTGGTGTCGTCCTTCGACTCCCAATTGATTTCGCAATGGCCGAAGTACTCATCGGGATCGGCGGCTTGCGAACTGAAATTTCCTTTCCGGGCCGAGTAATATGCGACGGTCAATTTGATAGCGATGTCTTCGCCATCCTTGACCGTCCAATATTCGTAAGTGCGGGCCATGGCGACCTCCAGTGTTTGGGGTTAGGCGGCGAGCTTTAACGCCTTGTTTAGCGCGCGCTCAAAGCTCTCGAAATAGAAGGTTTTCTCAGGCTTGAACACGCCGCCGACGTAAAGCATCGTTGCAGCCGGGTCAGCAGGGCCGCGACCACCAACGAATTTCCGAGGGCGAGTATCGGCAATCAAGATCCCACCTTCAGGCATGCGCTCAAGCAGTCCAAGAATGGTCACGCCAGCAGCCCTGCAGGCTTCGACTCGCTCAGGCTTAAGGGCTAGTAGCCCAGTAGATTTGGCGAAAAGTTTCATGACTCTCTCCATTCGTTGGTTCGCCTGTATTCATCAACACTCATGCCTCCCGCTGTTTGCCGATGGGCGCGGGGGAGGAGTGCTGACGTAATAGGGGCGCATAAAAAAGCCCGAACATTGCCCGGGCTTTACCTTCGTACGTGACTGCCGGGCGCATGTGGCGTCGGGCAGCTATTGGCTAGTCCATGATGGTGATCCTCCGTTGCTCGCTCACTGGGAAGGCAGTGGCCCCCTATGGAATGGGTGCCGGTCTTTCCCGGCTGTCACGGCGCTTGTGCCAGATCAAGGTAGCTCGCCAATACCAGGTTGGCGCTGACCCTGCGCAATGCGGGTTGAGCTATTCGCCGGTGATGCAGGTGGGCGGTTATAGGCCGCAGTTTCGTCCGCATCGGGGTGTGATTTGGTAGGGATTCGAACCCAAAAGAATTACGTCGATTTCGGCAGCGCTACCTAGTCGACACCACCCCGCACGCAGGGCGCCCCTGATCCGCCGAGGCAAACTCCAAATCACACCCCGATGCGCTCTCATAGAGAGGATCGGGCAGTTAACGACAGGCGGTCGTGGCGCTGGTTGTTACTGAGCAGCTTTTGCGGTGGCAATTTCGTCGGTTATCGCGGAGATATCATCCTCGCAGCCAATAAGCGCTACACGCTCAACGTCTCGCAGCCGCTCCAAAGCAAGCTGACTAAGTCTTCCAAACTCCATCCGAATCACGACTTCAAGCGCGGTATTAAATGCCTCTGGCGACTTGTGATAGTTCGTAGCCCCCGCGTAAGCCTGTCCGCAGTACTCTGCGCTGACGCTGACTTTGTTCAGGACATAAGGCTTATGGTTCTGCGAGTCGATCTTGTCTTTGTTTGCCATCCATTCGAAGGCAGACTTCGTGTTGAGCTTCGCTTGTTGATAGTGCTTGTAGCTTTCCATCGTCTTGCCCTCGGTGATTTTCCCGATGCCCACCGCTCTGGATGGGCATCAGTGAAAAGGTCCGTCATGCTGCTGCCCACTCATTGAATGAGCATAAGTGATGCCTAACGCTTCGCGCTCAATAGCCTGATCAGCAGCCAGCCGATAAGGCATAGCGCACCGACAACAATGACGACTGCAAACGCACCCCAGAACGGCATGGTTACGTACCACCATGACCAGTCGATGTAGCCGGTGAGCTTGAGTCCAACGAATAGGATGCCGAGCAAGCCCAGCAAACCCACGCCGCCACTGGTACCGGATGAACTACTTTTTGATTTCACTGGATTTCTCCTTGCCAGCCATCAGCACCACCAGCAGCATAGCGACCAGTACCAAGTCGCCAACCATTGAGAGGATGCGGCTTGCCGAATCGACGAAGACAACGCCACCGGCGAGCCCGTAGGCCGCCATGGCGCGCGCTTTGTTGCTGAGCCTGCGCAGCATGATTACAGGTGGTCTTTGAGGTTCAGGCCGAGCAGCTTGGCGCTACGCTCCAGGGCGGTCAGCTCGGCGGCTTCGATCTCGCCGTCAGCCTCGGCCACTGTCAGCATGACGTTGAGGACTGTCAGCGCCTCGGCCGGCGAGTGGGCCAGGTCGCCGAGCTCTTTCTCGGCGTTCTGGCGCAGGATACGAGCGCCAGACTTGAAGTCGGTCTTGGCGCGGTCGATGGTGTTGGACAGCTCAGCGCCGAAGCCCTGAAGCGCCGGGTTGTTGCTGAGGATGGTTTCGATCTTCGACAGCTCGCTGTCTTCCAGGTCGCCGTCGGCGGCCGCAACGTAGATCGAGCCGTATACCACCGCTTCCATCAGGTCACGGTTGGCCAGCTTGGAGACTGCTGCGCGCGCCTGACCGGATTTCTTGCCGAACAATTTGCCTAACATGGTGATTCCTCTTTCGCTGGTTTGATTTCCCGTCAGGCCCTCTTGCGAAGGCCTGCCAGTGAAATCTGTTGTCTCCACCACGCGCTGGTCCGAGTCGTCTCTCACCGGCGTTAGCACATTTCGTGTTCGATGCTTTGCAGGTTTGTGCGTGGTTTCGCGTACTCACATGAGGGAGTACGGCAGCTATCCAGAGGCTGCATGGGCGGCGATTTAGCTTCTTCCGACCCAGGTAATGGCCTGGGTACGTCGCGGTGGTCACGTCAGACTGTTAAAGAGCGGTCAGGCCCTGAGGCCCTGGCGAGTCCCTGTTGGGTGACTCGATGGAGTGAACATTAACCGCCGG